>JAYUSJ010000138.1:0-98546 GCA_043755735.1 Verrucomicrobiaceae bacterium | reverse complement strand
TCCCATTTACCGTGAGCAATCCGCCGACGCAGGCGGAACTTCAGGCGGTGGTGGATAAGGTGAATGAGCTCATTGGCTCGCTGCAAAGGTAGGCGGCTCCCGTGCGGGGGGCCTCGGGGAAAGAGGACCTCCGCTCGCAATGACGAGCTACTTCCCGCGCAGTCCGCCGGAGCGTTCTGTCGGCTTGAGCTTCGCAAGCTCTTCCCGCTTTTCGCGGATCTGTCTGTTCACGGTCGCATACGCCTTTGCCATTGGGCGGAAGTAATCCAGCAACTCCGCTCTTTGCTCCGCCGTGCGCTCGCTCGGCTCCAGCGCGATGGTCTCGCGGATCGACTCGGGAAGCTCCCGGACGGGCGGTGCCTTCGTCGTCGCGGAAATGCGCACACGGTTCAGACTTTGCATGGTGTAATCCTGCCAAAGGACAATCGTAAGCAGCTCCCCTGCTCCAACGCCGAGCGGCGTGGAAAGCTCGAACACCGCAGCGTGCGGCTTGTCGGTGGCACCCAGAAATGCCCAGCCTGTCTTCGGATCGCCGTCGATAGCCGCCTGCGGCCCGAAACCCTTCTGCGCGAAATCAGCGCTTCCCGACGAGAACTTCAGCGAACGCACATTGCCGGGACGGAGCGCCGCATTCTCCGGCGCGACGGTCGCTTGAAACTCCGTCAGCACCGCATTCCCCGTGCGGCCGACGGTTCCGCTGTCGAGCAAAGCCTCCACGCGAAACGCCGTGATTTCTTTGCGCGTCGTCGTCGCGCGAATCGTATAGACTTCGTTCCCCGCGAGACTCGCCGGGGCTTTCAGCGAGCCATCGGGTTGCGGCTCCAATCTGCCATGGCGCGACTCTGCCACGACCACGGTGAGAGGCTCCCATTTTACCGGCAGATGCAAGTCCGACTCCCATTCGTGCATCTCTTCTTCAATCTCCGGCGTCGCTGCTTTCATCGAGGCCTCCAGCGCTGCGATCTCCGCCTCCAGCGTTTTGCGCTTCTCCGCCTCCCCCGCCCCGGCGAAGCCCGCAGGAATAAAGTACGCCACCGCGATGAAAAGGAATCGCGCCGTCATAACTCTGCACGAGTCGCTACTCATTCCTCAGCGCAGTGAGCAATGAGCCGCGCAGCGAAAGGCGCGTGGCCAGCCAGACCCAGAAGACGCTCAGCGCCGCCATGCCTGCGAAGAGTCCGAGCAGCGAAGCCCACGGAAAGCCCGCGCCGCGTTGAATGATGCCCGGAAGCACCGCGATAATGGCGCTCGCGCTGCCGATGCCGAGCGCCGCGACGATGAGCCAGCGGTGTTCGGCGAAGACGAGCGAGCGGAGTTGCGCGGGAGTAAAGCCGATGGCTTCGAGCAGGCCGAATTCGCGGCGGCGTTCGAGCACGTTGCGCGCGACGACGATGCCGAGGCCCGCGCTGCCGAGCAACATGCCGAGCCCGCCGAGGACTTGGAAGATCGAGAGATACGTGTTTTCCACGGCGTTGAATTCCGCGAGTCGCTGGGCGGTGGGGACGAGCTCGAGCCCGCGGTCGCCGAGTTGCTCGACGAGGTGTTCACGCACGGCGGCGGCGCGTTCGGGCGGGCAGTCGATGAGGAAGAAGCGGGTGCCGGCGGAATTGGGATACGCGGAAATAAAGCGCTCCTCGGGAATGAGCACGAGCCCTTGCAGGATGCTCGCGGGCACTGTGCCGGAGATTTGAATGCGCGAGGGTTCGCCGCGTTCGCCGGGGAGTTCGATGATGTCACCGACTTTTTTCTGCATCGCCCATTGCAGCGTGTTGGCATCGACAACGCCGGGGATTGCGTCCTTTGCAGTGACGGTGCTCCAATCGAGCGAGAAGCGGCGTAGTGGCGCAGGCGACCCGCCTGCATCCGACTCGCGGGCGACCCGCCCGCCGTTTCGGCGAGTCGCCGACGAGACTAGTGCAGGCGAGTCGCCTGCGCCACTACCCGCAAGTTCTTCGAACTTCACCCCGAGCACCCTCGGCTGCACCGCCTTATTGAGGTTCAAGCAACTCGCATCATCACCATCGCGCACGCGCATTTGGACGACGCGGACGCCCTCCATGATTTTGTCATCCAGCGCGTAGGCCTCGCGTCCTTTCTGCGAGTTGAGGTCTTCGTAAATGGGCGAGGCGCTTTCGCCGATGAGCGCGAATCCGCCGGTGCCGGAGTCCTTGCGAGTGGCGTCGATGTCGCCGGTTTTGCGGAAGGAATCGACGGCGACGACCATGAAGACGCCGCTCGCGAGAACGCCGATGGTGGCAAGCGAACGTCCGTGCCGGCGGGTGGTATTGCGCAGGGCGAGGTCGTTCGCAGAGTCGAGCGTCGAGCCGGAATCGAGCCGACGCATGACGACGCGGCAGAACCAGATGCCAAGGCCAAGAAGCGCGAAGCCGATGCCGAAGAAAGCCATGGGATTCAAGTTGCCGCGCATCACCGTCACAATCAACGTAATGGCCACAACAAGGATAACCGGGAACACCTGAATCCATATCCAAATTGGGACGGGGGTGTTCTTCGCCGCAGGTTTCTCAGGCTTCATGCTTCAACTCCTTTTCCGATGCCGTCCGGGCTTCGGTTGACGTTATGGAGCGGCGCGCTTCCAGCCGCCGCCTTCGCCACCGCGAAGCGCTCACTTTCCTGACTGGGGCACGCCGGGGAAATTGCCGCTCCGCGTTTGCAGAACGGCGGCTGGAAGCACGCCGCTCCATAACGCGTCTCGAGTGCCCAGCGCTTCATCGCTTGGCCTCCGCTAAATCCCCGCTCATCAGCGCGGCGGCTTCGCGCTTGAACAGTTTCCGGCTCGCCAGCCACATGGCGAAGAGCGCCATGACCACGCTGCCGGCGATGCCAGCCGCGAGCGTGGCGCCGTTCACTACGAAGAGAAATGTGGTTCCGCCGGTCGCGCCGCTCCACACGCCGCCGAGCGCGTAAAGCACGGCTTTGGTGTAGAGCGCGGCACCGGCGACTCCGAGCGTCGCGCCGATGATGGCGAGCAGCGCACCTTCTTTGAGGAACAATCGCCGCACTTGTTTGCGCGTCCAGCCGACGGCGAGCAGCAGCCCGGCTTCGGCGGAGCGTTGTTCGATGGTGAATGTAAATAGCAGCCCGGTGAGCACGGCGGCGGCGGCGATGAGGAAGAAGGAAAACGACGCGAAGAGCTGGCCGAAATCGACCGGCGCATCGGTGGCGGCGAGGGCCTGCTCGCGGAGGTCTACGACGCGGAAGCCGAGCGCTTTGGGGTCGATGAATGCAGCGATGCGCTCGACTTGCTCGCGCCTAATGCCTGCGGGGTAGCGGATGCTGGTGAGATTTCCCCAGCGGTTGCCCCACATTTCCTGTCCGACTTTGAGGTTGATGAACGCCTTCGGCGTGCCGCGATGTTTCTCCCAATACTCCTCGTCTTTTTTGCGGATGCGCTTGGAGTCAAACGGGAAGCCGGGCTTCCATTTGCTGAAACTGTCTTTGTCCGGGACGTTAGGAAAATCGGGCATCCACGAGCTGTCGAGCTGCGGCTCTTCCATCTCGATGATGGGAGCGAGGATGGTGAAAGCGCGCGTCTTTTCGATGAGTTCGCGTCGCTCGCCCATGATGCTGTAGCGCAAGGTGAGCGTGTCGCCGGGCTTCACTTCGAGGTCATCGGCCAGCCAGCGGGTGATTTGGATTTCGTCATCGGCGAGCTCGGCCTGCACAAAGCCGGACGACGGAGCGTCGATGGCGGTGACCATGGAGTATGGGGTGGAGCGAATAGGAGCGGCGACAGGAATGTCGCCGCTCCTGTCGCGCGTCGCCGTCGGCGCGCCCTTTTCGATGACGGTGACGAAATAGGTGAGGGAGTCGAGACCGGGAGGCGGCGGCGCGATGGTCCTATGTGAATCTTTATGGACCACGAAAAACTGGTCCACGGACGTCCGTTCATTTGAACGAGCTGCGGACACAATGTTCGCGTCGAGAAATACACGAGGCGTTCTAATCTCACACCCCTCGGAATCGCCAACCCCAACTATCCGAATCTCATTCTCTAGGTAGGAATTGGTTATAGGGTCTGCGCCCATGATCTTCCCGGAAATCGTCCTTGGGATCGCTGGAGGCGTTCCGTGTCGGATACGATCCAAAAACCGGGCAATTAAACTCAGTTCCCGCGGCTTCGGAATGGGCTCGGTGTCGGTTAACACCACATTCACCTTCTCCCCCAACCCCACCTTCGCCTGCAACTCCCCCAGCGGCACAAACACCGTATTCGGCGGGACCTGGCTGGCGGTGAGAGCGAAGCGCCCGAAGTCTTCGTCGCCCACGATGCGCCCGACCCGCGCCTTCACGGTGACGAGCGCCGCTTCCTCGCCCGAGAGCGGCGCATCCTTGGAAAACGCACCCGGCTTTTCGACGTAGAGCGAGAGCTCGTCGCCGACTTTAACAGAGAGTTGGGCGGCGAGGCGCTGGTTTAAGGAGACAGAAAGGACTGAAGGGACCAAAGGGACCGCGTCCTTTATGTCCCTTTTGTCCTTTTCGTCCCTCGGCGCTAACTTCCAAAAATCCTCATCCACACCGACCACCTGCACTTTGTTCGCGCGGGCCTTGCCATCGCTGCGCACTGCCGAGCCTTGCATCAGCAACACACCCGCCGCGTCATCGCCGGGGAAAAACATCCGAGCGACGACAGCGGGCCGCTTTGCCTTATCCGCCGGCCACGGCACGAAGCGCTCGCCACACAAAAGCGCCTCGCCGATTTTGCCCACACGCGACTCCGCCTGCGCCTTGAGCGTCCCCTTTACCGAATCGCCCACCATAAGCGCCCCTGTGAGAACGAGCGCCGCAAGCGCGCAACCCAGGACGACGCCAAGATGCGTGCGCCAGTTGTGGCGGATGCTTTGTGTGAGCAGGCGTCCGGTTTTCACAGGCCGGTGCGCGCGTAAAGCGCGTCGAGGGGAACGGTGAACTCCAGCTCAGGAATCGAGAGCGTGGCGTTGCCGGTTAGAACGGTGCGCGACCAATCGCCTGTCGTTCGATGGAAGACGGTGACCTCGCGCTTATCCTGCGCTGCGAGGATGTAGGTGTGAAGGCTCCGGATGGTGGTGAATGCGAAAAACTTCTCGCGGCGGTCCTTGTTTTCGGTGGCTTCGGAAAGGACTTCGACAATCACGGATGGCGTGTCGCAGTAATACTTGTGCTGCCCGACTGGATCGCAGTTCACGAGCACATCGGGGTAATAGAACCAGTCCTCATCGGCGCTGCGGATGTGGACTTTCATGTCTGCCACGAACGGCTGGCATGGCTTTCCTTCTAATTGAACATTGAGAGCCGACCCGAAGGCCATCATGATTTGGTTGTGCGCCGTGCTCGCTCCCGCCATCGCCTCCACTCGGCCCGCGTAGTATTCATGGCGGACTTCGCTGTGGAGTTCCCCCTCGATGTATTCTTCGGGAGTGATGATGACTTCCTGAACTTGAACGGTGCTCATGACAAAATGGTGGATGGGAATCGCCATTGCGTCAAACCAGCTTCCGGTCGCGAAGCTCCAACACCCGGCCCATTTTCTGCGCCAGCTCCGGTGCGTGCGTGACCATGACGACCGCGACCTTCTCGCGCTGATTCATATCTGCGAGCAACTCGGTGAGCCGCGCGGCATTTTCCCGATCGAGCGCACCGGTGGGCTCGTCGGCGAGGAGTAGCTTTGGCGACGTGATGAGCGCGCGGGCCACGGCGACGCGCTGACGTTCGCCGCCGGAGAGTTGTCCGGGCCGGTGCTCCAGCCGATGCGAAAGTCCGACCGACTCCAGCAATTTCGCCGCCCGCTCACGAAAGGCCGCACGCTCGGCCTTTGTCGCTTTCCGGGCGAGCGTGGGGACGAGGACGTTCTCCAGCACGCTGCAATGCGGGAGCAGATGATGAAGCTGGAAAATGAATCCGACCTCGGTATTGCGAAACGCAGCAAGCTCGTCGGGTTTCAACGACGCGAGGTTTTTGCCATCGACGATGACTTCGCCGCATTCGGGCTGGTCGAGTGCGCCGAGCAGATTCAGCAGCGTGCTTTTGCCCGAGCCGCTGGGCCCGACGATGGCGACGGTCTCGCCGTCATTGATGGCGAAGTCGCATCCGGCGAGCACGGGCACGGCGGTGTCGCCGCTGGCATAGGATTTCGTGACGTTTTTGAGCTCGGCGAGCATGGGCATGTGTTTAAAGGACCGCGGCTAACCTGCAAGCTCCTCGGCGGGATAAGTCCAGATTTCGCTCAGCGTCGGGTGATAGTGCGGGACCGCTGCGAGTTGCGCGGCGGTGGAGTGGAAGTGCATCGCGACGGCGATTTCGTGGATGAGCTCAGTCGCATGAGGACCGACGACCGAGCCGCCGAGAATCTCGCCGGTCTCGACGGACGCGATGAGTTTCACAAAGCCATCCGTCTCGCCCATGCAGAGCGATTTACCGTGGTCGTTGAACGGATACTTTGCGCTGCGGAATGCGATTCCGGCCTCGCGCAGCTCGCATTCCGCGGCACCGACAACGGCGACCTCAGGGTCCGAGAAAATCCCATAGAGCCGGAGACGGTAGTCGCTTTCCTCCAGCTTGCCTTCGCCAGCGATCACCCGCACTGCATTGCGTGCTGCGATCTCGCCCTGCTGGATTGCGATATGGACGATCTCGTAGGGACCGGCGACATCGCCTGCTGCGAAAATGTGCGGCTGGCTGGTCTGTTGGGAGAGACTGACTTTGGGGCGTCCGGGTTCGGAGATTCCCGCGGCTGCGAGATTCAATCCGGTGACATTTGGCTCCCGGCCGAGAGTGTGCAGAACCTGCTCCGCTTCGACGGATAACGTTCCCGATGCGTGCTCAAACGTGATGCGCTTTCCGGCGGGCGTGCGCTCGGCGGAAAGCAGCTTCGTGCCGGTATAGACCTTCACCCCGCGCTGACGCAGCCCTTCCACCAGAGCCTCGGCGATGTCTTCGTCGGTTCCTCTTAAGAGCTGCGCACTGCGCTGGATGATCGTCACGTCTCGCCCGAGACCCACGTAATACGTGGCAAACTCCACCGCCGTAGCGCCGCCTCCGAGAATGATAACGCTGACCGGAATCTCCTCGCTATCGAGCACGTCGTCCGTGGTCCAAAAGCCGGCCTCATTCAGCGAAGGAATCGGAACCGCGCTGACCTTCGATCCTGTGGCGAGCAGGAACGTGCGCGCCGTGATTCGGCGCTCCGTTCCATCGGGAAACTTCGCCACGACAGTGTGTGCATCCACAAATCTCGCGAGGCCACGGACGAGCGCAAAGCGCCCATCCTGCAATTGCTCTGCGCGATAATCCGCGAAGCCTGAAATCAGACGCCGCTTCCGCGCGATAATCTCGCCGCCGTCGAATCCCAGACCGGATGCCCGCAGCCCGAACTCCCCTGCCCGCCGCATGGATGCAAGGCGCGATGCGGATTGCAGCAACGTCTTGCTCGGCATGCAGCCCCGCAAAATGCACAGCCCGCCCAGCTCCGACGCGCCATCTACGACGCACGTTTTGAGGCCGGCCGCCGCCGCCGTTCGCGCTGCGGCGTAGCCTGCGCTGCCGCCGCCAATGATGAGGAAATCGTAGTCGTAATTCATGGTGTCTTTGGAAATTGTTCCGGCTGCACTTCGTAGAGTTGAAAGAATTGAGGGACGTAGAATTCCATGCTCGTAGGCAATACTTCATCGCCCTGTTTGCGGCCCAATGCGAGTACGAGTCCGCGTTCCTTGGGAGTCACGAATCGGAGCCACGGCGGCGTCTTGCGAGGGCTCTCGGCGAGACGAAACGCGATCGGCTCCGGCGGAGCATCGGTGCCGAGGATGTTCGCAGAATTGATCACGGCGGGATACTTTCGAGGATCGGTCTCCACGGCCAAGTCATGGATGATTACGTATCGAACGCCCCGCTCCCGGAGGATGCCGGCTCCCTCATTCTCCGAGTCCGACAGGAAAAAGCGCGCGCTATCGAAGATGCCGGGAAAACTCTGGTGACTCGTCCCTGCAATACCCGGCTGACCGGACCAATACGCGAGCTGCGGGCTCTGCCACCACACGGCAAGAAACGGTCGCTTTTCTGCGGAGCGCATGAGCAGCGCGATGCGGCGGAGTTCCTGTTCCACTGCGCGGTCCTGCTCACGTTTTTCCTCGCGTGCTTCACGAGTTTCCAGCGTCGGATGGAGGCGGTCGGCCCAATCAAGCGAGACTGGAATCATGGCGGCAAATCCCGCCACCCATCCAAGCCACTGGACCCGCAGCGCCCCGAGCTGCCACGGGATGCTCATCGCGACGGCGAGGGCGGAGAAATATCCCCATCGCCGCTGCCAAACAGTGAGCGCAAACATTACCACAAGCAGTCCGAGTATGCTGAGCGAGCGACGGTCCATTTTACGGGCCAGCACGAGGAGCACCGGAGCTGAAAGCCAAAACATACCGAACCAATGAAATGGTGTTTTGGAGGGAGCTGGCAACCAAAACACCAACGGTATCTCGGAGAACAGGCTCATCATCTTCAACTCACCGATCGTCCGACTCCACGCGACGAGCCGATCGCGAAGTGCGGGCTCCGGAAGCGAGAAGCGCAACCCGTCGATAAGCAGCGCGACGAGGAGCACCGAGCCCAACGCAATCCATCGCGGGCGCACCGCCTTCGCGGTCAGCGCCATTCGTCCGGTAATCGCGTGCCACACAATGGCACCGGCAAAGCAAACTGCAGGCTCATAAAGGGAGGTCCACAGCGACAGCCCCCATGCGAGACCGGCCAAAAGACTCCATTTCTTCGCGCGGCGCGCGGACATTCCGGAATCGGCGAGCGCGAGTTCCGCACCAATCGCGATGGCCAGTAAGAACACGAGCATCGATTGATGATCCGGCCTACCGAGCAGCGTCCCGTGAACAAGGATCGGACTCAGCGCGAAGAAGAAGATCATCAGTACGCGATACGGCAGTCGCAACCGCCCCGCCCACCACCAGAGCCAGAGAACCGTAGCGATGCCGAAAAGCGGCGAAACCCAAGCACCCGCAAGCTCCAAATCCCGATCCGGCACGCCATCGGAAAACGGACGAAACGCAAACCGCATCCCCGCAATGAGCCAATCGAGCGGTGCAGTCGTGTGCGGCGTGGTTCCAGCGGGCCAGTTTTCGAAATCGTGATGTCGAATGACGAGTTGCCCATCGGCGACCATCTTCACGCGAGTCATCCGGGAGTAGCAGTCGCCTTCGATAAAATAGACGTCGCCACTGCGAAACACGTCCGCACGGTTGTGCGTACGTGCACCGACGGACAGCGCTACCAGCAGCAGCAGCACGAGGCGAGACAGCCAGCGCTCCCAGCCGGGTATGGATTTTTCAGGTTCGGACATCGATCGAGCAACGACTACACCCTGCGGCATCCCAATACATCAAGCTTTCGTCCGATAATTTCTCGTGGCTTGTTGCTGCTAAGTCATCCCCCGGCGTCAGGTTGTTTCCGTGAATCAGATCGATTCCGCCTATGAACTTCATCCAGCCCGCACTTCTCGCCGCGTTGCTCACATTTGCCCCGACCGTTCGCGCAGATGAGTTGCACACGTTCAAACGCATTCAGCTCAGTGACCAGTTCTGGAGCGAAGGCGCGAACTTCGGCGACTTGAACAACGACAAGGTGAACGATCTGATTTCCGGCCCTTGGTGGTGGGAAGGTCCGGACTTTACGAAACGCCACGAGTATTACCCCGCAAAAGCGGCCTTCAAGTATCGCGCCGGACCGCAAACCACCATCACCATTCCGGGCTTTGAGGGAGGGCTCGGAGTGAAAAATACGTACTCCGACAACTTCTTCGCGTGGGCCATGGATTTCAACAAGGACGGCTGGAACGACATCCTGATCATCGGCTTTCCGGGGCAGGATACGTCGTGGTTTGAAAACCCGAAAGGTGCGGACGGGCACTGGACCCGGCACAAGGTTTTCAACCAGACCAACAATGAGTCCCCCACGTTTGCGGACATCACGGGCGACGGCAGACCGGAACTGGTCTGCATCACGCAAGGCCGCTACGGATATGCCTCACCGGATTGGAGTGCTCCGGAGAAACCATGGGTCTTTCACGCTATCTCGCCGGACAACAAATACGGGCATTTCACACACGGAATGGGCATCGGGGATGTAAACGGCGACGGGCGCTCCGACTTGCTGGAGAAGGACGGATGGTGGGAGCAACCCGCATCGCTAAGCGGCGATCCCGTGTGGGCGTTTCACAAAGCGCCGATGGGCAGCGGCGGTTCGCAGATGTTTGCGTATGATGTGAACGGTGACGGGCTGAACGACGTCATCACCGCGCTTGCAGCGCACGGTTTCGGGCTGGCCTGGTACGAGCAGCTTCGCGACGGCGGATTTAAAGAACACGTCATCATGGGCAGCACGCCCGAGGACAACCGTTATGGGGTAAAATTCTCCGAGCCTCACGCCGTGGACCTCGTCGATATGGACGGCGATGGATTGAAAGATATCGTGACTGGAAAGCGTTTCTGGTCGCACGGCCGTATCGGCGATCCGGACCGCAACGACAGGGCGGTGCTCTATTGGTTCCAGTTGGCGCGCGGCGCAGACAAAAGCGTGGATTTTATCCCGCACCTCATCGACGACAACTCCGGCGTCGGCACTCAAGTCGTCGCGAGCGATATCAATGGCGACGGGCTTCCCGACGTCGTCGTGGGCAACAAAAAGGGGACGTTCGTTCATATCCACGGCAAGAAAACCGTAACGCACGACGAGTGGCTGAAAGCCCAACCAACGGCTATTGCACCGCTCAAAGCCGCGGCGAATATCGCAGTCAAAAGCGACGACGGACAGCCGCTGAACCTCTGCTTTGAAGCAGGCACCCTCAAGGACTGGACAGCCACGGGCACGGCATTCGACGAAATGCCCGCAAAGGGCGATGCGGTAAATCGCCGACGCAAAGATATGGAAAGCGGGCACCGTGGCGCGCACTGGGTCGGCACATACGAAGCGCATGGCGATGCAGCCACCGGCACGCTCACTTCCGCTGCATTCACCGTAGGCCAGCCATTCGCGAGCTGCCTCATCGGTGGAGGCTCTGGGCTCGCGACCCGCGTGGAGATCGTCAACGCGGCAAACGGCCACGTCCTTTTCCGCGCCACCGGGCCCGACAATGAAAAGATGCGCCCGGTGTTCTTCGATTTGCGTCCTTTTGCGGGAGCAAAAATCTTCATCCGCCTCGTCGATGAAGCCACGACGGACTGGGGCCATGTGAATTTTGATGAATTTGTTTTCCACGACTCGCGTCCGCCGCGTGTTGAGGAAGTGAAGCCATCTTAAGTGGCTTCTTCCGTCACTCTGCCGGCAACTGCTTCACAACGACTGCGGGATTTCCCTGCACAACGACGAACGCGGGGACTTCGTGCGAAACCATCGCGCCGGCTGCCACACGACTCCCCCGCCCTACTTCGACGCCAGGCCCGATGAAGGCCATCGCCGCGACCCAAGAGCCTTCGCGGAGTGTGATGGGCTTGGTGATCAAATCGAACGTCTCCTTTGAATGATCATGCGAACCCGTGCAAAGGAAGGCGCGCTGCGAGATGCAGACATTCTGATCGATGGTCACCTGCGCCAGAGAAAGAATCATGACCTCCTCGCCAATCCACACATCATCGCCGATGGAGACGCGCCACGGAAAGGTGATGTTCACATTTCCACGGATGACCACGCCATTCCCCACGGACGCCCCGAACACCCGCAAAAGCGCACACCGCACATCCGAAGGCCACGGAATGGAAGTCTGGAAAAAGCACCATTTCACCGCAAGCCAGAGCGCCTCCTTCAGCCGGGACGCACCGCGGTCGAAGCCTTGAGCCGTGTAGCGCGAGAGCTGAATCATGACTGGAAATGGAATCGGCGCTGGACCGATAGAGTGCAGATGGGCATTTGGATTCCGCCAGCTATACCCGTGCCCAAGAAAAACAGCAACCACCGCACGAGAAGACGGAGATTGATATGGCACGGAGTCCGCTTTCATACTTTTACACATGAACCAAGCTCGACAGTCCCGCTATGGATTCGCGGATGCGGAAATCCGCTGCGAATCCTCAAGGGACCAACATACCGCACTACTTCGGGAGAACGCGACGGCAGCGAAGGCCGGCTCCGCATTGCCCGCGTTTTTTCACTCATAGTCCATGATTCAACTGCAACTCACATGGCCCGCAGCGCCCCGGCAGATCCGCGTGATGAGCGGCGAGGTACACCTTTGGAAGGCGAGACTCGATACCCTCTCAACTGTGGAGCAATGTCGCGCCGTTCTTTCCCCCGATGAACTCGTGCGTGCCGCTCGCTTTCATTTCAAGGAGGACGCGGACCAATTCATCGCGACGCGCGGAGCCGTGCGGATGATCCTGTCCCGCTACCTTTGCGAAGACCCGGAAAAATTGGTTTTCCAAATCGGGGACCACGGCAAACCCTTTATCGTCCATCCATTCATGGACATTCGTTTTAACGTGAGCCACTCCCGTGACATCGCGATGATTGCAGTCACCCGCGGGCGCGAGGTGGGCGTGGATGTAGAGTGGATTCAACACGACATGACGTTTGAGCCCATCGCGGAGCATTATTTCGACCCGCGTGAGAACTGGGATTTGCGCACCGCTCCAACGTCCGAGAGGGCTTCCCGATTCTTCGAGCTTTGGACGCAGAAAGAAGCGCGACTGAAGGCCGAGGGCGTCGGGCTCGTAGCCAGTCCCGTCCGCGAAACGTCCTGGAGCGTGCGGCGGCTATCGCCGGCAGCGGGATACGCGGGAGCGATTGCCTGCGAAGGCGAGGATTGGGATCTGGCTTATTGGGAGTGGAGCCTGTAAACCCTCCAGCCTTAATTAAGTATGTCTGAAGCCCTAAAACAGCCCGAAACAACCGGGAACTACGAGATCATCATTGCGCCGAGCAAGGGCTGGTTGCGCATCAATTGGCGGGAGATGTGGGAGTATCGGGACTTGCTCGCAATCCTCGTCCGCCGCGATTTTCTTGCGAAATACAAGCAGACCGTGCTTGGCCCGATTTGGTTTGTACTCCAGCCGCTGCTCACCGCAGTGGTCATGAGTGTCGCATTCCACAAGATCGGCGGCATGGAAACCGGAGGGCTGCCGTCGCTGCTCTTCAACCTTTGCGCGCTTCTGCCGTGGAGCTACTTCTCGCAAAACATCACCACGGGAGCCGCGACATTCACTGCGAACTCGCATCTTTTTGGAAAGGTGTATTTTCCCCGCCTTGTCGTCCCGGCAGCGGCCGCAATTTCCAATCTATTCGCCCTCGGTCTTCAGTTGATCGTATTCCTCGCGTTCTATGCCGCTTATGCGCTGAACGGCGCGCCGATCCAGATGGGTTTCAGCTCGTTGCTTGTGATTCCCCTCTTCATTGTCACCGGCATATTCAGTCTCGGAATCAGCCTTCTCATCGCCGCATCCACGGCAAAATATCGCGATCTCGCGCACCTCACGCCTGTTCTCTTGCAGCTCTGGATGTTCGCCTCGCCGGTCTTTTATCCGATGAAAAAAATCACCGACCATCCGACGTTTACCTGGCTGGCGTGGGCAAATCCGATGGCACCCATCGTCGAGGCAACACGCGACCTGCTTTTGCTGGGCGGAAAAGTAAGCCCGGAAATGCCCACGATGCTCGCAGTGTCGGCCCTCGCATCCGTCCTCGCGCTGATTCTTGGAGTCGTGGCCTTCAACCGCGCGGAGCGCACCGTCGTGGATAGTGTGTAAATGACTGCAACGCACACCAGTCGCCCGATGATCGAGATCGATTCCGTCTCCAAGCGCTATCGAGTAGGGACGCTTGGCCCGTCATCGTTGAAGGAGGCGATTCGCGGGATGTTTTCCGGCGGAGGAAAACCCGCCGCGACTCAGGATTTCGGCGCGAGAAAAGGAGATCTCCCCGGGACGTTCTGGAGTCTCCGCGATGTGAATCTGACCGTCGAACGCGGGGAGGTCGTCGGGCTCATCGGGAAAAACGGCGCGGGGAAATCCACGCTCCTAAAACTCATTTCGCGGATCACCGAACCGACGAAAGGACGCATCACCCTCCGCGGCCGCATCGCGTCATTGCTGGAAGTCGGCACCGGATTCCACCCTGAACTCACCGGACGCGAAAACATCTTTTTGAACGGCGCAATCCTTGGGATGAAACGCTGGGAGATTCAGGCGAAGTTCGATGAAATCGTGGAGTTTTCCGAAGTGGGGAACTTTCTCGATACGCCCGTGAAGCGTTACTCGAGCGGCATGTTCGTCCGCCTCGCATTTGCCGTCGCCGCACATCTGGAACCGGAAATTTTGCTCATCGATGAAGTCCTCGCTGTGGGCGATGCAGGCTTTCAGCAAAAGTGTCTCGGCAAAGTCAGTGAAATCTCCGAGCGCGATGGGCGGACCGTATTTTTTGTAAGCCACAATCTCGCAGCGATTCGCTCTCTTTGCACCCGCGCAGTGCTTTTTGAGGACGGCACGGTGAAGATGAGCGGTTCTCCGGAGGACGTGATTGCACAATATCTGGCGGCGTCCCTCCATAGCCATGAAGGCGTGCCCGGGTACCTGCACTGGGGCGGCGGTGATGACGCGCCGGGCATGGAGGACTTGCGGTTGCACTCTCTCACATTGAAGAACGCCGACGGACAAATCTCCGGGATCTTTGATGCGGATGCACCGATTCATGTCGAGCTCCGGTACCGCGTCGTTCATCCGCTGCGCGGGGCGCGGATGCTCTTCTCGATCTTCACAGCCGAAGGCGACCTGGCAATGATTCTGACGGATCACGAGCTGCAAAAGCCCGTTCTCGCTCCGGGGAATTATTGCACGCGAATCAAGATTCCCGGCGGCGTTTTCAACCGCCGGGCATACTCTATCGCGCCGAGTGCGGATGCACCGGGTCATCGGCACCTCATGCTCATGGGGCCGCACCTTCCGTTTACCGTCGCCGGCCCGGCGAACCACCTCTCGCAATTTCCCGAACGCTGGCCCGGCATCGTTTCTCCGCGGGTCGAATGCACGGTCGAAACTCCGGAAATCCAACCATGAATTCCCCCTCCGCCAGCAAAGAACTGCGTCTCCCCGGCCTCGACGGGCTGCGTGGGCTCGCGTGCATCATGGTGTTTTTATACCACCTCCGCTGGGCCGCCCAGCCAAGCACCGCGGAACCGCTGACGCTCATGATTGGGTCGCTGAATTTCGAGTTTCTTTTGCGCAAGTTCGACATTGGCGTATCGATCTTTTTTGTCCTTTCCGGGCTTCTGCTTTCACTCCCCTTCTGGCGCGCCATTCTGGAGAAGCAGCCTGCGCCGGAACTGCGTCGTTATCTGTGGCGGCGGGCATGCCGGATCGTCCCCGCTTACTACGCAGTGCTCGTCGCGGTGTATCTGCTCCAAGGCGGAACGTACACGTTTTACGGAGCCCTCGACTTCCTCCTGCACGCCACGTTTCTGCACAACTTCGCCGATGCGACCTACCACAGCCTTCACCCGGATTTGTGGACCATAGGGATCGAGTTCCAGTTCTATCTGCTCCTTCCGCTCATCATGGCTGCGGCAGGATTCCTCGTACGTAAACTCGGCGCCGCCATCGGACTGCTCGCACTCATCGCTGCGTGCTGGCTCGTGGACATTGCAGCGTCAACGGCCCTGCGAACAGCGGAGCCGATCCTCGCAGACCGTTTTCTATCGGCGACGGGGTCCGTGATTCATGGCACTGTGTTCTCCTACTTGAAACACTTCGCATTTGGCATCGTTGCTGCCTTCGCTGTTTTGCGCGGATCGTTTTCGCGAAAAGCTGCGGATGGAATTTGCCTCGCCGCGATCGCGGGCACTGCGGCGATCATCACATTGGGTACGGAAGGCTGCTGGCACCGGACCACAACGCTCGGCTGGCCGTTGAGCCCGCTGATTCTGGCGATTCTCGCCGCCTCGCTTGCGCGCTCGGCAACTTGCGCACGGATCTTTTCCACGAAGTGGATCGCCGCCACCGGCACGATTTCCTACGGGATTTATTTGTGGCACGATTTGATCCTGCGTGCCGCATTTTCAGGAACATTGCGGGGGAATTTCACGGGCTTTCCGCTGCTCTTCATCGGCGGTTCCATCGCAATGATCGTGACGCTCGTCATCGCCGTCCTGTCGTGGCGATTCATCGAGCGCGAAGCGATCCGAACCCCTTATCCTTTCAATCGATGAGCATGCCCCGAATCTCGATCATCATTCCGTCGTTTAATCAGGGTTCCTACATTGAAGAGACGCTGAAATCAGTACTGATACAGGACTACCCGAATCTCGAACTGATCGTGATGGACGGTGGCAGCACGGATTGCACAACCGAGGTCCTCAAGCGGTATAGTGACCGGATCACCCATTGGGAAAGTGAGAAAGATCGCGGCCAGACGCATGCGATCAACAAAGGACTCGCACGGGCAACCGGTGAAATTTGGGCTTACCTGAACAGCGATGATCTCCTCATGCCCGGAACGCTGCATCGCATAGCCGGGCTCTTCGCGGACCCTTCGGTGGAGTGGGTTGGCGGGATCACCGAAATATTCGACAGTACGGGCCCGAAGGACACCGTCACGCCACAGGAACCGGCGCGCCTCATCGAATACCTCACGCCGTGGCACCGTTCCGTACAGCATGTTTTTTCATGCTCCAACGTCACCTACATGCGACGCAGGGTGTATGAGAAACTGGGCCCATTCGATGAGACCTACCACTACTCGATGGACATGGAGTATTACACCCGCGCGATGTTCAACGGCTTCAAGTTCCATCGCGTTCCGGAGGTACTGGGCCGCTGGCGCTGGCACGACCAGTGCAAGACCGTACGCGATGGCAATTCCCATCGCTTCGCCGGGGAAGAGCTTCGCATCGCGGAATCGCACCTTCGTTTCCTGCCCAAGGAGGACCACGCCAGCCTCGCAGCCCTTATTGAGAACCAGCGCAAATGGTACGCGATTGGTCAGATACTGCGCTCGAGCGCAGGGTCGTCGCGCACATGCCGGGTAAAAAACCTGCTCAAAGCCGCCGCCTCAAATCCCAGTTTCCTGTGGTTCCGCCCTTGGCTTGGCGCCGTCCGCCGCCAGCTTTTCTCGTCATGAAACCAGTCGTCGAAGTCCAAAACCTCTCCAAATTGTTCCAACTTGGAAGCATCGGCGCAACCAGCCTGCGCGACACGTTTGCGCGTATTTTTAACAAGAAGAAGCCGCAGTCGGAAGCGCCCGATTCCCGGGTCGCGGCAAACCGCCGAGGGCCGTCGCCCGATTCGTTTTGGGGGCTCAAGGATGTTTCGTTTTCCGTGCAACCTGGGGAAATCGTCGGGATTGTGGGAAGAAACGGCGCGGGGAAATCCACGCTCCTCAAGATCCTTTCCCGCATCACAGAACCAACCTCGGGCCGGGCGATCTTGCGCGGGCGACTCGCCTCGTTGCTGGAAGTGGGAACAGGCTTTCACCCCGACCTCACGGGACGCGAGAACATCTTCCTGAACGGCGCTATCCTTGGAATGAAACGCTGGGAGATTGCCAAAAAATTCGACGAAATTGTCGAGTTCTCCGAAGTCGGTCAGTTCCTCGACACCCCGGTAAAACGCTACTCGAGCGGCATGTTTGTCCGACTCGCGTTTGCCGTCGCGGCACATCTGGAGCCCGAAATTCTGTTCATCGACGAAGTCCTCGCAGTGGGCGACGCCGGCTTTCAGAAAAAGTGCCTTGGCAAAATGGGTGATGTCGCAAATCGCCAGGGCCGCACCGTCTTCTTCGTGAGCCACAATATGTCGGCGATTCGCGCACTGTGCAAAGACGCCATTCTCATCGAGAACGGAACCGTCGCCCACATCGGCACGCCATCCGAAGTCATCTCCCGATACCTCGCCGCCACCGTTCCCGAGGAGTCGAGCGCCGACGGAGACATCGATTGGAGGAAGCGCTCCGACCGGCCGGGGTGTAAGGAAATGCACATCGAGCGCCTCCGTCTGCTCGACCAGAATGGTGAGACGCAAACCACCTTTGAGGCCGAGCATCCCATCGACGTGGAGATCACCTATCGCGTCCATAGCTCGCTGCGGGATTTGCGTTTCCGCATCCAACTCACCACACAGGAGGGAGAGCTCGCGTTCCAGGCCACCGACCACGCATTTCAACACGAAACCCATGAAGCAGGACTCTATAAAACGACATGCCGAATCCCCGGCGGACTTCTGAATCGGAGGATGTATTCTCTCGGGATTCAGGCAGATATTGCAGGCCTTCGCTACCTTCTCCACATGACGGAGTTCATCAGCTTTATTGTGTCCGGAGCGGGTAACCAGTCGTCGCATTTCCCTGAAGTCTGGCCTGGGGTCGTGTGCCCGAAGGTGAATTGGGAAGTCTCATCAGGCGCGGCAAACCAAACGTAAGTATGGGCCCGCTGACACTCGCAGTTCCTGTTTTTAATGCGGAGCGTTTCCTCGCTGCCACACTCGATTCGCTCAACGCCGAAGGCGACGCGCTGCGCTGGTGGCTTCAGGATGGGGCTTCGACCGACCGCACGCTGGAAATCGCCCGCACCGCTGCGCGTGCCGGGGATATCGTCGCTTCAGCGCCGGACCGCGGGCAGGCGGATGCGATCAACACCGCGATGCGGCAGATGGGCGGCGAGATTGTCGGCTTTATCAATGGCGACGACATCCTCGCCGGCGGCACTGCCCGCCGAGTGCTGGACTACTTTACTGCACATCCCGAGATCGACCTTGTCTATGGATCCGTCGATTGGATCGATGAAAACGGCGCAGTCACCGGCCACCACACGGGAGCGATCGATTCATTGGCATCCGTCCTCGATATCTATCAATTCTGGTGGGCAAACCGGCAATGGGTGCAACCCGAGGTCTTTTACCGGCGCTCGCTTTTTGAGAAAGTCGGCGGCTTCGACATTTCCTATCACCTGGCGTTTGACTACGATTTCTGGGTTCGGTGTTTCCTTGCCGGTGCCCGAGTCGCGCACATCCCTCAGGTGTTCGCGAACTTCCGGCTTCACGCCGCGCAAAAATCCAACGCCTCCGCCAAGGCCGCGTCCGAAATCCGCAAGATCGTCCGCAGAACCCTCGACTCCGGAGCGCCGATCAGCGCATGGAAACGCTGGTGCCTCAGCGCCCAGTTGGAATACGACCGGTACCAGATCGGTGAGACCGTCGATGCGAACGGGCACCGACCTTCGTTTGCCAGCGCAATTTTTCGAAACCCACAATGGCTCCTGAGTAAGTTGGTACGTAGTCGTACGCATTCCAGCCTTGCCAAAGCGCTGCGTCTCGGAAAAGTGTCCGGCAACAAATGATATCACTGGGACGCCTATGGCTGAATCTCCGTCGCGACATGAACCGCGGCTGGGCTGCCAGTTACCACGACTACAAAACCAAGCCCAGAATTGTGAACTGGACCTGGCCGTACTGGAACGAAGCACCGATGCCTGTTCCTGTCCACGTCCTTACCGGGGCGAACGACTGGCAAATCTGCGCATGGATGCTCGCGAGCTTCTTCACATTCACCGAGCAGACGTGGCGCGTCGTCATCCACGACGATGGCACGCTGCCGGCCACCGCCCGCAAGTCCCTCAGCAGTCTTTTCAAGACCGCCCGCTTTGTCACCCGCGCCGATGCCGATCCCGCGATGGACAAGCATCTGCGGCCATTCCCGTTCTGCCACGAATACCGCACCAAGCACCCTCTGTCGCAAAAGATTTTCGACATCCCGTATTTCTGCGACTCCGACCGAGTCATCATCCTCGATAGCGACGTCCTTTTCTACCGTTACCCCAGCGAGATTATGCAATGGGTCACCGGCAACTCCCAGGAATGCTGGTTCAATGAGGACGTCGCGGAGTCCAGCCTCATCTCACAAAAAGACGCGTGGGATGACCTCGGCGTGAAGCTCTGGCCGCGCGTCAACAGCGGCCTTTGCCTCCTCCAAAAATCGGCGATCGATCTTGAATTCTGCGAACGTGCGCTCGGCGAGACCAGCATCATGAAAGGGCACATCTGGCGCATTGAGCAGACTCTTATGGCGCTCTGCGCATCGCGCCACGGGCGCGGCGGCCTCCTGCCGAAAACCTACGAAGTCTCACTTGGAAAAGCAGCCTCCAGCGACGTCATTGCGCGGCACTATGTCGGCGCGGTCCGCAACCGCTTTTACGGCGAAGGCCTGGCTAAACTCGGGCCCGTCCTCCTGCCCAAGGAGGACTACTAGTGGATGTAGTCTTTGCGCCCGACTGGCGCGAAGGCGTCCCATACCAGCGACTGCTCGCGGAGGCGCTGGAGAGACTCGGCGTGCGGGTCCGTTTTCTGTCCGGCTACAAGCGCATCCTCCCGCTCGCCCGCGCCATGCGCGAGCAAAAGGCCGACATTCTCCACCTCCACTGGCCCGAGGCCTACTACCCTCCGAAAAAAGACGGCCGCGATTGGTTTCGGCGCGCCCGCTTCCAACTCGATTTGCGGCTCGCCCTGCGCCACTGCAAGCTCGCCACCACGGGCCACAACCTCGCGCCGCACAACCGCAGCCACGAATCATTCGCCATATCCAATCTCCGCTACGCCTACCGTCGCTCGCAGGTCGTCTTCGCACATTCCGAAGTCGCAAAGGCCCGCATGGCCGAGCTTTTCGGCATCGGCAACCTCACCGTCGTTCCCCACGGCGACTTGTCCGTCACGCTCGGGCCGCCCATCCCGCAGGCCGCTGCCCGTGCATCACTAAATCTCCCGCCCACCGGGAAAGTGGCGCTGATTTTCGGCATGGTCGAGCCCTACAAAGGGCAGGAGGAAATCATCGAGTGGTGGCGCAACTCCCGCACCGACATCACACTCGCCATCGTGGGAAAGCCGATGAGCGACGCATACCGCGATCACCTTAAATCGCGGATCGGCGACGCAAAGAACATCATCGCCCGATTCGAATGGCTGCCCGACCCGGCCCTCCACGACTGGCTCTGCGCCGCCGACTGCACGATTTTCAACTACCGCCAGATCTTCACGTCCGGCGCGGCGAACCTCGCCCGCTCGTGGGGGCTGCCGATGCTCATTCCCACGCGGCTCGACACCGTCGTGCTTGATGAACCCACGCCGTTCGTCCACCGCTTTGCCGCGGTCGATTCCGGGTTTGAGAGCCACCTCCGCAGCGCCCTCGCCGTGCAGCCCGACTTCGCCGCCGCCGCGCAATGGCGCGCCGCCACGAACTGGGACCGCGTCGCCGGGCTCACGCTCGAAGGCTATCGCCGCGCGTGACGCCCGGTCACTTTTTCACCTCCGGACGACAATGGACATTGCCGCGCGGACATCTGCCCGTAGAGTCCGCTTTCTTTTATGGCATTTGATCCCGCTTCCGTTGACACCTCTGCATTGAAGGCCCGCGTGGCCGAGATGCGGAGGTTCCTTTGACTTACCCAAACTACAAGAACGCCTCAACGAGCTCGAAGGCCTCATGGGCGAGCAGGACTTCTGGAACAACCAGGAACGCGCCCAGGCCCAGGTGGAGGAAGTCTCCATGCTCCGCAAGAAAGTGCATCCCTTCCTCGCCCTCGAAAAGCGCCCCGACGACATCACCATCCTGATCGAATTCGCAAAAGAAGACCCCGCCTCCGTTGCCGACCTGGAGCAGGAATACCACAGCTTCTTGAAAGCCATGGACGCCTTTGAAATCCAGCAGTTCCTCAACGGCCCCAGCGACCACTGCAACTGCTTCCTCACTATCAACAGCGGCGCCGGCGGCACCGAATCGCAGGATTGGGCCGACATGCTCATGCGCATGTATGTCCGCTGGGCCGAGCGCAACGAATACAAAGTCTCCACCGTGGACATCCAGCTCGGCGAAGGCGCGGGCATCAAGAGCGCCACGCTGAAAATCGACGGCGAACACGCATTTGGCTACCTCGCCTGCGAGCGCGGCGTCCATCGCCTCGTCCGCATCTCGCCGTTCGATGCGAACAAACGCCGGCACACCTCCTTTGCCAGCATCGACGCCGTCCCCGAGCTCAAAGAAGACGCACCCATCGAGATCAACGTCGCCGACATCAACGTGGACACCTACCGCGCCGGCGGAAAAGGCGGGCAAAACGTCAACAAGGTCGAAACCGCCGTCCGCATCACCCACCTCCCGACCGGCCTCGTCGCCGCATGTCAGGTCGAGCGCAGCCAGGCGCAAAACAAAGCCACCGCCATGAAGATGCTCACCGCAAAACTCTTCCAAATGGAGCAGGACAGAAAGCGCGCCGACCTCAACGCCGCATACGGCGCAAAGCTCGACGTCAGCTTCGGCAGCCAGATTCGCAGCTACGTCTTCCAGCCCTACCAAAAAGTCCTCGACCTCCGCACCGGCGTCGCCACCAGCGACGTCCAGGGCGTCATGGACGGCGACATCAACGCATTCATCGAAGGCAAACTCCGCGGCCTCGTCCGCCAAAAAGGCGCGAGCGACGACGACGAGTAAAGCTCCGGCTGCAGGTGGCTTTCCCCCATCGAAACCAGACGTTCCAAAAACCATTTCAGCTCCCGCCTTTTGTTGCTCGTTGTCGCCAGCCACACGTCATCCCCATGACTTCGGATGAGGATGAAAGTAAATTTGGGATCGTTCAAACGCGCGAATGATTGCTAAAAACCGTCACTTACAAACAATGAGCGCTCCATCCTGCACCAGCGGGTATGCCATTCGATTTCCATCATGCCACTCACACCAACACAACTGCGCGCCAAACTCGGCGGCGTCATCGCATTTCCCGTCACACCATTCGACGCGAAGCTCCGGCTGAATCTGCCCGGCCTCCGCAAGAATCTACGCAAGCTCGTGAAGCACGACGTTTGCGCGATTGTCGTCGGCGCTGGCACCGGCGAGTTGCATTCGCTTTCCACGGAGGAGCATCTCGCCGTGGTAAAGACGACGCTGGAGGAAGTCGCCGGCCGCCGGCCCGTGCTTGCAGGAGTCGGGTTCAGCCCGCAGACGGCGCAGGACATGGCGAAGTCGTGCACCGCCGCCGGCGTGGATGGCATCCTCATTTTCCCTCCCTACTACCCCGGCGATGCGAATGACGACGGGATGTTTGCCTACTACCGCGACACCGCCGCTGCGACGAAGCGCGGCGTGCTGATTTACAGTCGTGACCATGCTAATTTCTCACCCGCAGCAGTCGAGCGGCTCGCGTCGATCCCGAACCTCGTCGCCTTCAAAGACGGTCAGGGCGACATCCGGAGATTCCAGCAAATCATGAATCGCGTCGGCGACCGTCTCCACTGGATCGGCGGCGCGGGCGACGACTGCGTGCCCGCCTATTACAGCGCCGGAGTGCGCACTTACACGAGCAGCATCGCGAACGTCGCGCCACGCCTTTCACTCCGTCTCCACGAACTCGCCAGCACCCGCACGCCCGCCGCCGACGCGGAACTCGCCGCGTTGATGCGCGAACTCGTCGTGCCGCTCTACGCCTTCCGTTCGCGGCGCAAAGGCTACGAAGTCTCGGTGATGAAAACGCAGATGGATCTGAGCGGCCAGGTCGGCGGTCGCGTCCGCCCGCCGCTTAACGATATCAAGCCCGAGGAGGAAAAAGAATTGCGGGCCTCGATGAAATCGTGGGAGCCGTGGCTGTGACACGGAGAGTCCGCAGCAGCTCAATGCTTGCGTTTTAGATCCAGTAAGTCCCGCAGCCTCACCAAGTCCGCGCGGTCCTGTTCTTGATCAGGCACCGGCATACTATCTCAAGCGGGGATTCGGCTGAGCCGCCTTCCACTCCTCGTATTCATCCCAAGTGCGCGCCTTCATGACGAAGCCGCGCGGCCTCGGAAAAGGACAGATCTTTTCGGCCTGCCGCATGAGTGCCAGCGCCCGACGATGGCAGGAGACGGGGTCCGTCGCACGGATGCGTGTGCCTACGATTTTCGTTGTTTGCTCCATGGGGCAACGGTGCGCAGAAAGATGAATCCCGTCAATCCATTCACTTGCACTCGCGCCCCGTGTTCCCTACACCGCGCGGCATGTCGTTAAATAAGAAATTTCCGCGTCTTCTTCCAAACTCCATCCGCAAAGGCATGAGCGTCGCTCAGCTCGTGGATGACACATTTAAAGCCTACAACGGCGGCCGCCTCGCGGAAGCCTGCCGCCTTTTCACCCAGAAGATGGTCGCGGGCAACGGCACCGTCGGCATGTCGCTCACCGGCGCGCTCACTCCGGCGGGGCTCGGAAAGGCCGCAATCGTTCCGCTGATGAAGGCGGGATTCGTGGACTGGATCATCAGCACTGGCGCGAACCTTTACCATGACCTCCACTACGGTCTCGGCATGGAGCTGTATGCGGGCTCGCCGTTCCTCGACGATGTCGTTCTGCGCAAAGAAGGCGTCATCCGCATTTACGATGTGCTCTTTGATTACGACGTGCTGCTCGATACCGACGCGTTCGTCCGCGAAGTCATCCAGGGCCCGGAGTTTCAGCGCACGATGGGCACGGATGAATTCCACTATTTGCTCGGAAAATACGTCCTCGCCCGCGAGAAAAAACTCGGGCTCAGCGAGACGAGCGTGCTCGCCGCTGCTTACAAATACGGCGTGCCGATTTTCACCAGCAGCCCCGGCGACAGCAGTATCGGGATGAACGTCGCCGCGATGTCCCTGCGCGACTCGAAACTCCTCATGGATGTAAACCGCGATGTGAACCAGACCGCCGCCATCGTCTATGCTGCGAAATCGAGCGGCGAAATGAGCAGCGTCTTCATCCTCGGCGGCGGCTCGCCGAAGAATTTCATGCTGCAAACCGAACCGCAGATTCAGGAAGTCATGGGCATCGAAGAGCGGGGCCACGACTACTTTCTGCAATGCACCGACGCCCGCCCCGATACCGGCGGACTCAGCGGTGCGACGCCGGCGGAAGCTGTGAGCTGGGGCAAGATCGACCCGGACAATCTCCCCGGCTGTGTTGTCTGCTACGCGGACTCTACGATCACTTTACCCATCATCACCGCCTACGCGCTGACGAAAGCCAAGCCCCGCAAACTCAAGCGTCTTTACGATCGCCGCGACGCGATGCTGGAGACCATCCGCGCGATGTATCTCAAGCACGGCCAGATCAAAAAGATCGAGCACCGCACCGACCTCGACAAAAAGAAAAAGCCCGTAAAAGGGCGCAGCGGCCGGAGTGTGACGGGGACGAAACGCTAGCCATCACGAGTGCTGCGCTACGAACCAAAGCGCGACGAATGGTGCAATCGTGGCGAAGAGCATCACCAATGCAGCAATCGAACAGCGGTTCGGTGAGTAGCCTCGTTCCACATCGCGAATAAGATTGGTCCAAGCCAGGCAGCAAAGAATCAGCGCAAATCCGGCGAAAATACCCGTGTAGAAGAGTGATTCGTCTCTAAATTGTCCGTACGGTTGCTGGAATGGCATGAAAGCCACACTCAGACAATAGCTCACCGGCCAGGTGGCAAATGCGACGCTCAAACTTCTCCGGTGAAAGAATTTCGGGATGATACTCACTGAGATTCTTCAGACCGCCCTGCTTCGAATGCGTTCAAACTCAACGAGTCGGCACATTGAATGGTGCCGTAATTTTCGTCGCGCTGTTTTCTCGGCTCCTTTACACCGTTACCGCATGCCTGCGAAAAAGAAAGCCACGGACAAGCCGCTCACCGGCGAGGCTTTGATCAAAGAAACCTGCCGTCGCATCCGCGTGGCGCGGAGTTATTGGGATGCGCACAACAACCGGGCGTGCCGCGGCGAGCGCGAGAAGGCGCTGCTATTGTATGAGTCGCTGAATGAGGCAGAGCGTGAGAAAGTGCCGCAGGTTTTGCGGGTGTGGCTGCGCTATAGGAGCGAAAAGTATTTCGGCGACGACCGCACGCCGCCGCGAGGGAAGGCTCGATGAGCAAGGAAGGGCTGCATCCGCGCAACCGGTTTCGGGAGCTGTATGACTTCGCGAAATTGTCCGCTTGCTCCCCTGCCCTGTCGGCGTTCGTTCGACCGAATGCGTATGGCGATGCCTCCATCGACTACGCGGATCCCGAGGCGGTAAAGGCGCTCAATCAAGCGCTGCTCATCCACGGATACGGCCTGAAAATGTGGGACATTCCGGATGGATACCTCTGCCCGCCGATTCCCGGCAGGAGCGATTACATTCATCATCTTGCCGACTTGATTGGCCACACAGCGGAACGAACGATTCTCGACGTAGGCACCGGGGCGAACTGTATCTATCCGCTCGTCGGTGCGAGCGAATATCGCTGGCGATTTGTAGCCACGGATATCGATCCTCTCGCTGTCCGCTGGGCGCAGAAGCTCGTCGCCTCAAACCCATCGGTCGCGGGGCGAATCGAGTGCCGATTGCAGCGGTCAGCGATGGAATGCTTCAAGGGCGTGATGAAGCCGGGCGAGTTTTTCGACGCGACCATGTGCAATCCTCCCTTCCACTCGTCTGCTGCGGAGGCGACTGCCGGAGCGCGTCGAAAAGCGACCAATCTCGGCATCAAGAAAGCCGTGCTCAATTTTGCCGGAACGAACGGCGAGCTATGGTGCAAAGGTGGCGAGCTTGCCTTCTTGCGACGTATGATTGCGCAGAGCGTGGAGTGCGCGAACCAATGCCGCTGGTTCACCACGCTCGTTTCCAAAAGCGACAACCTCCCGAGCCTCCAAAGGGCACTCAAGTCCGTGAAAGCAGCCGATGTGAAAATCCTCGAAATGGCACAGGGGCAAAAGAAGAGCCGCATTCTCGCGTGGACCTTCCAAAGGTAATTTACGGAAGGGCCCGAGAGAACGGGATTGCAAGCGGCCCGCGGCGGAAGTAATCCGGCATAGTATGAAAATTCCGTCCATCCTTCTCAGCCTTTCCGTAGCAACCTGCATCGCCGGCGACTGGCCGCAATGGCGCGGACCAAACCGCGACGACAACTCCACGGAGACCGGCCTGCTGAAGACGTGGCCCGCCGAGGGACCCAAGCGCGCGTGGCTCTTTGAAAACGCCGGGATGGGTTACGCTGGCTTCAGCATCGCGAGCGGCAAGCTCTTCACGCTCGGCACTCGCGATGGAAAAGAAATCCTCCTCGCGCTCGATGCAAACTCGGGCAAGGAACTTTGGGCATCGCCCATCGCCGACATCCTCGGCAACGGCTGGGGCGACGGCCCTCGCAGCACGCCGACAGTGGACGGCACCCGCGTATTTGCGATGAGCGGAAAAGGCAGCCTTGTTTGTGCCGACGCAGCCACCGGAAAAATCGTCTGGACGGTCACCATGTCCTCGCTCGGCGGATCGACGCCTGGATGGGGCTACACGGAGTCACCGCTCGTGGACGGCAAGCATGTCATCGTCACTCCCGGCGGGAACAAAGGGACGATGGCCGCTCTCGACAAAGCCACTGGAACGGTCGTCTGGCAAAGCGCCGAGATCACCGAAGGCGCGCAGTATTCCTCGATCGTCACCGCAACCGTTGGCGGCAAGAAGCAATACATTCAGCTCGTCATGCAGACGCTCTTTGGAGTCGATCCTGCGAACGGAAAACTGCTATGGCGTTCCTCATGGCCGGGCCGCACAGCAGTCATCCCAACCCCCATCGTCAAAGGCGACGAAGTCTTCGTGAGCAGCGGCTACGGCGTCGGCTGCAAGAAGGTAAAAATCTCGGGAACGGAAGCCACGGATGTCTTCATGAACAAAGACATGGAGAACCACCACGGCGGCGTGATTCTCGTCGGTGACAACCTCTTTGGACACAGCGGCAAATCGGGATGGACCTGCATGAACTTCGCCGACGGCTCCGTGAAATGGACCAACAAAGGCGTGGGCAAAGGCGCAGTGGCCTACGCCGACGGAATGCTCTACACACTCGGCGAGAAGAGCGGCGAAGTCGCACTCGTCGAAGCCTCCGCAACCGGCTGGAGCGAGAAAGGGAAATTCACGCTGAACCCGCAGGCTGCGGCCCGGAACCCGAAAGGCGCGATCTGGGTCCACCCCGTCATCGCCAATGGAAAGATGTATCTTCGCGATCAGGAGTTTATTTCCTGCTACGACGTGAAAGCGTCGAAGTAGTTGGTGGAAATCATCCATCGCGGCGGTCTTTATCTTCCCGCCCACGACCTTTGGCTCGACCCGCAGAAGGTCAAGGTATTCGCCTTCGTCTCACACGCGCACAGCGACCACACAGCGCGGCATAAATCGGTATTCTGCACGCCCGAGACCGCCGCCATTATGCGCGAGCGCCTCGGCAAAAACCGCATCGAACAAACGGCCCGATTTGCCGAGCCGACGCGGTTGCTCGGCGGACAAGCCACGCTCCTTTCCGCCGGCCACGTGCTCGGAGCGGCGCAGATGTTCTTCGAGAGCGATGCAGGCTCGATGCTTTACACCGGCGATTTCAAAATGCGCCCGAGTCTCAGCGGTCCGCCCGCTCAATGGTGCAAGGCCGACACGCTCGTGATGGAGACTACCTTCGGCCTGCCGAAATATCGGATGCCGCCTACGGAAGAAGTGCTCGCCGCGATTATGGAGTGGTGCCGCGCGCAACTCGCGGACGGTAACACGCCCATCCTTTTCGCCTACTCGCTTGGCAAGGCGCAGGAACTCGTCTGCGCGCTCATCGGCGCGGGCCTCACGCCAATGCTCCACGATGCGGCATGGAAAATCTGCGAGCTCTATCGCGAATTGCTCCCCGCATTTCCCGACAGCTACCGCCGCTGGAAACCGTCCGAGAGTGCGGGTCACGTCGTCATCTGGCCGCACACCCGCGACACCGGAGAACTCGACCGCCGCTTCGGAAATTACCGCGCCGCCGCGGTCACCGGATGGGCCGTTGAGAGCAGCGCGAAGTTCCGCTATGGCTGCCACGCTGCGTTCGCACTGAGCGACCACGCCGACTACGATGAGCTGCTTCGCGCCGTCGAACTCGTGCAGCCCAAACGCGTGCTAACGGTCCACGGCTTCGCCGCTGAATTCGCGACCGACCTGCGCCGCCGGGGCGTCGAAGCGTGGGCACTCGCGCAGGAGAACCAAATGGAACTGGCGCTTTAGTTGCCGCGTCCGCCGCCGTTCCGGAACCCGCCGAATCCGCCCGGACCACCACCGCCCTGCCCGCCCTGCTGCGGATTAAGAATTCCAGCGACAGTCTCCGGCTTCAAATTCTGATTTTGGGCCTGCGTTCCCTGAATGATCGCTGCGGCGTTGTCCTTGTCAGCTTTCACCAACTCGCGACCGACCTGATAAGCAGTGCGATTCATCCGTTCGGGGTCGGTGATCGTCGAAATCTGCGCCCATGCCGCCTTCGCGTCTTTCTGCGCGATATCACCCAAAATCCGGCCCCTGGCAGAATCCATATCCGGACTGATCGGCTGGCTGTTTACGTATGTGCTCGCAGCAGCAAGATCGGCCTTTGCCCAATTCCCGATCGACTCGCCCAGAGCCCGGCGCTTTGCATCGCCACTCTCGGCTTTGGTGGCGATCCATTGGGTCGTTCCCGCTGGGTCTTTCCTGGAAAGCGAATCGGCAACCTGCTGCAAATACTGGTCGCGGAAAGCACCAACCGGCAGTGAATCGAGATAGCTTTTCGCCGCATCGGCACCACGCTGGCCGATCATTTCGCCGGCAAGAGTGTCCACCATTCGGTCGCCGAAACGCCCCATTTCCATCGCGGATGCCGTGGAAAGCGCCTTGTCCAGGTCCGTCTTTGCAAGCTGGCTCACCACGCTGAGCAGCGCGAAGTTATCCTTCGGTGCCCCTTCCGCTTGGTCACCGCCTGGGCCACCACCGGGGCCGCCACGTCCAAAATCCATCGTGATGCTGGCACCGTCCGTCTTCGCCCAAAGCAAGGCCGCCTCAGGCGAGAGACGCGTCCATGTCCGCAGCGCCGAACTTGTCGCCATGAACTTCTCGCCACCTTCCAATTTGCTCGAATACGCCATCGCGCCCTTTGGATCGAGCTGCACGTATTTCGACATGAGCATCGAGATCTCCGTGAACCGCGCGCCGCCGCCCGGTCCACGATTGCGACCACCGCCCGCCATGATCACTTTCAGCGCGGCCTCAATATCCTCAGGCGAATTGATCGCTTCGAGGAGCTTCATGAAATTCTGCATCCGGAAGAGTTCGTCTTCCTGCGCCATGACGCGCTTCAGCCATTCTTCCATGGGTTGGCCTCCGGTGATCTCCCCGACCGTTGGTGCCGTGCCGGTCTTTCCGGTTGCCTCCGATGAAAAGACACCGCCGACCCGGCTCTCACCGCCGACATTCACCGCGTCGAGCCCGGCAGATTTTGGAGTAGTCACCACTTTGGGCGGCGTAATCGGAGCCTCCAACCAGCTTGAAGCGCGGCCGATCGAGAAGCCGACTACTGCAAAGAGCAGACAGCCTCCCGCGATGAGGATATTACGTTTCTTGTCGTTGGATTGAATAGGAATTGGCATGGGTCAGATGGTAAAGATGGTTTAGACGGACTTCGGGTGAAACCCGCCAACGTCTTCAAAGTTGCGGGAATAATTTCTATCGCCCGACGTAAATCGCATCATCCGGCCACTCTTTTATGAGGTAACCGTTCTTCATATTCACGGGCACAACGTAGTTTCGCATCACCCGCACAGGAGCCAGGAGGCGCATCGTCCGGATTTCTTCGATGCAATCGTGTCCGTGATTTCGGCGGAGGCTTGGGATGAGTTTTTCATGCACCGTCTGCACAAGGGCCTGGTCGCTTTCCGCCTCAATGATGAGGATCATGGCGAGGTGCCCGTCCATTTCCGCCACATGGCTCTCGATGATGCTCTCGGTGAAAACGCTGCGCACTTTTGGCTCGTTGCGGATGTCCTTCAGCAAGCGATCGAGGGTCACGCCGAGTTTAAATTTGATCGTGTAGTGCTGGCGAATGAGGTTCTGGCCGGTGCCGCCCACGCCAAGATCGACATTTGTGTGGTAGCTCAGAATCCCGTCTTCCTCAAGTTTCTGCCGCTTCCTCGCCACAGTCCGGACGTTGATGCCGGATTGCAGACCGATGGCATTGTCGCTGTTGCGTGGATCGCGCACGAGGGCGCGGAGGATGATTTTATCGTGTTCGTCGAGTTCTCGTTGCATGGCGGAAGGTAATAAACCCCATCGAAATTGAGCCGGAGAAAAATTGCGAGCCTTTCGAAGCGAATTTCTCCGCGTGACAGCCCAGCCCAGTCGTGATTCCTTCGCCACCCTATGAAGAAATTCCTTTCTACCATGCTCGTACTCGCAGCAGCCGTCGGCTTCCAAGCCCAGGCCGCTGAGGAAAAAACAGAAGCTGCTAAACCCGGCACCACCAGCGCCGCAGTCGAAGAAGTCGCGGTCATCAAAACCAATATGGGTGAAATGGTCCTCGAATTCTGGCCAGACGTCGCGCCGAAGCACGTCGAGAACTTCAAGACGCTCGCCAAAAAGGGCTTTTATGACGGCACTTGCTTCCACCGCGTCATCAAAGGATTCATGATCCAAGGCGGCGACCCGCTGACCAAGGACGACGCCAATGAGGCCCGCTGGGGCACAGGCGATCCCGGATATAAACTTAAGGCGGAGTTTAACGCCAAGTCACATGTTCGAGGCGTTCTCAGCGCAGCTCGCAGCAACGACCCGGATTCCGCTGGCAGCCAATTCTTCATCTGCCACGACCAGGCGACCTTTCTCAACGGAAAGTACACAGCCTACGGCAAGCTCATCAAAGGCGACGACGTGCTGGAGAAAATCAACACCACCGAGACCGGTGAGAATGACCGCCCCGCCAAACGCATGAACGTCGAAAGCATCAAGATCGTCCCCCGCAGCGAGATCAAGTAAACCAACGAACCTTCAATGAAGCCCGGAGTAGTGGCGACACTGCTCCGGGCTTTTTGGCGCCCATTTACACCGAAGGGGAAATAAATGCGGGCTAACATCCCGCAGGCGGCGGGATTCAAAAATGCGCGTACTACACAATGCTTTCCATCGTTTCGATTTCTGACCTTTCACCATCGCGCCTCCGCGCCTCCCGGGAGGCGACCGCGTGAATCACGACAACGCTACAACGACACTACGCTGGGTGGGCGATTGGCCGTGGTTCGTCGGCGTCGGGGGAGCCATCGTGCTCGGGCTCATCGCCGTCGCACTCTATCGCCGCGATGTGGCAGGCAATGGACGCTTCATTCGATTCATTCTCCCTCTGCTGCGCGGACTCGCGATTGCTTTAATCGTGCTGATGCTGAGCGGACCGGTGCTCCATCACCGCAAAGTCGTCGGCACCCTGGCACGCCTGATCGTGGCCATCGATTCCTCGGAGTCGATGCAACTCACCGATTCCGCGATGGAATCCGGACGAAAGATCAGTATCGCCCGCCGGCTGGGAATGCTGGAAGGAACGACCGCTTCGCTCGATCTTCCCACCGCCGCAGAAAAGCTGATGGACGCGCGCGGCCTCGTCGCCAGCCTCGCCGCGCTGGAGACGCCGGACACCGCAGTGCTGCAAAAATTGCGCACCGATTTCACGGGCAGAATCACCGAAGCTGAAGCTGCATTTGCGAAGACGGGCCGCGACACGGAAATCCTGAATCGCCTCCGCGAAGAGCTCGTCAAGCCGGCCGCGGAGCTTGCCCGCCGCGAGCTTGGAGCCGTGGACGATCGCACCCGCGCTGCCATCGACCTCTCCAAACTCGGCGACGCAGCGGGCCGGTGGTCGCGCGACATCTCCGAACTCTTCCAGCGCCAGCTCGACAACGACCCGGCGCAAGCACCGCTCAAGACCGCACTGGCGAAATTCGACGGCATGCCGCGCTGGCAGCGGTTGCAAGGAATGCTCATGGAAGGCAGCGCGGAAAAGCGCATCCTCGAAACGCTCGCCCAACAGCACGATCTGCAAGTCATACTCTTGGAGAACGGCGAGGTGAAATCGTTCTGGCAACCCGGCAGCGCCGATGCACCCAAGGCCCCGACCGCTCTCCCAAAGCCGGAAGGTCAGGTCACCAATCTCACCGCAGCGCTGAAATTCGCCGTCGGCGACGAGAGCAAAGCCGAGCGCGGCGCCGTCATTTTATTCTCCGACGGACAGCACAATTCCGGCGAAACACCGCTCGACACATCCCGCATCCTCGCCGGGCGAAAGATGCCCGTTTACACCGTGGGTATCGGCAGTCAGATGCCTCCGCGCGACCTCGCAGTGATCGCAGCCACACTCCCGGAAGCCGTGTTTTTCGAAGACCGGGTGCGGGGCGACGTTGTCCTGAAAGAAGAAGTGACCGCAGGAATGCCGTTCACGCTTTCCGTGAAGGATGGCGACAAGGTCGTGTGGGAAAAACAGCTCGTGACCGAAGGAAAGGCGCTGCGCAAAGTGCCGTTCGAATTCGCCATCAAGGAAATCGCCGACGCAAAGCTCAAGCAGCAGGCAACCGGCTACGAAGTTCTCGGTGCTGCGCTGGAGCTCACCGCGTCTGTGAGCGGCCTCGAAGGCGACCGCGAACTCGCGAACAACGCCATCCCGCTCCGATTCCGCGCAGTCACGCAAAAGCGGCGCGTCCTCATTCTCGACGGGCGTCCGCGCTGGGAGACGCGTTATTTGAAGAACCTCTTCGAGCGCGATGAAAAGTGGGAGATCAACTCCGTCATCGCGGGCTCCAGCAGCGATACCGGCTTCATCCGCGGCGACAAACCCGGCACGTTCCCTAACGACTCAAAAATTCTCGACGGCTACGACCTCGTCATTTTCGGCGAAGTCCCGCGCCAGCATCTGCGCGACGAAGAAATGACCTGGCTTGCAGACTTTGTCGGCAAGCGCGGCGCGGCCATGCTCATCATCGACGGCCCGCGCAACGTCCTCCGCGAGTATCGCGACACACCGCTCGCGCCGGTCTTTCCCGTCGAGTGGGCGGGCGACGGCATCCGCAGCGGAATCGTGTCGCTCAAAGTGACCCAGCGCTCCGAGGGAATCGGCGCATTCTCGCTCAGCACCGACCTCGCGACGAATTCCGACACCTGGCAAAAACTGCCCGCCCCGCACCATCTCGCAAACGTGAAAGCGCTGCCCGGCGCGGAAGTATATCTTGAGGCCGACACCGGCGCGGTAAAGATCCCCGCCGCCGTTCTGCGTCCCTTCGGCGCAGGCCGGGTTTACTATCAGGGCTTCGACGACTCCTGGCGCTGGCGCTACGAAATCGCCGACCAGTATCATGTAAAATTCTGGAACCAGCTCGCCAGCTTCGTCGCCGAGCCACCATTCGCCGCACGCGACAAATTCGTCGCGCTCGACGCCGGACAGCTCACCTACAATCCCGGCGACAGCGCGAACTTCCGCGTCCGCCTCCACGACGGCGAAGGTAAGCCCGTCACCGACGCAGCCGTCTCCGCCGTCCTCACCCGCGACGGGCAAAAAGTAGCGACCATTTCGCTCTCGCCCGACGCCGGTGGACTCTACCGCGGAAAGTCCGCTGCACTGGAACCCGGCAACTACGAGATGTCCGTCGAGAGCGCCGTCGTCCCGGAAGGCCAGCTCAAGGCGCGCACGCAGTTCAAAGTCGCCGCCCGCGAAAGCGGCGAGCGCACGCTGCTGTCCGTCAACGAAGACCTGCTCCGGCAAGTCAGCACCGCCAGCGGCGGCGAGTATTACCGCGAAGAACAATGCGACGCGCTGGTCGCCGCCATCAAAGGCCTCAGCGACGGACGCATCGAAGAACGCGACACGATTCTCTGGCAGGAATGGCCTTGGTTTGCAGCCATCATCGGCCTTCTCACGCTCGAGTGGATTCTGCGCAAACGCGCCGGGATGCTGTAAATGGCCTGCCGAATGCTCTTCAAACGGGCATGAGACTCATCGGCATCATCATCGTCGTCGCAATTATCTACATCGCCTGCGGCAAACAAAACCAGCAAGGCGGAGTCAACGCCCGCGTCGCCGCAGCACAGGCGGAAGCCGCGCAAGTCGTGCCCGCCCAGCCACAGGCGCAAGCCCGGCAACCCGCTCCCGCCGCAGCACCACAAGCCGGCGGAGCACGCGCCCCCATCGACCGCACGCGCGCCGTGATGGACCTTGTGAAGTCGAGGAATTAGAGGGCTGGTGGCGGAACAGAAAATGACGCCCGTCATTCGTCATTTCCATCGCCCGTCATTCGTGATTCACGGTCACCGAACTATCAGCAGCCCATTCATTGCCGACTTTCTGCCGAGAATATCCGGCATTCACTTTCCGCTCGCGAAGGCTCAGTAAGAATGCCGACATCTCGGTTTGGATCTCGCTACTGAGTTCTCCGAGCGAGCCATCGGTTGCCCTCAACCAGCGCCCGTGCGATATCCATAGAAAGCTCGTGCAGCCTACGCCGAGCAGTCGGAGGAGCAACGCCCGCCAGCCTCGCGACCAGTCGGCATTTTTGGCGGCGAGTCGATCCCGGTGGAAGACGATATGACCGGCTTCATCCCGAAGGATCAGCGCACACATCGCGGCGATCGGGGCATCATCGCAGTGCCGCTGAATGATCCGGTAGTATCCGGTGCTGACGATTTCCACGACGAGCAGGACGAGCATTTCGAACTGCGCTCCGAACCAGCAACGGATGCGATTAAACCAGCGAAAGCCGAATGTCGTTGTAAGAAACACACCGCCGATTCGCCGAAGCCCGCAGCCGAGCAATCGCGAGTGTTCGGCTTCCTCGCGGAACCACATGTCGATGACTTGCGGCGCATCGGGATGCACACTGCGCGCATTCGCCGCATCGAATCCGATGAGACGGCACTCTCCGCCTCCGTCGCCGAGCTGATACTCCGCCAGCGACTTCGCAAGCGCCTCGCGTTTCGCCTCCGGAATATCGAGCGGAGCGTCCCAGTCGGGCTCGGGCCGGTGATTGCGGTTTACTTCGAAATGCCGAATCCAATGTGCGTAGTTCATGGTCGTTTAAGCGGCGATGGCTTGGTTGATTTTTTCCAGCCGCGCGACGACGGCTGCGACGGTTTCTTTCAGCGTGCTGGTCCCGGCGGTTACCCCGACCGTTTCTGACCCGGCGAACCACTCGTCGCGCAGTTCATCGGGGCGAGTGATGTGGATGGCCCGCCGTCCGGCAGCCTCAGCGGCAGCGACGAGTTGGAGCGTGTTGTTGCTGTTTTGTCCGCCGACCACGACGAGCGTATCGCAATCGGCGAGTAGTTTGCGGAGCGCTGCCTGGCGGTTCTTCGTGGGCTGGCAGACCGTGTCGCGAAACAGCACTTCGCTCTCCGAGAAATGACTGCGAAGCGCGGCGACGATTTGGTGGACGCGCTCGATCGGCTGCGTGGTCTGCGAGACAACTCCGTAGAGGGGTGACTCGGGTAGTTTGGAAAAATCGGCCTCGCTCTCGATCACGATCGCCGTTGGGAAATCGCCAATCAGCCCGTTCACTTCCACGTGTCCCGGCTTACCAATGACGACCGGCTGGCACCCGAGCTGAACGAGCAATCGGAGCTGCCCGTGCGCGTGCCGGACGAGCGGGCATGTTCCATCCGCAACGCCAAAGCCGGCACCCCGCCACGCGTCGCGCGCCGCGTCGCTTGCACCGTGAGCGGTGATCATCACTTGCGACGTCGGCGCGTCGCCGGGCGAATCCAGCCGCCCTTCGCGCACGCCGAGCGAGTCGAGCCGATCGCGGACGACGGGATTGTGGACGAGTTCACCAAGAATGGTGAGCGGTCCGGTTGATGCGAGTTTTTCCGCCTGAGCAATGGCGTCGCGGACGCCGAAGCAAAGACCGTAGTGTTCTGCTAGTTGTATTTTCATAGAGCTTTGTATGGCAAAGTGATTGATCAAATGAGAACCGGGCATTCGTCGGACTTACTCACCCAGTCCTCCCTGCTTTCACGATGCTCTCCAGCACCGCGAGGTATTCTGTAAAAGCTGCGCGGCCTTTCACGGTGAGCGAGTAGCTGGTTTGCGGACGGTCGTGGTGGACCTCCTTGATAATCGCGACGTGCCCAGCTTCGTGGAGCGTGCGCAGGTGCGTGACCAGATTGCCGTCGCTCATTTTCAGCTCCGCCTTGAGGTCTTGAAACGGCCAGCTCGCACGAGTGGCGAGCAGGGTCATAATGCCCAGCCGGCCTCGCTCGTGAATGAGCTTGTCGAGCTTGTCGAAGTCGAACATGGCCGTGCTTAGACGCTCGCTTTCGCCGCGCCGCGCGGCCATGTGCATGCGGCGTAAATGAGGTGGAAGCCGCCAAAGGTGATTGCCATCAATACGTGGGGCGAAACGCGCGGAATGTAGCTGTGGAGAGCACTTCCAAATCCGGTCGCGAGCCAGAAGTATTGCTCGTCCGGAGGGGCGAGGAATTGAAGCAAAGAAACCAGCCCGGCGATGAGAAATGCCCATCCGAGATAGATCATCGAGCGCGGTGAAAAATGGGCGGTCGCAAGCAACCCAATCCCGTGCAACGTAATCCAAACCGTCGCAAGCACCGATGGACGATAGGCAAACACATGACTCAAAACCAAAGCCGTCAAATGGCTCGGCAAGAGCGCGAGAAGCGCCATTCTCATCCCGCTCGACACGAACTTTTCATCCCTCCGTCTGGCGTCCGCATACAGAAACCACCCATTTGCGCCGGCGACGACCACGAGCACCCCACCCCACAACAGCAGGAACTGAATTAACTGCATCTCCGATAGTTGGACGGCCGGAATCGCTGCGAGCGATCGCTCCAGTTGTGATCCGGCATACGCGGCGATGAGCGCCAGAAATCCCGCCACCAGCGCGGTGGGCGCTGCGATGGCTCGGTAGACGGTCGCTTTTTCCATGAGGGAACGGATGATGCGCAGGTGTTCTTCGGCTTCTTGGCGTTGCATAACGATCGGACTTTGCCCGACAAAGCCTTACTTTGCAACACAAAGTTTCAACTTATTTCAATCGTTCCTGACGCAGCCCTCGCCGGGCAGGCGCAAGAAATTCCCCCAGCCGCATGAATAAATCCGCTGGCGCACACGACAAACGGGCTTACCATTTTATATCGTGAAAGCTCGCATACTCTCCATCGCCGCATTCCTGACCCTGTCGTCCTTCGCCGCACCGCCGATCCTGCGGGAGCAAGGGGCGACGTATCTGGACGATTTCGGCGTGAAAAATGTCCGTCTGTTTGCCATGGCGGACGCGTCGGTTTACAGCCTGCTGAATCAAGGCCGCTACCTCGGAGTCATCGCAAAGGGCAAGCCCGTCGAGCTGCTCGCCGTGAGCGAGAAAGGACTTCGAGTGCGCGGAATGGCGCAGCAAGGGCAGGTGTCCGGCTGGGTGGATGCGACATTTCTGACGCCGTTGAAAGTGGAGTTTATCGAAAGTCTGCGCGCGAATGCGAAGCGCAAGGCGGAGGTGGACGCCCTCATCGCGAAGAATGAAGTAGGGCTGAATATGACACACGATGAAGTGGCCGCATCGCTGGGCAAGGCTCAGAAAAAGACATCGAAGCTGGATGCCGCAGGGCGAAAGGAGGTGTGGGAATTTGTCCGTTACACGCGCGTGCCGCAGGATACGACAGGCTATGACCGCGACGGCCGCCTAGTCCGCAGCACGGTGTGGGTGAAGGTGCCCTCCGGGAAGTTGAGCGTGACGTTTGACAACGATCTGGTGAGCGCGCTGGAGCAGACGGAAGGAACGACGGAGCCTCAAGCGCCGGTGCGGATCATCCCCGCGCCGATCCTGGTCGTGAATTAAGCGGGCGTCGGAGTATTCGCTGCGCTTGACAGGATGGAGCGGGACGGGCAACCCATCGCGGCTGTGCTTCCATATTTCATCTGCCTCATCGCCGGCTACCTGCTGGGCTCTGTGCCTTTCGGCCTGCTCGCCGGGCGACTGAAGGGCGTGGACATCCGCACACAAGGGAGTGGAAATATCGGGGCGACGAATGTGTGGCGCGTATGCGGATGGCGATACGGACTGCCGGTGTTCCTCCTCGATGCGCTGAAGGGCGTGGCCGCAGTGTATCTCGGGCGGCGACTCGGCGGCGAATACACGCCGATCGTGGGAGCATTCGCGTGCATCATCGGCCACAGCTTTCCGGTGTGGCTGAACTTTAAGGGAGGCAAAGGCGTGGCGACTTCGCTGGGGGTGATGCTGGGAATGATGCCAATGGCGACGCTCGCCGTCTTTGCGCTGTGGGTGGTCGTTTTCAAAGCGAGCGGCTACGTGTCGCTGGCGAGCATCGTGGCCGCCGCAGCGCTGCCGACGGTGGTGGGAATCGGGAACGCAAGCGGCTGGTCTTACGGATGGCCGGCGTTCTATTTTGCACTGGTCGCCGGGGCTCTGGTGATCGTCCGGCACCGCTCCAATATCGCGCGCCTCCGGGCGGGAACGGAGAGCCGGTTCGGGAAAAAGAAAGGGAATGAATCATGAGTTTCAAGAAAGTCGGAGTCATCGGCGCAGGGAGCTGGGGAACCGCGCTGGCGCTTCTTCTGCAAGGCAACGGACTATCCGTGACCATGTGGGGGCACGATGCTGCGCACATCGAGGAAGTGCGCGCGACGCGGGAGAACAGCGTTTATTTACCGGGAGTCAAACTGCCGGAATCGCTGGCGCTCACTTCATCGCTGGAGGAATTGTGCGTCAGTGATCTCCTCCTCGTTGTGACACCGTCGAAGGCAGTGCGCGAAGTGGCGTCGCGTCTTTTTGCTGCGGAACTTGGCGAACAGGCGGTGCTGCTGAGCTGCACGAAAGGCGTCGAGCGAGGAAGCGGCCTGCGCATGAGCGAGATCCTCACGGAGTATTTCCCGCAGAACCCTGTCGCAGTGTTGAGCGGTCCGAGCCATGCCGAGGAAGTCGCCCGGAAACGTCCGACCTGCGTGGTGCTCGGCTGCAAAGACAGCGAGGTCGCGCAGCGTTTGCAGCGCGCTTTTTCCTCATCTTCGTTCCGCGCATACACGAACGACGACGTCGCCGGTATCGAACTCGGTGGTGCGCTGAAGAACATCTACGCGCTCGCCGCCGGTGTGTGCGATGGCCTCGGCCTCGGAGACAATGCAAAGGCCGCGCTGGTGACACGCGCGCTGGTAGAACTCGGACGCCTTGGCAGCGCCCTCGGCGGAAAGCCCGCGACGTTTATGGGCCTGAGCGGCGTCGGGGACTTAATGGTGACGTGCTTCAGCCAGCACAGCCGCAACCGCTCCGTGGGCGAACGACTGGGCAAAGGCGAGCAACTGTCGTCCATTGTCTCATCGATGCAGATGGTCGCCGAGGGTGTGCCCACGACTTACAGCGCGTATGAATGCGCGCGACGCCACAACGTGGAAGCGCCGATCATCGAGCAGATCAAAGGCATCCTGGACGGCAGCACCGAACCCGCCGAAGCGCTTGCGCGCCTGCTCGGACGTGAGCCGCGGCCGGAGTAGGGTTACTTCTTCGCGAGCGATTCGAGGTAGTCGATCAGGCTGGCAAGATCGCTGACGGTCAGTCCGTTGGCGAGACCTTCGGGCATGAGCGACTTGTCGTTCTTCTCGCGCTTCGCGATGTTCTTCGGATCGATCGTGATCTCCTGCGCGGCGATGTCGCGAATGATGACTTTGTCCGCAGCCTCCTGTGTGACAAAGCCCATTTGCACACTGCCGTCCTTCATTGTGAAAAGGTTCGTCACAAAGCCCTGGGCGATGGTCTTGTTCGGCAGGACGATGGCCTCTGTGAGTTCCCTCCGTTTGTAGGTCTCGGCGATATTGCCAAGGTAAGGACCCTTTACCGGGTCGGTTGCTTTCACCGTATGGCAGGCTACGCAGCCCGCACTGGTGAAGAGTCCCTCGCCGCGTGCACGGTCACCTTTGGTCGTCATGACTTGCTCGACAACGTCTGCTACTTTCAGCGTAGCGATCATCGGGCCGGTTTGTTTCGCAGCCATTTTAGCCGGATCGATTTTCAGCTTCTTGATGGCATCCTGTGCTGCTTTCGCGACGGCTGGGTCGGCGTCGGTCTGTGCGGCGACAATCTTCCCGGCGAGTGATTTATCGTCGGCAAAAATCGCGGCGCGGATGATCTGTTCGCGGCGTTTCACGTCGGCCCAGCCGGCCTCAAGAGACTTCGCAGCCATCTCGCGAGGCTCGGGCGAACCGACTTTTCGGGCGGCGAGGTTGAGCAGCGCGGCGTCGGCCCAGACGCTCATGGTGCCGTCGAGCATCGGGGCGGATTGCTCGAGCGTCTGATGCTGGTTCTCAATCAGCCGCGAACTGAAGAAAGCATTGCGGAGCTTTGCGAAGTCTTTCTTCTTTTCACCGAGTCGGGCGAGCGTGCCGAGGATGGCGTATGTTGCATCGCGATTGTCCACTTTGCAGAGCGCCGTCGCGGCGGAAACAGCGGTCGTATCATCGTCTGAACCACTTGCTTTTAGCAGAAGCGGAATCGCCTCCGATGGAATGGTATCGGCTTCCGAGAGTTGCTTGGCGACGATTGGCAGCAGACTTGGGTCTTTCGCAGCGATGGCGATTAACTTGGTCGTGGCATCGTTCATCTTGATACGGTGACGTGAGAACTCCTTTGCAAGAAAGGCAGCTTCCTCGTTTCCTGAAGCATTGAGCGCAGCCTTCAGAACCTCCGCAATCTTCTTCGTCTCGGCCCACTCCTCGGGCTGGTAAAACGGCCCGCGCGTGTCGGGGCGTGTGCCCCACGATTCACCAATGCCTTTCGCGTCCTTCTTCCAAGTGCCCTCTACGAAATGGAGCCTGCACAACGCAGTGAGCAAACCTTCGCGTTGAGTGCGGTCGGTGGTTTTGGCAAGGCGTCCGATAAGTCCGTCCACGGTCTTCGTATCGTGAATTCCGCGAAGAACCATGAGTGCTCCGTTGCGGAGCGAAGTGGCCGATGCCGGCTGATCCACAATCGCAAAGCAAGCGTCGCTTGCGTGGAACTGGCGCATCACCTGCATCGCCGTATGCGCAACAATCGGGTCGGCGTCGCCGAGCAGAGGCGCGACGGCAGTAGCCGTTTGCGCGAGTCCTGTTGCGTTCAGTTTTTGCGGGAGCGGAGTGCCTCCATCCGCCCATACGCCGGTGAGTCCGTGAGAGCGGGCAAGTGCGATGATCGTTTCTTTACGAACGCGAGCGTCGGCGCTTTTCAATCCCGCAGCGAGAGTGGCGGGCGCGATGGTGATTTGATCCTCCCGATCCGCAAGCGCGCGCATCGCGAATGCGCCAATCGTCGGGTCTGCGATGAGTTCCGCGATCCCCTCGTTGGACTTCGCCCCGAGCGCTTGCTTGAACGTGAACAATGCAGCGACCCGCGAAGGAAGTGGAGTCGCGGCATCCTTAATCATCGCATAGACGCTCGGAAGAATCGCGGGGCTCAGGCCGCGACGCAGAAGCGTGCGCTGTGCTTCGAGGCGGGTGCGATTACTCGCGCTGGCGAGCAATTTCACCAGTTCTGCTTCCGTGGCTTTTTCAAAATCGGGCAACGCTGCGGGTGTGTGTCCTTTCGGTGCCACGCGCACGATGTATCCGACTTCCGGACCAGCCCACGCAAATGTCGCCGGGCCTTTCCACGAAGACGCATAAACGTATCCGCGCGCATCTACGTCGCCATCGGTCGAGCGCGTCATGCCCACGAGCGACGTCGGTTTTTCGGTCTCCTCAAACGTCGCGCCTTTTGGCTTCACTGTATGACGGAAGATCGGCCCTTTCCCCCAATCACTGGTGTAAGGAAGGTTGTTCCACGCAGCAGGCCAGCCTGGTTCATCGAGCCAGAACGCGCCGCAGCCGGAGCCGCCGCCGTAGTCGGCGAGAGGCTGGATGTGTTCCTCCGGGAAATTTATGTAGAGCCGCGGATATCCATGGTCTTCGAAGCCCGTGAAATGATGCAGCCGGATGTCCCAGCCGCCGCCGTCGTTCGTGTTGTCGCGCGTAAAAATATCGAGCAATGGCGACACCGCCGCTTCCAAAATGTTGCGCGTCCCCCGGGCGTAAAGCTGAATGCCGCCGCCGTCGGGCCGCACGCGAATGACGCCGCCGCCGCGCAATTGCAGCTTCCGGCCATCGGCTCCGGTCGCCTCCATGAATCCGAAGTCGCCGCCCGCGATGTACAGCCAGCCGTCGATGCCCATTTCCATCCCGTTCGTCGTGTGATCGGCGGGGCGGCCCTTGAAATCGAAGGCGATGCCCTTCACGAGGACCTTCTGCACATCGCTCACGCCGTCGCCATTCGTGTCCGTAAAAGCGCTGACGTCCGGAGGATGCACGCAATAGACGGTATTCCCATCGACCACGAGCCCGCGTGGGGAGTCCACTTTCGCAAACTCCGTCATTTCATCTGCGCGTCCGTCGCCGTCCGTATCGCGGAGCCGAAGGATGCGCCCGCGATTTGGATCGCGACCGAGCGAGCCGTTGCCGTCCGAACTGACATAGAGTGTGCCATCCGCAGCGGCTGCGATGAAGACGGGATAGTTCGACTGCGGCGGGGCGGAAAACAGCGTGGCTTCGAAGCCGTCGGCGACCTTTACGTCCTTGAGAAGCTCGGCTTCCTTCGGAAAAGGCGGCGTGGCGAATGTGGTGGCGGCAGCGATAGTCGTTGCGAGAATGAAGCGTGTCATTGGTTGAAGTAGAATCATGGAAAGGCGGAATGGGGGCGAGTCTTAGAGATTGAGAAAATTGCTACGCGTCGAAGAATTTCCGTGCAGCGCGCAGAATCTCGCCCATGCGCCCGACCTCCTCGGACGTATTGTAAAAATAGAAACTCGCCCGTGTGGTGCCGGGAAGTCCCAGCTTGCGCATGAGTGGCTGGTTGCAGTGATGCCCGCCTCGCAGCGCGAGACCGTGCTCATTGGCATGGGTCGTGAGGTCGTGCGGATGTGCCCACTCCGCGTGAAATGACGCGAGCGCGCCTCGCGCACCCGTCGGCCCGAGGACACGAACGCCGGGAATTTCCGAAAGAATCGCGATAGCCTCAGCAGCGAGTTTCGAGTCGTGCTCAAAAATCGCGGGACGGCCAAGGGATTCAAGATAGTCCACAGCGGCACCGAGACCGACCGCGCCCGCAATATTGGGCGTGCCAGCTTCGAATTTGTAAGGCGGTTGTTTGTATGTCGCGCGCTCGTAGGTGACGCTGACGATCATCTCGCCGCCTCCGTGCCACGGCGGAATCGCGCGGAGCATTTCCAGCCGCCCATACAGCCCTCCGCTTCCAGTCGGCGCGCACATTTTGTGCCCGGAAAAAGCGTAGAAATCGCAGCCCATCGCACGGACATCGACCGGGATGTGGCCGACCGATTGCGCACCATCGACCAACGTCACAGCACCTGCTTCGCGGGCGGTCCGGCAGAAGTCAGCGGCGGGATTGATGGTGCCGAGTGAATTGGAAATGTGGGTGAACGCGAAGAGCTTCACGCCATCGAGCAGGCGGGGCGTGAACGCCAGAGTGCCGTCGTCGGCGAGCGGCACGAAGCGGAGCGTGGCACCGGTGCGTGCGGCGAGCATCTGCCAAGGCACGAGGTTGCTGTGGTGCTCGATTTCCGTGAGCAGGATGACATCGCCAGCTTTGAGGTTCTGCGTGCCCCAAGTATTCGCGACGAGGTTGATGGCCTCGGTTGTGCCTCGGGTGAAGATGATTTCGTCGGACGACTCGGCACCGAGATAACGTGCAAGTTTGCCGCGCGCGGCTTCGTACGCGTCGGTCGCGCGGGAACTCAGTTCGTGCAGCCCACGGTGGACGTTTGCGTTGTCGCGCTCGTAGTAGTGCGAGATCGCGTCAATCACCGTCTGCGGCTTTTGGGAGCTCGCTGCGTTGTCAAAATAGACGAGCGGCTTGCCATTTACCTCCTGCGCGAGAATCGGAAATTCCGCCCGCACCTTGCTCCAATCAACATTCATCATTTAGCGATACTGTCAGCGGAGCCGCGCGGTTGCAATCGGGTGATTGCATTGCACGCGTTCTCTATTTCGTTGCGGCGGGCGGAACTGGATGGTCGATGAGCCAAAGCGTAGCGTTTAGGAGCAATCGGCGGAATGCGGGCTGCTCGAAATCCTCCGGCGAGCCGAGCGATGTGTAGAAAGTGCGGCGCTTTTCTCCGATGTTCAGCCACGCGACCGGCTCTGTGACATCCGGCTTTCCTTCGACATTTGCGATGAGAAGGACTTTCGTGGACGGCGCGAGTTCCCGGCATTTGTAGAGGTGCGAAGAAAACCGCAGCTCGCCGGAAGGAATGGCCTTCAGGATGGGATGCGCAGCCGAACCCGCGTCGATACGAGCGATGGTTGCCGGCCCCTTGCCGTAATGGTTTTCGTAGTGCCCGCCGAAGATATCGCGATCAAAAGCCGGCCAGACAGCCTCGCCGTCTGCGGGCTTTTTGGGATCGAGCGCATGACTTGCGGTCCGAATCCCAATGACCGGCTTTCCGCTTTCCGCAAATGCCCGAACTGCCGCGAGCTGCGCAGGAGGAAGGCCGCGGCGCTTGATGCTGATGAAAAGGGCGTCCGCCTTCTCCAACGTCGCGAGTTGAGGGAAATCGAACGGCTTCGACGGGTCATCCAAAAGATACGTGCATCGGACACCAAGAGGCTCCAGTTCCTTTCGAGCCCATGCGGGTACCGTCTCTGCGGTCTTATATTCACTATCGCCGACGAGGAAGACGACCGACGGTTCCTTTCCCCACGTATGGACTACGAAAAGAATGAGAAAAAGAAGCGCGCGGGAAAACATCGGCTATCGAGAACTACGATGTCGGGTGATGAAGAGCATGACGAAGAATCCAAGCACGAGCGTGGATGCAGCGAGCAACGCGACTCGATAAGTCCTGTAATACCAGGGAATGAGCTGCGGCATTTGCGCCTCAATCTGCGGGCGCTCCAGCGTTGCAGCCGTTTCAAACTTCAGCGTCTCAATGTGGGCCATAAACTCGGGACGATCGGCGTCTTCGTCGGCTCCCTTGTCGGCCTGCAAAGTGATGAACAGAAACCCATTCCGAAGGATTCCCCGGGCAACCATCACGTAATTGTCGCCAGTAGGCGCCTTGAGACCGCCGATGACTTCGACATACGGCTGGTCAATCTGGGTGCCAAATCGTTGCCTTGATGGCTCGAAGCCAAGGGCTCGGATGGTTTCCATCACACGAGCGAGCACAGTTCCGTGACGAATGTCGTTGGTGGGGTAGCCGGGAATGACCGCGACTCCGAAGTGCCCTTTGGTCGTGGAATTCAGCGCAAAAACCACGAACTCACCGACCCTGAGCGTGGGTCCGCCGCGGCGGAACCAACCTTCGCCGTCCGGCACATTGACCGTCGCACCATACTGATCGATGTCGTATTTTTCTGCGCGCACGATGCCCGCGAACAGCAGCAGAAAAAGAACCGGGAGCAAAGAGAACCGCCGCATGAAGTGATCCTACGGTTTCGCGCTTTTCTGGAAAATCGCGAGAATCTCCTGCGCGGTCCCTGCTGTGCCCAAATTGTCCCGCACGGTACGGTCGTTCAGGAATTTCGCGATTGCAGCGAGGGTACGAAGATGAATCTGAAATTGATCTTTCGGAACGACAAACAGGACGACAAACCGGACGGGCTGATTATCGAGCGATTCAAATTCGATACCCTTTGTGTTGCGACCGAAGCACGCGACGACCTCGGTGACTTTGTCCGAAGACGCATGGGGAATCGCAATACCGAAGCCGATCCCGGTGCTCATCGTTTCCTCCCGGGCCCGGAGCGCAGTAAGAACGACATCCTGGTCCGCGGCGGCAATTTTGTTGCGCGCAACAAGCAGGTCCACGAGTTCGGAGATGGCCGCGTAGCGTTCCGTGGCCTGCATCTCCGGGAGGATGGTGTCTTCCGATAGGAGATTCCCGAGCGTCATTTAGTTGGTTGGTTCAAAGTAGTGGCCGCGTGATTGATGGCAGATGTCATTTCGTCTTCGTTATGGTGCCTTTTCTGTGAATGCAGCAAGGTCGCCCTTTACGCCAGCTTCTTTCAACGCATCGAGCACACTGATGAGTGCGCCGACCGATGCGCGCTTGTCCGGCGCGAGTGCGAGTCGCGGGGGCGCAGGCAGCTTCATGAGGGCATCGAGCTCGCCACGCAGTTCGGAAATACTCACTTTTTTTGCGCCGAGATACACGTCGCCTTTTTCGTCGATGCTCAGCTTCAGCGCTTCACTCCCGCTCTGCACTGCCACGGCTGTCTTCGACTCCGGCAGCTTGATGGTTACGCCCGGTTGCTCGCGGCGAAATGTCGTGTTCACAATTACGAAGATGAGCAGGATCGCGAAGATGTCGATCAATGAGACGATCATGATCTCCGGCTTCCGGCGGCGGCGGGGAAGAAAATTCATTCTCCGGGCTCCTGTTCGAAATCGTAAGCGCTGGCGATCGGGGCTCCGCGCCGCGCTTTTTGATTGTAGCACTTGGCCAAAAGGCCGGACATGAGCAACTCCATGTCGGCCGCCATTTGTTCGACTTTTTTCATCAGTAGTCCGTGCGCGATGAGGCTCGGGATGGCGATCGCGAGACCCACGACTGTTGTACTGAGGGCCTCGGCGATGCCGGATGCGATGCGCTGCGGGTCCTGTGAACCCTGACTTTCCCCAAACGCCCCGAAAACAGCAATGAGGCCGGACACTGCGCCGAGCAGGCCGATGAGCGGCGCGATGCCGATGATGATCTCCAGAATGTGAAGTCCGCGCTCGAGTTGCACGACTTCGTGCCGTGCAGTGGTTTGCAAGGCGTTCATGTTTTCCTCCTTGGGGAGCTGGAGATTTCCAAGCCCCACTTGCGCGATGCGACCAAGCGTGGAAGGATCGTTGCGCGCCATCCGTGCGAGGCGAACGACGGACTCCGGCGTATCGTGCGGCTGGAGTCGTTCGATTTCTTTCTCGAGCTCTTCGGGAATGACGAGGTGCCGTCGCAATGCGATGGCGCGCATCAGCGTGACGGTAACCGCGATGAAAGAGCACAGCAGAAGCGGAATCATGAAGAGTCCGCCGGTTTTAAAGAATGCAAAGACGCGCTCGATCAACGGAAGGTTCGCGGCGGCAATAAGGCTAAGGCAGGTCAGCATGGGTTTTCAGTAGAGCCAGAACGTGAATGGAATCTCAAGCATCCCTTCTTCCAATGCACGCGCTGGCGGCGGCTCGAATTGGATGCCCCGGACATAGTCCTCGCAAAACTTTCCAAATGCCGGGTTCGACGAATTCTGCGTCGTGGCGACCGCAGTGACTTTGCCTTCCGCATCGACCTTGAAGCTGACGCTCACGTTGCCCGGCTGGAAATCCGCAGCGCGAGGCTGAAGTGTCGCAGCCCAGGATTTCCCGAGCGCTGCCTTCACTTTCGGCATGTATGCACCGAGCGAGCTCTCTGCGGCACGGCTGCGCTTCGGGGCCTCGGGCTCGGCGACCGCCTCAGCCGGTGGGGGCGAGGGCCTTTCCTCGGGCGCAGGGACGGGCTTTGCTTTTGGCTTCGGCTTTGGTTTTGGCGTCGGTTTTTTGGGCAGGGTGATGACCTTTGGTTTTGGTGGGGCGGCATCCGGAGCCTGTGCTCCGGCTATGGCGATGAGCGCGAGATAAACTGCAACTGAGCGGATAAACATGATTTTTTAGTAAAGAACGAACGTGAAACTGTCTTCGTAAACGCCGTTGCGAAGGACCTCGGGAGGCGGCGGGTCGATGTCGCGCTGGGATTCAAGAAAGGCCCGCTCGCAGAGCTGTGCGTGCGCGGGATTTGAAGTATTGTCGGTCACTTTGATCCGCACGATTTTCCCGTGTCCGTCGAGCGTAAACTGGACGGTCGTCTGACCTGCAGAGACGAGGCTGCTGAACTTCGGATCGTTGACAAAAAAGGTCCATCGCGAGCCGATCGTCGTGTTCAGTCCTTTCTTATACTTGCCGGAAATCGTGGCCGCTGCGTCCACGCCGTTATCGCCCGGCGGCGAGCTCCCGCCCTGGATCTGGGTCTGCACCTGATGCGGCGCGTACCCGGGGTTGCTCACAGGCTGGGGCCGCGTTTGGTTCGGCATTCGCGCTGCGACAATGATGGAGATGGCCTCGCGAACGGGCGGCTTTGGGACAGGCTTGGCGTTCGGTGCCGGCGTGGGCTGAGGCTTCACCGGCTCGGGTGTTGGCTCCGGCTTTGGTTCAGGCGTGGGGACGGGCTTCGGGCGCAACGGCTCCGGCGGAGGCTCCGGGCGGAGATTCACATCCGGCACCACTTTTTGCTCGGGCTGATTGAGGAACATCGGAATTTCATCAGGCCCGGCCTCCCTCACATTTTTGATCGGCGGCGGAGTGGTCGCCTTGGCCAGCATCAGCCGGCTCGGCACCGGCGTTGGCGCGGCGGCCTCATCCTTTGGCCGGACCTTTGCGACCTCCGCAACTTTCGGGATCGGGCGCTGCGAAGCAGCCGGCAACAGTGCCTCGCGAGGAATCGGCTGAGGCTGGAAAATGGGGCGGATGTCCGCAGGATTTGCGGGCAGTTGAGGGAGACGGCTGTCGAGGTCGGCTTCAGCCGGGGTCTTCTCTTTTCCGAGCGACACTTGCTGATCCTTGAAATTCGTGAACGGCATCTCCTTCCCCATTTGCGAAGGGAGCGGGCCTTCTCCTTTTCCCGGCAGGCGACTGCCCGCGACGCTATCGGCCCAGCTTTCAAGAAGCGCACGTTTCGAGAGATTCTTCTTCCGCGCAAGGCCGTCCACATCGACATATTCCTGCCGGAATTCCTCGGGCAAAAGTTGGAATTTCTCCTCAAGCTGCTTCTCTTCCTGCGGCGTCAAAGGCTGTGGTGTGGGCGTCGGGGTTGCTGCTGCAAGCTTCGGCGGAGGCGGCGGAGTGTAGAGTGTCACTTCGAGCTGCGAGCGCTTTTTCTCGGGGAGCCTGGTCGCTGCATGGTGCTTCTCCAAACGGAAAATCGCGAGCCCTCCGCCAAGGAAAACCACGACATGCAACGCGACCGCAAGCATCCCGGCGACGAAGGTGCGCCGCCCATCGGGCATCCGCGCGAATTCGTCCAGCAACCCTCGGATCGGGCCGGGCTCTTTGATGTTCGGTTCTTTCATGCCGGGCGTATGATGCCGCCATTCATTACACCAACCGTGGAAAAACGCGAGACATCCGCGCACCATTCGATTTGGTCCCTCCACCCGCGCCCGGCGAGTGCTCGTCCATTGCGCGCCGCGAGGAGTCCGTCGAGTGGCGTCGCGAAGCTGTTCGCGACAGCCACGCAACTCCTTGCAGCGTCGGACAGATCCGCTTCCGGAAACAATCGCGCAAGCATTCCCGCTGCCAGGACATCCTCCAGCGCAAGCGTCTCGAAAGTGCCCGCGCAGACCAACATTACGCTTTTTTCCCCGGCGATTTCGGCGCGCAATGCGTCGAGATTCAGGATTGCCCCGACGAGCACCCGTTTCGCTGCGTCGCAGGCCCGGAGCGCGACGGTGCCGTTCGTCGTGGTTGTTGCGATCCGTCGTCCTTTTAGGGTCGCGTATTCCAGCGGATTGTTCCCCACGTCAAATCCCTCGATCCGGTCGCCGTGCCTTTCCCCGCCGAGCACGATATCCGGCATTTTCGCGCGAAGCACGCGCGCCTGCTCAATCGTTTGCACGGGCCAAATCTCCACCGCACCGTTTGCGAGCCCCGTAATCATTGACGAGGTCGCCCTGAGAATGTCGAAGACCACACAGGCGGTCCCGGAAAGATCCCGGTCCGGAAGAAGTGCGATTTCAGCAGGATTGATTGCAGCGTCAAAAAACATCGATGCCTTATTTGATCTACTTCTTCCTACAGAACAAGGCCGCATTGGGCCCCGCAGGAATCAGGGCGTCGGCTGCGAGGTGAGCCTCCGCGCTTCGCGGATGTCCACGACGGTGCCATTCGTCATGATGACCAGTTGCCCTCCGTGCATATCCTGGCGTTCCATAAACCACGGCATATACGCCCATTTCATGGCTGTCCCTGGACGGTCGTCAAAAAACGTACTGATGTAATCCATGCGGTGCAGCTTTGGGTCGTTCACATCGGGATTTCCAAGCTTCCGCTGCACAGAAGGGCACGTGAGATCCTGCCAGCCAAGACCGTGCTGGCTGACCACATCATACCACTGCTGAGCGAACTTTGCTTCATCGCTCATAGTGGGCATGATCCGCGGCCATCTTCCGTCGTTGCTCCCCATGAAGCTCGATGTGGCCACGTAAAGGCTTTTTAAACGCGCCATGCATACGATCCGGCGGGCACTCTCCTGATGCTTCAGGAACGCCGGCATGAACAAAACCGCGAGGATGCCGATGATGACGATCACGGTCATCAGCTCTAAAAGCGTGAAGCCTCGGATTACCCGAGGCTTCAGCGAAATTAAACTACGGCCAACGCCCTCCACTTATCAGAAGAAGAACGGAAACAGATTGTTCAGACCATTGCCAGCGCCCGTGCCAGCTCCTGCGCCCGTCGCTGGAGCGGCCAAAGTCGCTGCAGCATCTGCTGTGAGGGACTGCTTGATGCCGTCCACAGTGTAGCTGACGATACTATCCGTGACCAATTGACCGGCTCCTGCCGGGCCGACAAACATGCGACCAGTCTGTGCGATACCGGCGATCCGTCCGTAGTTCGCGGCAAGCGTGTTGGTGCTCGCGATCGAAAGGGCCGTGGATTGCACCGTAGCATTCAGGGAGCCGCGAATCGCTGCCTGCACCGTCTGTGTCGGGTTGGTGGTCGTGACGTTCCCGTTGGCATCCGTAGTGGTGGACGTGGTCGGATTCCCTTGGTCATCGCGCACAAAATCAACATAGTCGTAAGTTGCCTCAATAATCCCCGTGATCGTTCCGGCAGCAGAATCCCCGACCGCTGTGATCGTCCCCGAGAACGATATTCCTTCCGTGAAAATCAAGAACGAACCCGTGCCTGGGCCCGATGTTGGCATCGCAACGCTGAACAAACCGACCGAATTGATCGAGCCGGTCTTCTCACCGGTAACCGGGTCGAGAACATCTGTTCCTTGATTTGCGTCAGTCGGGATTAGCGTCCCGGAATATGTGCCGACCAAAATAGTGCCGGAATCCGCGCCTGGAGGCCCTCCGCGGAGTGCGAAGGCCTGAGCTTTCAAGAGGATGATACAAAGGAGAAATGACAGAATTCTTTTCATGGTTGGAGATTTCTCTTCGACTATCGACGTTCCCTTCATTTGGTCAACGAGATTTTCTGTTAAAAACCGGCGTGATTGACGCCCTTCGCCCGTTCGATCACGTTGTGCCCCTTCGTGAATATTCCGTTCAGCCTTTTTCTCGCGCTCCGTTACTTAAAGCCCAAGCGCAGTTTTGTCTCTATTATCACCGTGCTCTCGATCACCGGCGTGGTCATCGGCATCGCAGCGCTGATCGTCGTCATCGCTGTGATGACAGGCTTCGGGCTGGAGTTAAAAAAGAAGATTATCGGTTTTGAGCCGCATGTTCAGGTGTCGCAGCGCGGAGGCTTGCTGCAGGACTGGGAGTCGGTCCGCGAGATGGCGCTGAGAAGTCCCGGCGTCATCGGAGCATCACCGATCGTCACCGGGCCTGTCATTATAGAGTTCGAGGGCGAGGCCCCCCAAGTCCAGACCGCGCAGATATTGGGCGTCCTACTGCCGGAGCACGAATCGCTGATGGATATTCGGAGCTTCGTGAAACATGGAACCTTCGATCTTGAAGGTGAAAAGTGCCTGCTCGGCGCAACCCTCGCCAAAGACCTCGGAGTGAGAGTCGGCGATAAAATCACGGTGAACGCCTTGGGCAGCCATTTGCGCGAGGCTTTTAATGAACTGAAGCGAGCGGAGAAAAACGACCCGAATGCAAAAACCATCGGCGAAATCCGGCAATTGATTCGCCCCATGGAACTGACCGTCACCGGCCTGATCGTCACCGGACGGATGGATTACGACATGTCCTATGTCATCCTGCCCATCGAGCTCGCGCAGCAGGCTTACGGTTTTTCCGGAGACGTGCACGCCGTCGCGCTGCGGACTGCGGACCCATATAAAGTGGAGGCGACAACCGATTCTCTTCGCGAGACTCTTCCACACGATCTGGCGGTGAGTTCCTGGATGGACACTAATAGAGACCGTCTGGATGCCGTGGCCAATGAGCGGACAATGATGATGTTTGTCATGATGATCATGGTCGTCGTCGCGGCATTCTCGATCACAAACACGCTCATCACCGTAATTGTGCAAAAGAAGCGGGAGATCGGCATTTTAAAAGCGCTCGGGGCATCGCGCGGAGCGGTCATCGCGGTTTTTCTAGGTCAGGGCGCAATTGTGGGCGTGGTCGGTAACATCATCGGCGTCGGCGCTGGTTTCACGGTGCTGGCTTTGCGAAACCAGATTCGCGAGTTCCTCGCTCGGTTCGCGGGAATCGATATATTCTCGGCGAAGATTTACCTTTTCTCCGAAATTCCCGCCCAAATCACCGCGGGCGATGTCGGGATCATTTGCTCGATTTCGTTCCTCATTTGCCTCGCAGCCGCAGCGATCCCGGCGTGGTTCGCGGCGGGACTTGATCCGGTGAAAGCGCTGCGCGAATAGTAGTCAGTTCAAGTACCGGAAGTCCGCAGTCGCGAAAAGCGCACGCCCAAGGCTGAGCCATGCGGCACGAATATCCGCTTCGTCTTTGATGCCTGGCTGGGAAGTCTCGCCGCGGCTCCAATTTGCGGGAAATTTTTGGAGGAAATTCCACGCGGCGGATTTTTCGTTCGCCGTCGGATTTCGCCCGAGTGTGAGCCAGTAGCAATAGTTCAGGCGCTGGTCGAAGCCTGCGTTTGACGGGAACGCAGCCATGACCCGATCCGCCAGATTCCCTGCGCAGCGTGCGACGAATTCGTTGTTCAACACGTAGAGTGCCTGCGCGGGAACATTCGTCTTTTCGCGGTCGCCGGTGACGGAATTTGGATCGCTGAAATCGAACACCGCAAGCGCGTCCGGTGGCAAATCGCGGGCGACCGGCAGATAGACGCTGCGGTAGTTTACCGCGCCCCCGCTGTTGATGAGCTGATCTTCGCTGATGCCGCGAAAACGGGGGCCGCCGATTGGCGCATCACCGCTCGTGGCAATCATGGAGCCCGTCGGCGATTGCAGTTCCAGCTTTCCGCTCACGGCGAGCATCGCATCGCGGATGCACTCAGCGTCGAGTCGGCGTTTGCTCGCACGCCACAGCAGCGTGTTCTCGGGATCTGCCGCAAAAGTCGCGGGCTGATACTCCGACGAGAGTTGATACGCATGGCTCAGCACGAGGTCGCGCGTCAGTCGCTTCACGCTCCACCCGTAGCCGCCCTGCGCAGTCGGCGTCGAAAATTTCACCGCAAGAAAATCGAGGAGTGCCTGATTGTCCGGCATCTTCCCGGTGGTGCCGAAATTATCCACGCTCTCCACGAGTCCGCGCCCGAAAACCCAAAGCCATACGCGGTTCACCGCTACGCGCGCTGTCAGCGGGTTCGATGGCGAAACGAGCCAGTCGGCAAGCTGCTTTCGACCGCTCTCGCTTGTTGGAATGGTTGTCGCACTCGCATTCAGCACTGCGGGAAATCCACGCGGCACGGAATCCGTCGGCTTGTCCGCGTCGCCCCGTGCGTAGAGTTTGGCATCACGAATACTCGCGAACTCCGGCGGGCGCGGCAGACGAGCCTGCGGACCGCGACGCAGGAAATCACCGATGCCCCGCGCGAGCGCCTCGCCTTTTCCTTGCGGCAGTTCCTGCACGCCCATTGCCAACGCCTTCGACTCTCCGGATTCGTCAAAGCCTTTCAGTTCGGTTTCGAGCTGGCCAATTTGCGTGATGACAATGAGCGGACGAAGCTGGGCTGCGCCTTGCCGCGCCGGCTCTTCCTTGCCGCTCCTCCGTGCTTCGAACCGCTCTTTCAGCAAATCCGCCTGCTCCTTTTTGAGCGCCGCGAGCCGCGATTCCTTGTCCTTGCGTTCCGCCGCAGAGAGCTTTTTTCCTGCGGTTTTTGCGCCGCTCGAAACGGGCAACTCGATCAATTCCGATGAATGTCGATTTTGGATTCCAGTCGCCGTTCCATACCGTGTGTCGGTGCTCAAGAAAATACCCGCCATTGCATAGTACTCACGCTGCGAAATCGGGTCGAATTTGTGGTCATGGCAGCGGGCGCACGAAACCGTCAGACCAAGGAATGCCTGCGACACCGCATCGACCTGCTCATCCGCGAGATCGAGGCAAAACTGACGCGGGTTTTGCTCGTTCAGCCCCTTGGGTCCGAGTGCCAAAAAGCCCGTGGCGGTGAGTTGCGCTGCCTTCTGCGCGTCGTGCTTTGCGGGCAACAAATCCCCGGCAATTTGCTCGCGCAAAAACTGATCGAACGGCTTGTCCTCATTGAACGCCCCGATGACATAATCGCGATACCGCCACGCGTGGGGAAAGGCGATATTTACATCCTTCCCCGACGACTCCGCATACCGCGCGACATCGAGCCAGTGACGTCCCCATCGCTCGCCAAATTGCGGGGAAGCGAGCAGCTTGTCCACCCACTTTGCCAGCACGGCCTGCTGCATTGAGCGGGCCGCCTGCGGGTTTGCGGACGCGGCCTGCCAATCTTTGAAAAAATCACCGACTTCCTTCGGCGACGGCGGCAGACCGATGATGTCGAAGTAGATTCGCCGCAGCAGCGCATCCGGGGATGCATCGCCGACCGGACGAAGGTTTTTTGTCTCCAGACCCGACATTAAAAACCGGTCCACTTCGCCATACGCCCAGGCTGCGTCTTTCGGCTGCGGCACTGCAGCTTTTTGCGGCGGCTGAAATGCCCACCATTGCTTCGCCGCTTCGGCGTCATATTTTTTCACCACTTTCGCCGCGCCGTCGCGTGGGTCCGCTGCGCCCGATGAAACCCACGTCTCGAAATCCTTGATGATCGCGTCCGGCAGCTTGCCACCCTCCTTCTCGGGTGGCATCGCGAAGTCCTTATTATGATACCGAACGGCTTCGATGAGAATGCTCTCTTTCAAATCGCCCGGCACCACCGCCGCCCCGCTATCGCCGCCGCGCCTGATGCCCTCGCGGGTGTCGAGCACGAGACCGCCTTTCACTTTCTCCGTCTTTTCGGAGTGGCACTTGTAACACTTGTCCGCGAGCACGGGCCGGATTTTTTTCTCGAAAAAATCGAGCTGCTCGGCAGTCGGCTTCGACTCCTCCGCGCGGAGCGGGAGTGCAACGACAAATGCCGCGAAGAGTATTTTCGTATTCATCATGAGCGTAAAACATCCGAAACGCGCAACAGTTGCGCAGTTCGTAAAGCAGACGCCTTGGTTGCTCCGTCGGTTTCAACGAGTTCGCTCAAATGAAGTGATGCTTTTCATCGTGCCGCTCCAATGCGTAAAGTGACGATTCTTATGGCCAAACCATCTTCCGTCACCAAAGCCTACGACCTCGCCCGCGAACGCTACGCCGCGCTCGGCGTCGATACCGAGGCCGCGCTCAAAGCGGCTCGCACGCTCAGTATATCGCTGCATTGCTGGCAGGGCGATGATGTCGGCGGTTTTGAAAATGCCGGACAGGCGCTCAGCGGCGGAATCGCAGTGACGGGCAACTACCCCGGCAAAGCCCGCACGCCCGACGAACTCCGCGCCGACCTTGACAAGGCGCTCTCGCTCATCCCCGGAAAACACCGGCTGAATCTCCATGCATTCTACGGCGAATTCGGAGGCAAGCGGGTGGACCGCGACGCCATCGAGATGGACCATTTTTCCAACTGGGTCGCATGGGCGCACGAAAACGGAATGGGCCTCGACTTCAACCCGACGTGCTTTGCCCACCCGAAAGCCGCCGATGGATTCACTCTCTCGCACCGCGACAAGGGAATCCGCAATTTCTGGATCGAACATTGCCGCCGCTCCCGCGAAATCGGCGCAGCGATGGGCAAGGCGCTCGGCTCGCCGACCGTCACAAACGTGTGGGTGCCCGATGGCTTCAAGGACACGCCCGCCGACCGCCTCGCCCCGCGCGAGCGACTCGCCGACTCGCTCGACGCCGTTTTCAAAAAACCGCTCAAGCACAACTACGACGCAGTGGAGCCCAAGCTCTTCGGAATCGGCAGCGAAAGCTACGTCGTCGGCTCGCACGAATTTTATCTCGGCTACGCCATCTCGCGGCAAAAAGTATTCTGCCTCGACGCCGGCCACTTTCACCCGACCGAGGGCATCGCAGATAAAATCAGCAGCGTCTTCCAATACGTCCCACGCGTTCTGCTCCACGTCAGCCGCGGCGTGCGTTGGGACAGCGACCATGTCGTCACCCTCACCGACGACCTCCAGCAAATCGCGCAAGAACTCGTCCGAGGAAAATACCTCCCACGCACACACCTCGGCCTCGATTATTTCGACGCCAGCATCAACCGCATCGCCGCCTGGGTCATCGGCACGCGCAACTTCCTCAAAGCCCTGCTCATCGCAATGCTGGAGCCCATCGACAAACTCCGTGCCGCCGAAAACACCGGAGACCTCACCACACGCCTCGCGCTGCAAGAAGAGGCGAAAACCATGCCCTTCAGCGCAGTCTGGGACGCCTACTGCGAACAGGAAAACGTGCCGGTCGGCGAGAAGTGGCTGGCGGAGGTGAAGGGGTATGAGGCGAAGGTGCTGAGCAAGCGCTGAGCAATGACTGAAATTCGATGCGAGCGGGAATTTATGGACGCAATGAACGCGGACCGAGCGGTTCTGTTCGTTCACTTCGTCTGGTCTGCTCCCTCAGTGGTCTCGAAAAGAGCGTTTGAATCTTGGGCTTGCGATGCATCATGTTTGCGGAGCGATGTGCAGTTGTTCTTCGTAAACTATGACGCTTTCCAGAAGCCACTGGAACCGTTGCTTGAAAGTGTCGGAGAGCGCCATGGCAACGGGTGCGTCATCTGGCTCGTGCGAGGAAAGGCCAAAGCCTACATGGGTTCAGCGTCTCGGTGCGCATCCGAGCTCTCAAAAACTACGGACGAGGCTTTCACGGAATCATGACCATCCTTTTCCCTAACGACCCGATTCACCCGCGCAAACCCGATCCCGACTACGCCACGGAGTTTGACGCCGCCGCGATTGCCGGTTTTCATTGCGCGCTTTTCAGCCTCGAAGCACTTCGCGCAGGGGACATCCGCAGTGCGCTCGCACCTTGTTCAACGCCACCAGAGCCCGGCGAATGGCTCACACATCGCTGCTGGATGATGAGCGATTCACTCTACGCGGAACTTCACGCGGGGCTCGTTGATATGGGATACGCTCCGCAGGTTTCGCCTGACGGGTACGCCGAGGCGCACTATCTCCCGCTTGCTTTCAAACACCTTTCGCTGCTCACCGCCGATTCCCGCTGGATGGAAGGTCGTGACGCAGAGAGTGCGTGGGCCCTTTTCCGTGAGCTCGGTAGCGACGGTATCATTAAGGATTGGGTGAAATCCGCAAAGCACCGCTGGCGGGACGCGTGTTTCATTCCGGCGGAAACGACACGCGAGCGCTTCGGCCAGATATTCCAAAACTTCCTCGCCGCCCGCGGTGCGCTGTTTGAAAAAGGAATCGTCCTCCGCCGTTTCCATCATCTCGCGCAGCTCGGCGAGGACATGAAAGGGCAGCCGGTTCACGAGGAATACCGGATGTTTTTCTATCGCGGAGAGCTTCTTGCAGCGACGCCTGCGCCGAATGGCGAGGGACCATTCGGACAAATCGAAAAATGGACCGCCGTCGCCCGGAAGTTCGCAAGCCCGTTCATCACGATCGACGTTGCCCGTGAAGAGTCGGGCAACTGGCTCATCATCGAATCCGGGGATGCCGGGGTTTCCGGGCTTCCCGTCTCGATTGAAGCAGGGCAGTTCTTCGGCGCACTGGCTCAACTTCAGCGAACGCACAAATGAAACCCGCCCGCCGCAAATCCACGGCCGCAAAGCCCGCACCGCGAATCGCTGTGCTGCCGCAGATTCGTTCGCTGATTAACGAAGCGCAGTATCATGCGGTGACAGCGGCGAACCTCGCGATGGTTTCGCTTTACTGGAACATCGGGAGAACGATTGCGGAGGATATCCAGAAAAACGCAAAGCGTGCGGAATATGGAGAAAGGCTCATTGAGCAACTTACGGCGAGGCTCACGACGGAGTACGGACGCGGATACTCGGAGCACAATCTTCGCGATATGCGCCGCTTTTTCGAGGCCTTCGAAATCGCGCCTCCGGCTCCGAAAAATGTCGCTGCAAAGATTCGGCAGCCAGTGGCTGCCGAATCCAGAAAAAGCCGTTCTGCAATTCGGCAGCCACTGGCTGCCGAATTGGAACTCGTGCCGACCGATAAGCGGGGAAGCCGCATTAACATTGATTTCCAGAGGCATTTCACCCTCGGCTGGACGCACTACCGGATACTCATCGGAATCGCCGAACCGCTTGCGCGCAGTTTCTATTTTCAACATGCGGCAAAGAGTCGCTGGTCGAAGCGTGAATTGCTGCGGCAGATGTCTCGTGCATTGTTCGAGCGCGTCGCGCATTCACCCGACACACGGAAGCTGATCGCCATCGAACGCAATGCTCCAGCGCCGGAAGTTTCCGACTTTGGGCAACTCGTCAAAGATCCGTATCTCCTCGATTTTCTCGGGCTGAAAGACGCGTATTCCGAGCGCGACCTCGAAAACGCAATCCTTGCGAATCTCCAGGAATTCCTCTCCGAACTCGGTAGCGATTTTTGCTTTATCGGGCGGCAGTTTCCGATGCGAATCGACGAAGAAGACTACTGGCTGGATCTGCTGTTTTACCATCGCGGCCTTCGCTGTCTGGTGGCGGCGGATCTGAAAATCGGCGCGTTTACCGCTGCTGACAAAGGCCAGATGGATCTGTATCTCGCGTGGCTGAAAGAGCATGAAGGGCGCGAAGGAGAAAACGAGCCGGTCGGCTTGATTCTCTGCACTTCGCACCGCAAGCAGCATGTCGAATTACTCATGCGCGGAGCGCAGCACAAAATGCACGTCGCCGAGTTCCGCACGCATCTGCCATCGTTTGAAGTGCTCGCCGAACGACTGAAGCTTTACAGCAAAATGCTCGACGACGCCGATGCGTGGCCGAAACCACAGAAGAAGAAAAAGAAATGACCGCTCCGCTGCTCAAACTATCCGACATCCGCAAATCCTTCGGCGCAGTCCGCGCGCTCAAGGGCGTTTCATTCGATCTCCACGCGGGCGAAGTCCATGCGCTGCTTGGCGAAAATGGCGCGGGGAAATCGACGCTCATCAAAGTCATCACCGGCGCACACCAGCCCGATGGCGGGACGCTCACGGTTGGCGGCGAGACGGTTTCCGGGCTGACGCCTTCAAAGACCCGCGAGCTCGGCATCGCCTGTATTTACCAGCAGCCCGCGCTTTTCCCCGATCTCACCGTCGCGGAAAACATTGGCCTGCGGCTCAAAAAATCCGGCGCGTTTTCGCGGGTGAAATGGGTGGAGCAGCGCACACTTGCGGCGGATTTGCTGAAGCGCATCGGCGCGGAAATTTCGCCGGATGCGGAAGTCCGCTCGCTCTCGATGCCCGAGCAGCAGCTCGTCGAAATCGCCTGCGCGCTCGGCACCGGCGCGCGCATCGTCATCATGGACGAGCCCACTGCTTCGCTCACGCAGAAGGAGCAGCACCTTCTTTTTGCCGTCGTGAAAAGCCTGCGCAAAAGCGGCGTCGGCGTCGTCTATATCTCGCACCGCATGGAGGAAATCTTCGCGCTCGCGGACCGCGTCACCGTCCTGCGCGATGGCGAGAGCGTCGGCACGCATCCGACTGCAAACATGACCGAAGCCGAGCTCATCAAGCTCATGGTCGGGCGCGAGGTCTCCCACATTTACCCCGCTGCCGACGGAATACCGGGCGATGTCGTGCTTTCGCTGAAAAACGTCGGCTCCCGCACAGGCGGAGTTCTCGGCGTGAGCCTTGATGTCCGCGCTGGTGAAATCGTCGGACTCGCCGGACTCGTTGGCGCGGGTCGCACGGAACTCGCGCGCATCCTTTTCGGGATCACCCCTGCCGACTCCGGCGAGATTTCCCTCAACGGCCAGTGCATCACCATCGGCAGCCCGCGCGAAGCCATCGCACACGGCATCGCCTACGTCCCCGAGGATCGCCGACGCCACGGAGTCATCCTCGAAATGCCCATCGCGCACAACATGACGATGGCGATTCACCCGACGTTCTTTCCTGGCTCGCTCCTGCGCACCGGCGCGGAGTCGGAACTCGCGCAGCAATTCATCCGCGACCTCGGCATCAAAGCCTACGGACCCGAAGCGCCCGGCGGCTCGCTCAGCGGCGGCAATCAACAAAAAGTCAGCGTCGCCCGCTGGCTCGCGACAAAGCCGAAACTCCTCATCCTCGACGAACCCACGCAAGGCGTCGATGTGGGCGCAAAGTCGGAGATTCATAAAATCATCCGTGCGCTGGCAAAAGACGGACTCGCGGTGCTTATGATTTCCAGCGACCTCCCCGAGGCTCTCGGAATGAGCGACCGCATCGCAGTCATGCGCGGCGGCTCCATCGCAGCAATCCTCCCCGGCGGCAGCGACGCGCACACCGTCATGGCCGCGGCGCTGGGGAAAGAGGCGGCGTAATTTAGATCACGAAAGCTCGCGAATGCGGCTGCGCCATGCGGCGAGAACAATCTCACGCCCGATTCGCACAGTTTGAGCGAACGAGACACCCGTAACTTTTTGCTCTCCGGCAATGCGTGAACGCTCGGTGACTGTGACCTCCACGGTGTTCGCGCCGAGTCGCGGCGCCACAACCTGAGGCTCGATGGTCCAACCCCATGTCGTTTCTTTCGGGGCGATTCGATTGTAAAGCGACGCGTCAATGAGACGGAAGGGACCGAGATCCCGGTAGAGCGTGCCGCAGAGCATTCCCGCCCACACTCCCAACGCGACATTGAATGATGCCCGTGCGAACCCTAATTGCGGCCAATTAGCGGGCTTTGAGGTGCGTTGCCCCAGCACAAGCTGAGCGCCGTTCCGCCATGGCTCGATGAGCAACGGAAGCTCCGCCGGGTCGTTCGCGCCATCAGCCGCCATGAAGATGTAAGCCGATGGCGTAAGTCCCGCGGCGCGCACGGCCTCGATGCCCGCGAGACAGCCCAGCCCATAGCCCCGCGCCGGCGTCTCGCCGATAATCACGCCGCGGGACTCGGCGATTGCGCGGGAATGGTCGGTGCAATCGTTCAAGCCCACGACGACGGCGGCACCATGCCGGGCGGCTTGGGGAAGCAGTTCATCCAGGACCGTACCAAGCGCCGCCTCTTCGTTGCAAACCGGCAAAATGATGGCGAACTCAGGCGTCATTTCGCGCGCTCGCGCATCTTCACCGGCGAGGCGGCGAGCGTGTCGAGAATGGAGACACCTTCATCGTCAATTCGCCCAAACGACAACACGCCCGTGGGGCACTGCTGCACGCACGCGGAACAGCGGACGCATTCGGGGTCCTCCATCGCAGCGCCTTTGTTGGCGAAGTTCATCACGTCGATTCCTTGATGGCAGACGGAAGTGCAGACATTGCACGAGATGCACTTCTTTTTCTCGGCGAAAATGCGGAACCGACCAAACCGCGAGTAGATATTCATCAATGCCGCCAACGGGCACGCAAAGCGGCACCAAACGCGACCCGAGAGGTGAAAGTAAAACGCAACGCCCACGATGCCCGACCACACAAGATCCACGAAGTATTCGTAGTTCAGGAGCGGCAACCCATTGCCGAGCGGCGCCCCTTTTTCGAGGAAATGGAAGATCGCTCCGGCGGGTGACGCGGGGAAAATCCACGACACAATCCGGAAGAGCATCAGCACGATTGCGAAAGCGAGAAAGGCCTGACCGACCATATTCCAACGCGTTGCTTTTGGTCCATGCGGCATCTTGTGCCGATGGGTATCACCCAGCGTTTCCGCAAGGGCGCCGCATGAGCAAATCCAGCCGCAATAAGCACCTTTTCCGTAGCGACGGACGAGCCACGGGATAACGACGAACGTCTGAATCGCCCCGACAATGAGCCAGCCCCACATCGGTTTATCGGTGAACCAATTCGCAACGAGCAGGGGCCACGCGAGGATGAAACCAATGACCCGCCAATACGATCGTTCCGAACCGAATACGACGGCGGCAGCGCGTTCCGGTTCCGGAAGCTTCGCGATCTTCCAATCCGCGACTTCGAAAAACTGATCGGCAAATCCTCGCAGCGTCGCGCCTTCGGCGAAGAAACCGTTGTGCCCCATCCACGGCAGAAGCAGCTCGGGAATCAGAAACAGCGGGATGGCTGCGATGAGGACCAATGAGATGGTTTGCCGTGTAACGTAAGGCGTTTTGCGCCGCTTCACTCGACGGAAACCGAAGATTACGACGACGACTGCATAGGTCGCCGAATACCAGAAGCTGCGATAGCTCGCGGCTTCCCGCAAAGTGTAAAGAAACGTCTTGGTGTCGCTGCCCGCCGGAGCGTGGAGCACCGTCGTATTCACATCAATTGGCGTGCCGTCGAAGAAATCTTTCTTCCAATGGTAAAGCCACACGCACAGCAGAAACGAGAGGGCGATTGTAATCCACCACTTCCGTCCCCGGTCGCCGGCAACAGTGAGTCCGCTGCGCCGAAAGAGTTCGAGCGGTGCCTCGCGCCCAATCATCGCAAAAACGAAATTATTCGGCACACGCTCCTCGACTCCTTCAATCCGGAGCGTTACCGCGTCGGAGTCGATTTTTACAGGCTCGGCACGCAAGGCGATACGGAGCGAACCCGGTGCGGTGTCACCGCGCATTGAGCTGCTCGCCGCTGTTGTCACCCGCTCGGAAGTTGGCTGATTCACGGCGACTTCCATCGCGGGATTTGCGACGAGCGCCTGGAGCTTCTCCACATTCTCCGACTTGGGCCGATTGAGTTCCGACCCGCGATATCCGAGCGTCACGCGGGCTCCGCAGGCAACGAGAGCAATGGCAGCCTCCGCAGCACTATCGCCGCCGCCCACGACCAAAACATTCTTACCCGCGAAGTCCTTCGGATCGTGAAGCCGGTTCATCACTTTATCCAGATCTTCACCCGGCACTCCCATCTTGCGGAAGTTGCCGCTGCGACCGATTGCGACAATCACTCTCCGGGCACGCGTCGTAGTTTTGTCGCTATGATGAAGGACGATTACGCCACCTGATTTCTCCACGCGTTCAATGCGCGCGGGGGTCACTTCAATTCCCGCTTCCTTGCGCTGACGCTCCATGGACTCAAGCAGCGCTTCTTTCACGGAATCAGTCGCAGAATACTGAATGCCGCCTGCGGGAGTCATATCGGTGGGATATGTGAAAATCGGTTTCCCTTTCGGGAAATTCGCCACTGTGGAAAATGCATGCGTTGCCTCAAAGACACAGTAGCTGAGCCCCGCACGCGAGACCTCCATCGCCGCCGAAATTCCCGATACGCCGGCCCCGATGATCGCGACATCCAGTAAGTCCCCTCCCCGCTTCCCGGCAAAATCCGGCTCAGCCAAAATTGCCTGCACCGCCCGCGCTCCTGTATCCGAGCTGAATTTCAGCAGAGGTACTCCGGACAAATCACCCACAATTCTTACGCCCGGTATGTTCGTCTCGCCGTCAGTCCCGACTACAGGGAGCTTCTCGACGGTCCCGGCGGGCCAGCGTCCGTGGAGCCATTGATAATACCGGGAAATGATGCTCATCAGTCGCGTGAGAGTCGAACCAGTGAACGATATTCCCCGAAATCCGTCACATCATCAATGCATCATGCCGGAAAACTGCAGCCCTATCAAAACTGCGGCGAGGCCGATCCGATACCATCCAAACCCCGTAAATGTGTGCGAGCGGACGTAACCGAGGAGCCACTTCACCGCAAAGATTGACGAAACAGCGGCTACGACGCACGCGACTATGAGCGGTCCCCAAAGGACCGGCTCGGGATGATTGATCTGATCAATCACTTTGAGCGCGCCAGCCGCGAGCAGTGTGGGCACGCCGAGGAGAAAGGAAAACTCCGTCGCCGGTCCGCGCCCGAGCCCGAGCATCAGCGCTGCGATAATCGTGATTCCCGATCGCGATGTTCCGGGAAACGCAACGGCACCGAGTTGCGCAGCACCGATCGCCAAAGCCATCGTCCACGAAACATCGACCACGCTTTTCCGATCTCGCAGCCAAATCTCGATGACGATGAAAAGCACTCCGCCAACCGCAAGCGCAGCGACGACCGGCATGACTGTTTCCGGCAAACGGAGCCCCGCTTTTTTCAAGATCAATCCTCCCGCCGCAGTGACAAAAAACGCGGCAAGGAGCTTCAGGAAATAGTCGCGATACACCGGCTCGCGCCACCGCTTCAGCGTGGACAGTCGTTCGCGAAACAGTGGCAGCGCGGCAAGTACTGCTCCAGACTGGATCACCACGTTGAAGAATTCCCCGCTAAAAAAGGAACTCTTCTCGATATGCATCAGATGTTCGACGATCAGAAGATGCCCCGTGGATGAGACGGGGATAAACTCAGTGATACCCTCGATCAAGCCGAGGATGATTGCGATGACCCAGTCGGACATTGAGCGTGTTTTTTAAACCGCCCGCTCGCCGTGTTCTTCCGTGCGGATGCGAATCGCGTCCTCAACATGGAACACAAAGATCTTTCCGTCGCCGATCTTTCCGGTCTTCGCCGTGGCGATGATGGTGCGGACGACTTCGTCCACGCGATCATCTGCAACGACGATTTCAAATTTTGCCTTCGGCAAGAAATCCACCGTGTATTCGCTTCCCCGGTAGATCTCCGTGTGGCCCTTTTGGCGTCCGAATCCTTTGACTTCAGTAACAGTCATTCCTTCGATGCCGATGGCGGCTAGTGCGTCCTTAACATCTTCTTGTTTGAACGGTTTGATGATGGCCTCGATTTTCTTCATGGTGCGGAGTGCTATTCGCTGCGGGCAGAATGGCAAGCGTGATGAACTGTTTGACACGAAATCGCCTCTCTTTTTCCGCAGGGGAATCGCCGGGTTGCTTGCATCCTCAGCGCACAAAGGGCAGGAATGGGTGTTCCATGACTGTTGAAGCGACGGGCCAGACCCGCACATCCGAAATTACACGCGAAGTCGCGCGCCGACGCACTTTTGCCATTATCTCGCACCCCGATGCCGGTAAAACGACGCTGACCGAGAAGTTCCTTCTTTACGGCGGAGCAGTGCAGCTTGCCGGAAGCGTGACGGCGCGCAAGGACCAGCGGGCGACGACGAGCGACTGGATGGAAATGGAAAAGCAGCGCGGAATCTCGGTTTCGTCCACGGTGCTCCAGTTTGAATACAAAGACTGTGTCGTGAATCTCCTCGATACGCCCGGTCACAAGGACTTTTCGGAGGACACGTATCGCGTCCTTACCGCCGTGGACGCCGCGGTGATGGTGATCGACGCGGGCAAGGGCATCGAGCCGCAGACGCTCAAACTGTTCGAAGTGTGCCGTCGTCGCGGCGTGCCGATTTTCACCTTCATGAACAAGCTCGACCGGCCTGCGCGGGCACCGCTCGACTTGCTGGACGAATTGGAACGCGTTCTGGGACTCGCAGTTTATCCGCTGAACTGGCCGCTGGGTGATGGGCCGGATTTCAAAGGCGTGTACGACCGTGAAACCAAGCAGGTCTATCAGTTTCAGCGTGTTTCGGGCGGCGGAGCCTATCGTGCCCCGGTTCACGTGCGGGGAATCGAGGACGAGGCGATCCGCGATGCGCTTCCGGAGAATGTGTATGCTCGCGTGCGGGATGATTTGGAACTGCTCGATAGTGCCGGAGCAGGCTTTGCCATTGCAGACGTGCAGGCGGGCCGTCTAACGCCGGTTTTCTTCGGCAGCGCGATGAACAATTTCGGTGTGCAAATGCTGTTGGACCGGTTCCTTGAACTCGCCCCGCCGCCGGTCGCACGCGACGGAGGAGTGCGCATCGTCGAGCCCACGGATACCGGGTTCTCGGGTTTTGTTTTCAAGATTCAGGCAAACATGAACCCGAAGCATCGCGACTATGTGGCGTTCATTCGCATCGTCTCGGGCGTGTTCCGGCGCGACATGCAGGTCGTCCACACGCGCACCGGCAAGAAACTGCGCCTTTCGAACTCACAACGACTTTTCGCCCGCGACCGCGAGACTGTGGATGAGGCGTATCCCGGCGATATCGTAGGGCTCGTGGGAAACAACGATTTCCTGATCGGCGATACGCTTTCCGAGGAACCGGACCTCGCTTTCAGTGAGATGCCGCGTTTCGCGCCGGAGAGCTTTGCATTCCTGCACAACGATACGCCGGCCCACTTCAAGCGCTTCCGTGATGGCCTCACGCAGCTCCTCAAAGAAGGCGTAGTGCAAACCTACGACCAGCCGGATGCCCTGGTCCGAGTTCCGCTCATTGGCGCGGTCGGACCGCTGCAATTCGATGTGCTCCAATACCGACTCGAGTCGGAATACGGTGCGAAGAGCCGTCTCGAATCGACGCCGTGGGGCCACATCCGGTGGGTCCGCGAAAAAGACAAAGCCGCAGCTGCAGCACGCAGCATCGAGAAGAAACCTGCCGCGCAAATCCCGACCGGAGCGACTTGGGCGCGCGATGTGTTCGGTCAATGGGTCGTGCTCCTTCCAAGCGCGTGGACCGCAAAATACTTCGCCGACAACAACAGCGCGTTTGAAGTAAGTCCCCTGCCCTTTTAGCCGCGTGAAGCTGCTTTTTATTTGCAGCCGCAACCGCCGCCGCAGCCTCACTGCCGAGAAGCTTTTCGAGGGCGACCCGCTGCATCAGGCTCGCTCGGCGGGCACGCAACCGGAGTCGCGCATCGTTGTCACCGCCGGCCACATCGGCTGGGCGGACATCATTTTCGTGATGGAGAAATCGCACCTCAACCGCATGCGGCTGAAGTTCGCCGACGCGATGCAGGACAAGCAAATCGTGACGCTCTATATCACCGACGACTACGAATTCATGCAGCCGGAACTCATTGATGAATTGCGCTGTAAATTGGAGCCGCATGTTGAAATGACGAATGACGAATGACGAAGCCAACTCGCTTGCGTTTCGTCATTCCCCCGCCCCGTGCGACGTTAGCGCGTCCGCTTCAGTCGCTCGAACTCCGACGCCAGTTCTGCCCGATCGAGCGCGCGGTATTTCTCCGGTAGGAAGCGTGAATCGGAACAGGACAGAATGGCCGCGCACTCTTGCAGACGCAGGAGTTGCGGGTCCAACGGATCGATGAACGAATCCACGGCTCCCGTGAAATCCTCGAGCTTCAATTCGTTGTCGCGTCCGGCCAGGACCGCGCTCTCTTTTGCACGAGTGATGACCGCTTCCACATCGCTGCCGGTCAGCGCTCGCGTGCCGAGTTTCTCCCGGGCGAATGCGATCACTTCGTCGGTGAGCGCGATCTTTTTCACTCCCGCGATCGTCGTGAAAAGCGTGACTACGTCATCGGGCCCCTGCGCTGGGAAAAGCGGCAGCGCCAGGCCGAAGCGCCCCTGCCGTTTCATGTCGATAGCGAGAAGATCCGGCCGGGAAGTCATCGCCACCCACACTTCGCGACCACGTAGCGAGGAGTCGCCGAGATGCGCTGCAAATGCGGCGAAGACACGGGTGCTCACGCCGCCGTCGCCATCTCCGCTGCGATTTCCAAACACTGCATCGGCTTCATCCACCACGACGATTACCGGCCCGAGCGCACGGATTGTCATGAGGATGCGCGCCTGCTGTCGCTCGGTGTCGCCGACCCACTTGCTGCGGAACTCTCCGAGTTCCAGCACGGGGAGCCCGCACTCGCTGGCAAAGCAATCGATCAAAAACGATTTACCGACCCCGACGCGACCGGGAACTAGAATGCCCCGCTCGATGACGTCGTTCTTTCCCTCACGAAAAAGACGCGCAACGTCACGCAGTTTTGCCTTTGCTGCGGTGTGTGTGGCGACTCGGTCCAGCGAGACTCCCGGCTTCGGATCTTTGAACCGAACAAGCCCCTGACAGTACTCTTCGATGAGCCGCTTCTTCGCCGACGACACATGCTCGCTCGTCACTCGTTTTCCGTTTTTCACAGCCTCCGCGAGCAAATGATGAATACGCAGGAGACTCAGTCCCGCGGTTCGCTGGGAGAGTTGCTCGATCGACAGGTCGCTCTCTTTTGCGTCTGCCTCGTTGGTGAGATATACCGCACGATCATCGATGTCCGGCAGGTCGATTCGCATCTGCGCGACGTAAGGATTTTGCAGCAGGTCGGAATGCAGTTCGCCGGCACTTTCCGCGACGAGCAAAACACCGATATCGCGACTGCGAAGGTCTGGCGACGCGGCCCACTTCAGCAACGTGACAAGAGCCATCCGCTCATCCACGGATGCGCCGGACTCCTCGGCGGCGGGGATGATCTTCTCCGGGAAATCGATCACGAGCGTCACGCCGCGCGGCATTTTGGAATCCTCGCCCGTCGCGAGGAAGAACCGCCGAAGCAGCGGCGCGAGCAGCGTGAAACTGCGCGGCAATCCTGCGGTGCGATAGTTCGTCCCCTCCACCGTATCGAAAATATCCAGCCAGTCGTAGAACCGCTTTTGCATTTCCGGAGAACCAAACGAAAGCCCGTCACCGATGTCATAGAAAAGCATCCATGGGCGGCCAGGCAAAAGGCGTCGCATGAAAAATCCTTTCAGCGGCTCATAGCCGCCCGGAACCGCGAAGATATCGTGGATATTTCCGTGCATGAGAAAGACGGTGTGGGTGCCCGCATTCCAGCGGCGTGCAAATTCCAAGGCCCAAGAGCGGAGTGGTAGCGGTGTCATCGACCCAAGTGTTTAGCGCCTGATTGCGAAATGGGCGAGCGTGTTCGATGCAGGCCGGCGCGATTCCCGCAGGGCCGCACGAAAGGCTGGCACGTGTTGCGGGTTTCCGCTTTGTTCCATGAATGATCAACCGTCGCCGTTTTCTCCAATCCACTATCGCCACAAGTCTGCTCGCACCTTTCGCGATGGCGGTGGAGCCTTTTCAGCGCAGCGCACCGCGGCTCCGACTCGGGTTGGCAGCCTACTCTTTCCGGGATTACATGAAGCATTCCTCGTCCAAGCAGGATCCAGTGGACGGTGAGCGCACGCTGACGATGGAGAAGTTCATCGACCACTGTGCGGAGTGGGGCGTCGATGGTGCGGAATTGACGAGCTATTACTTCCCGAAGGACGTCTCGAACGAACAGTTGCTCGCGATCCGCCGTCTCGCACACTTGCGCGGAGTATCGATCAGCGGCACGAGCGTGGGTAATACATTCACGAATCCCGCAGGGCCGGAGCGCGACAAACAAATCGCGTATGTGAAGGAGTGGATCGACAAGGCAGTGCTGATGGGCGCGCCCCACATCCGGGTTTTCGCGGGCTCCGTGCCAAAGAACGGAACGCTGGAGGTCGCGAAGAAAGACTGCATCGCCCAGCTCGAAGAATGCGCCGAGTATGCAGGCAAGCGCGGGGTCTTCCTCGGTATCGAAAACCACCACGGCATCGTCGCCGAAGCAGCAGACCTGATTGATATTGTGAAAGCGGTGAAGTCTCCGTGGGTCGGAATCAATTTGGACAGCGGCAACTTTCACACCGACGACCCTTATGGCGATTTCGCGAAGTGCGCGCCTTTCGCGGTGAACGTGCAAATCAAGACGGAAATCCAAATGCGCGGTGCGAAGGAAAAGACGCCCGCGGACATGGAGAAATTCGTGAACATCCTGAAGGCCGCGAACTATCAGGGCTTTGTGACGCTGGAGTTTGAGGAGAAGCTGAACCCCTGGCAGGCGGTTCCCGCCACTCTCGCGAAATTGCGCCCCTTGCTCGCGGGCGGTGCGGCATCCGCCAAGGAGGAATGGATACCGCTTTTCGACGGCAAGTCGCTGGGAAATTGGAAGGAGACGGACTTCGCCGGCAAGGCCGATGTCGCGGTGAAAGACAGCCAGCTTGTGCTCCCCCAAGGCGGGGATTTAACCGGCGTAAATCTGGAAAAAGCACCCGCCGAGATCGACTACGAAGTGGCGTTCGACGCGATGCGTGTGCTAGGGGACGACTTCTTTATCGGCTTCACATTTCCGATTGGCGACAAGCACGTCACTTTTGTCGCGGGCGGTTGGGGCGGAACGGTCACGGGCATCTCCTGCGTGGGCGGCGAGAACGCCAGCGAGAACGAAACGACGCAGTTCAAGAACTACAAGAACGGCCAATGGTACGCCGTCCGGGTAAAGGTCACGAAGGAGAAGCTCGAAATCACGATCGACAACGAAAAGATGGTGAACCTCGAGCTTGAAGGAAAAACCATCGGAATGCGCGCGGGCGAAATCGAAATTTCGAAGCCTTTCGGATTCGCGACCTGGCGAACGACGGGGGCTTACAAAAACCTGCGCTGGCGCAAGCTGTAATTCGTCGTCCTGCGATGGGCTTCCGGGCGCTGACCGAACCGCTCAATCGCGGCCCGAACGAGCGGGTGGTCGCTTCGCCGCGTCAGTTCACGTATGCCGCCTCGTTCGAGAACAATAGCGCTTGCGCAAGGGTCTGCCACGCGTTGAGCGGTTTGCGGGCTACCATCAGTCCGTCGTTTTTGATTGCAGCGCGTCCGTTGTTGCGGTCGCGGTTTCTGAAGCGCGCCTTGTAATCGAAGGTGTTAGACTCCGTGTCTTGCGTTTCGATTTTGATGAAGTTCAGCGCCATCGCGACCTCGTCGGGCTTGGGGATGCGCTGGAGGATGATGCGGTAGAGGCTGACGATTCGGGCACCGTCGTTTTGGGCGGAGAGAAACTCCGGCCGGTCACACACACGGCGGACGATATCTACGGTCATCGGGCTGTTCATCAGGAACAGCGCCTGTTGCGGAACGAGGCTTTGGTTGCGGCGGGAATTCGACATTTCGGGGTTTGAGAAATCGAAGTGCGCGAGCAATTCAGGCATGTTGCCACGGTCAATGTAGCCATAGACCGAACGGCGAAAGCTGTACGGCTCGTCGGTAATGTTGACGGGCTTTCCGCCGATCGAACGGTCCATTTTTCCGGTCATCGAAATTAGCGAATCGCGCATGGATTCGAAGTCGAGCTTGCGCACATTTGCGCGCCAGAAGAGGCGGTTGCGGGGATCGATATCCTCGTATTCCTTACGGGTGTGGCTGCTCGCCATGTAAACGTGGGAATTACAGATGAGTCGGTGGAGCTTTTTCATGCTCCAGCCATTCTCGACAAAGTAGCTGGCAAGGTGATCGAGCAACTCGGGATGAACGGGCTTTTCGCTCATGTTGCCGAGGTCATCGGGCGTCGGCACGAACCCCTCGCCGAAATGATGCATCCAAACGCGGTTCACCGCAACGCGCGCGGTGAGCGGGTTATCTTTATTCGCGATGTGCATCGCGAGTTCAAATCGACCGCTGCCCATCTTGAACGGCGTAGCGCCGCCGGGGCTGAGAAAATCGAGAAAGCGGCGGGGAACGATTTCCCCTTTATTGCCGGCCATTCCACGGATGAACACCGGGGAATCCACAGCCTTTGGCTTGTCTGCAACCACCATCGCGTGAGCGGGAGCACCGGGATGAGTCAGGAGCAGTTCGTTATACCTTGCGAGGCCGCCCTGAATTGGACCTTGGAGTCGGTTCGGAAGACGATCGACCATCGCACGGAAGTCGTTCATCGAAAGCCCGCCGCCGGGTTTAATCTCCATGGGAACTTGTAAGATTTCGGTCTGCGCCTCGGAGACGCCCTTCATGACGAGCGAAGAGGTGTTCGCCGCTTCATCGAGCCAATCGAGGGAGACGCGGGCCACTGCGGCAAACACCTTCGAGTCGTACAACATCCATGCGTCTTTGACCGAACCGAGCTTCGCGCCTTTAAACGCATCTGCGACAATCGCGTTCACGCGCTTCTTGTCTTTCCCCATCGTGCCCGTGGCCGTTTGGGCAATGATTGCCGGTGCTTTCTCGCTCCATTCGCCGACCGAGAGCTCCGCGAGGCGGGCTAGTGGACCAAAGACCGGGTCTTCGCGTCTTCCGGCGCGGCGCTCAAGCTGGCGGGCAGTTTCGTCGTCCAGCTTTTTGTCCCTCAGAAATTCCGCGAATGGCGACAGCGGGCGCCGAGCGGCAGGGATTGTGAGGTCCGCATCGGGAGCGCGGCGGGACAATGTGAGCGCCTCAAGATACTTCGGTGAATTGAGCCGGAAGCCCTCGTTGATGCGCCCCAGCAGCCGATAGTAATCGGTGCGGACGTTCTTTTCCAACTCGTCGCGCTTGGCGATAAATTGGTCGAGTTCCTTTTGCGGAGGCAGCATCCCGACCTGCGGGCGCTCCTTGGGCTCGGTGATACTCGAGAGAATCCCATGCAGAGCGTAGTAGTCCTTTTGAGTGATGGGGTCGAACATGTGATCGTGGCACCGCGCGCACGAGACCGTCTGGGCGATGAATGCCTTCGAGATGGTGTCGATACGCTCGTTGATCAGGTCATTTTGATTCCCGAACCGCTCTCCGACTGTCAGGAATCCAAGCGCTGCGAGGTTCTCTCCATTTTTCCCCTGCTGCTCCTTCGGAAGGAAATCCGAAGCGAGTTGATGAATCACAAAGTGATCATACGGCATGTCGTCGTTGATCGCCTTTATGACCCAATCGCGATACGTCCACGCATGTGGAAAACGGTACTCCGTGTTGCCGTTTGCGTTTGCACCGGCGGTGTCGCTGTATCGCGCGGTATCGAGCCAGAAGCGCCCCCAACGCTCGCCGTACGCGGGCGAGGCGAGCAGCCGCTCCACGACCTTCGCGTAAGCATCCGGCGACCTGTCTGCTTTGTAGGCATCGGTCTCGGCGGGGGTCGGAGGGATCCCGACGAGATCATAATACAGGCGGCGGATGAGAGTCTCGGCATCAGCGTCAAACGAGCCCGTCATTCCGTTGTCCTGAATCTTCTTTAAAATGAATGCATCCACGGGGGTCTTGACCCACTGCGGGTTCTTGAGTTCCGTCGGCACTGCGGGCTTTTTGACAGGCTGATAGGCCCAGTGGTGACGCGCTTTATCAGTGAGTCCGGAAAGCTTTGACTTCACACTCCCCTGCCCCTTCGGCCAAGGCGCACCCATTTTCACCCATTCGCTGAGAGTCGCAATCTGGCCGGGCTCGAGCTGCTCTTTGGGCGGCATCTTGAGGTCGGCGTCCTTGTAACTGACCGCTTTCATGAGGAGCGATTTTTCGACATCGCCGGGGACGAGCGATGGGCCTGTTTCGCCGCCTTTCAGCATGGCGTCGCGCGTGTCCAGTGTCAGACCACCTTTATCCTTGCCGCCTTCCACACTGTGGCAGCGGAAGCAATTCTCCGCGAGCACGGGCATTACCTTGTCGTTAAAGAACTTGGTTTGTTCCGGCGTGGCATCAACTTCCTGGGCGATGACCGGGACAGAAATGACGCAACAAATAATAATCGGACGATAGTTCATGGGATGTGTAAAAAGTGGATACCGAGCTAAGCGGACTTTAGTAGAAGCAATTTCCACGCAATTGGAAGCCGATTTTTCAGGACTTTTTCTCTGTGCGTCGCAGTATGAAAATCTTGCTCACGGATTATTCAGAAAAAAGACTCGTGCTTTTCACCGTCGCATCCGTATTTTGCGATCCCATGAAACGAAAAAACGCGTTTACCCTCATTGAACTTCTGGTTGTCATCTCGATCATCGCGCTCCTCGCGGGGTTCGCGCTGCCGGCATTGTTGAGAGCGATGGAAAGGGGCCGCGCGACTCAAGACGCCAATAACCTCAACCAACTCGGCAAAGGCTTCGTCCAGTATCTCAACGATAGCGATGATTCGATGTTTTCGCTCAAGAGCAGTGGCGATGACACTTGGTCCAAAGTCATGCAGCGGAAGTATGTGCAGGGGTGGAATTCCTATCGCTCGCCTTTCGACAAACCATCCGATGCCCGCCCAAAGACGGACGAAGGGTCGGTTCCCATCAGCTACGGCATCAACGAGAAGTTGTTCGACACATTGAAATCGAAATGGAAAGCCCCGCAATCGACTCTCATCTTCGCAGGCCCTGCGGTTGAGAAAACCCCGGGCAAACAAATCAAGTGGCAAGCCGACGCCTTCTCGACGCAAAACTGCAAAATCCAAGCATCCGGCGGCTCCGAAGGATTTGGAACACATCAAGAGCGGGACACCGTGAACGTGCTGTTCGCCGACGCCCACACCGAGGCCATGTCTTGCAAAGCGTTTGCTGACGACTCCAGCGTGCCTAAAGGCAAGCAACGCTGGGACCCTGAATACGAACAGGAATAGTCTCTCCGGGCGCGATTCCTCCCGTCTGATTTCGGTGAAAAAGAAGTGACTCCGCATCGCGTTATTTGCGATGGATGGATGTCGGGCCTCCGTTTCGGCCCGCCAATTATCATTAACCTCGAAACTACCAGGAACACTTTTTATGGCACAGGCAATCATGGACCCGGAGGAAGTCCGCCGCTTCGCGACGGAACTCAAGCGCTTTAACGAAGACATGCAGACGCGTGCGGCCTCGCTCCACGCAAGGTTCGTCGCTTTGACCAGTTCCTGGCAGGATCAGGAGCAGGGCAGATTTGCCGAGGAGTTTCTGACCACGATGAAGGTGCTTCGGAAATTCATGGAAGTCTCGGAAAAGCACACGCCCTTCCTGCTCCGCAAGGCACAGCGGATCGAAGAGTATCTCGACCAGCGCTGACGCATGGATCAGCAGGCACGCATCACGGACACCGACGCGCTGGAAAACCTGCGCTCGGCGCTCATCGTCTTTCAGGCGCGCGCGCGCCGTTCCGTGGATGAAGTCATCGACGAAGTCCGCAGGACGAAGCGCTGGCTGGAACAGGAAAAGCGCGACTTCTGGGAGGCACAAATTCGCGTGCGCAACCGGAAGCTCGATCAGGCGGAAGCGGAACTTTTTAACGCGAAGCTCTCGGAGTTCAAAGACTCCACCGCGCGGGAAAAAGCCATCGTGGCGAAAATGCGTGCGCTCGTCTCGGAAGCCGAGGAAAAGCTGCGGGCCGTAAAGCAGTGGGACCGCAACTACGAGGGAATGGTCGAGCCGATGACGAAAGGCCTCATGAGCCTCCGCGAATTCCTCGAAGTGGATTTGCCCAACGGGATCTGGCAGATCACCGGCTCCATCAAGGCGCTCGACGCGTACGCTGAAACTCAGATGCCTGTCACTCCACCAAAACCATGAATGTCGCCGGAAGCGCATCCAATCTAAATGAGGCATTCAAAGAGCTGCTCGCCACATGGGATCATACTCGTGGCTACTGGCGCGATGCGAAAGCTGCGGAGTTCGGGGAAAAGTATATCGAATCCCTCCCCGTCGATATCGCGAAGGCCATCACCGCGATGGGCGACATCGACAAAATTTTGAAGAAAATCCGAACCGCCTGTGAATAATTCCATCGACCTGCGCGTAACCCGTAGCCTCGCCCTCATCGCGGAGCTCAAGCGGACCGTCGCCGATTTCACCAAGCGCGAGGAAACACACCTGCGGGAAGCCCGCAATCGCGGGTACCAGCTCAACCGCAAACACCACGAAGCCACAGCGGCGATGGAGTCGGGAATTTCAGCTCGAATCACCGGGGCGGAAACGGAGTTTGCAACCCACGCAGGCAGCGTGCGAGCGGCGTATGAAAACCGCCGGGCATGGATCGAGCGCTCTCATTCCTCGCTGCTGAAGTCCCTCCCGAGCCGCGCGCAGGCCGCGCGCGGCGGAGTCGTCGGGCGGTTGCAAATGGAGAAAATGAACTCCGAACGCAAGCTCGCTGCGGACCTGCATGCAGCAGATACCGAGTTTGCGAATTTTGCGGCGAGGCTGGAGGAGCAACGGGGACTGCTGGCAGGGTTGCGCCGCTCGGCAGCGAAGTGCTTCGCGGGCTACGGCGCGTTTGGGCAATTGCTTGCCCCGAAAAATGACGCTCCGTCTTTGGAAAGTAGAAGCCATCCGGTGCTGCTCGTTCAACTGGAGCAGCACATCGTGAAAGCCAATGAGGCGATTCGAGAGTTTCGTAAATTCCCGCTGCCTAAATTCTTCGCAGCGCTCCCGCTTCCACTCGTCGCCCCATTCCTGGCAGTCGGCGCGGGCGTGGCGGTTTTCGCAGGCTTCACCGTCATTGGCGTGGTCTGTGGCGTCCTCCTGATCGCGATGATTGCGCTCCACGCAACGGGAAGAAAACAAGGTGCCGAAGGCGCTGAAACCATCAGCTCCGAGCTCTTTCAGGCTGCCCAGGCCCACGACGCCGCGGCCGCCGCCGCAAGGGAGCATCACGACGCCGAGCGCCAGCGAATCGGCAATGCGTTCGCGACCGCAAAGGCGGCGATCGCATCCCAGTGGGATCAGGCAGGTGCACTGCAAACGAGCTTCGAGAAAAAAGGCCAGTCGAAGCTGGAGCAACAACTCCCGCGCGCCTTGGAGAAAAACAAGCGACTCATGCAGCCGCGCTTCGCCGCAGTCGAAGCCGTGCGCGATGCGAAAATCGCCGGAATCAACTCCGATGCCGAAGCCCGACGCGCCGCGCTGATCGAGGCCCATGCGGCAGAGAATGCCGCGATGGCGCTTCAAGACAAAGGACAGTGGGACGCGCTCGTCTCGGACTGGAATAAAGCAATCAAGCCGCTCTTGAGCGAAATCGAACTAATCGGATCGACCGTCGCCGAGCATTTCCCCGCGTGGACACCCCAGTATGTGGACAATTGGAAACCCGCGCAGGAATTCACACCTCTCGCCCGCTTTGGCCGCTTTGAAGTGGACCTCAAAACGCTCGCCGGCGCACTACCTGCGCAACTCCCGCTTCCCGGCGCTCCGCATATTCCCGTGCCGCTCTGCCTCACTTTTCCGGAGCAAGGCTCCATCCTTTTCGAATCGAAAGAAAGCAGCGGAACAGCACTCATCGGAGGGCTCAACAATATCATCCTCCGGCTCCTCTCGACGCTCCCGCCGGGCAAGGTCGCCTGCACCATCATCGACCCCGTCGGCCTCGGCCAGAATTTCGCGGGGCTCATGCACATCGCCGACCACGAAGAGTCCGTAATCAATCGCCGCATCTGGACGCAGCCCGAGCACATCGAAGAGCGCCTCACCGAACTGAACGAGCACATCGAAAAAGTCATCCAGATGTATTTGCGCGATGAGTTCAAAACTATCAGCGAATACAATGCGCACGCCGGCGTCGTTGCGGAAAAATATCAGTTTCTCGTAGTCGCGGACTTCCCGTCCGGCTTCAACGAATCGGCAATCAAGCGACTCCAGAGCATCGCAGCGAGCGGACCACGCTGCGGCGTTTTCACGCTCATTCATTGGGACCAGCGCCATGCAAATCCCGACAGTCTCGTCCCCGAAGACCTCCGCAAAAACAGCATCGTCATTCGCGGCGGGCAGGCGGGCTTCGCCATGGATGGGCAGCCGTCCGCCGGCGCGATCCTCGCGCTCGACGTCCCTCCGGATGCGGAACTCTCCGCCCAACTCGTCAACAAAATCGGCAAGGCCAGCGTGGATTCCAACCGCGTCGAAGTCCCCTTCTCGCAAATCACGCCGCCTGCGGAGCAACGCTGGACGTTCGATACCACGGGCGAACTCCGCGTCGCCATCGGGCGCACCGGCGCGACGAAGCTCCAGTATCTGGCCATCGGCAAAGGCACGCGCCAGCACGCGCTCTTCGCGGGAAAAACAGGCTCGGGGAAATCGACGCTCTTCCACGTCATCATCACGAATCTGGCGCTCACGTGCAGCCCGGAGCAGGTTGAGTTTTACCTCATCGACTTCAAAAAAGGCGTCGAATTCAAATGCTACGCAAGCAAGCGACTCCCTCACGCCCGCGTCGTCGCCATCGAGAGCGATCGCGAATTTGCGCTGAGCGTGCTCATGCGCGTCGATGAAGAACTGAAGCGCCGCGGCGACATGTTCCGCGCGCTGGGCTGCCAGGATATTGCGGGATACAAACGCGCCGGCGGCACCGAGCCGATGCCCCGCTCTTTGCTGCTCATCGACGAGTTCCAGGAGTTCTTTACCGAAGACGACGAAGTTGCCCAGCAGGCTGCGCTTCTTTTCGACCGCATCGTCCGCCAGGGCCGTGCATTCGGCATCCACGTCCTGCTCGGTTCACAGACGCTCGGCGGCGCATTCACCCTCGCTCGCGCGACGATGGGCCAGATGGTCATCCGCGTGGCGCTCCAGTGCAACGAAGCCGACGCCTACCTCATCATGGATGACAGCAATCCCGCGCCGCGCCTGCTCTCGCGACCCGGCGAGGGAATTTACAATGACGCGGCCGGCGCCATCGAAGGCAACAGCCCGTTCCAAGTCGTGTGGCTGCCGGACGAAGAACGCGACGAGTGGCTCGACAAAGTCATCGCGCTCGCCCCGAAAGACTACGACGGCCCCATCGTTTTCGAGGGCAACGCACCCGCAAGCATCCGCGAAAACTACGACCTCGCACGCGTCCTCGCAGCCAAGCCCGCACAAGCCCCAAGCGCGCCACGCATCTGGCTCGGCGCGCCCAACTCCATCAAAGGCCCGACCGAGGCGGTCTTCCAAAAACAAAGCGGCAACCACCTTCTCATCGTCGGACAACGCGAGGAAACAGCCACCACGATGCTCGGCCTCGCCGCGATCGCCCTTGCTGCGCAATTCCCCAAAGGCGGTGCGAAAATCGTTCTGCTCCACGCCTCGCCCGCCGACAGCCCCGAATCGAAATTCTTTGCGAAGATTCCCGGCATCACGCTCGCGGAGCCGCAGAATCTCGGGGACACGATGACCGAAATCTCGAACGAACTAAAAGCCCGCCTTGCCGGCGACGCACCTGCCGATGCACCGCGGATTTTCCTGCTCGTTCACGGACTGCAAAAATTCAAGAAGCTCCGCGGAGAGGACGACTTCAGCTTCTCCAGCGACGACTCGGAAAACCCGTCCAAGCAGCTCACCGCCCTCATCAACGAAGGCCCCGCTCAAGGCATCCACCTCATCGCGTTCGTCGATACATTTAACAACGTCAACCGCTTCCTGAACAGGAAGACCCTCAGCGAAATCGAAATGCGCATCGTCTTCCAGATGAGCGCCAGCGACTCCGCCAGCCTCATCGATTCCCCCAAAGCGAGCACACTCGGCCTCCACCGCGCGCTGCTCCACAACGAGCAGGCCGGCACGCTGGAAACCTTCCGCCCTTACGCAGCGCCGGATGCCGCATGGCTCGCGCACCTCGGATAAATGGGCAAGGTTCTCTTCATCATGTCCCTTCCATTCATTGCATGGTGGGCGATCGGAACGTGGTGGAAAATCCGCACCGCCCGCAGCGGCAGGGAACGCACCCTCCTTTCGCGCGGCTCCATGGCCGCGGCAATCGGACTCGGACTCGGATTTCTAGCCATCTTTGTGATTCCCGGACAAGGGAAAGCCATCGTCCTCCCAATCGTCATCGTCGCCAGCCTCATCTATTCCCGCTCCGTCCGTGCAGCCCTGGCAAAGATTCGCGAAGAAGAACGCGACCAGACCCGTCCTTAGCAACCTCCCGGACTCGCGGAAGTTGATTACGCATTCACACAGAATCCGGAGCGGCGAAATCGGGAGGAACGGCAGCGGAGCGGCTGCTGGCTCACTTTCCACATTTCCCAAACAACGTTCGCCGCCATCCGTCTGATACCATCTTTCAGAAATAATCGGACGATTCGCCGCGTTGTGGCAGCACGTGACGAGGCCGCCCAAGCAAGTCGCGGCATTCGCTCGGGAACATCTCTTAATTGCTGAAAAATGGTATGATGCTTCAACCGAAGTGAATCGCGGCGCAGGGTTAAATCATCATGTTGAGACGAACCCATGCAGCATTCTGCGGAGGACTGAAAATGGTGATCACAGAATGATGGGATGAGGGAATCGCAAACCCTCGTCATTCGTCATTCCAAAATCTCACCGCTGACGCCCCTCCTCTACTTCGCGTCCACGATGCCGAACATCATTTCGGCTTCACTCACGACGTCGCCGTTCACGAGGCAGCGGCCCTTTGCCTTCGCGATGCCCCGGCGTTTTGAGATGAGGTCCACTTCGATGAAGAGCGTATCGCCGGGGACCACAGGCTTGCGAAACTTGATCGCATCCGCGCTCATAAAGTAGCCGATCTTTCCCGCATTGCCGGGCGTGCGTAGCAGGAGAATACTACCGACTTGCGCCATCGCCTCCACTTGCAGGACGCCGGGCATCACGGGATGGCCGGGGAAATGCCCCTGGAAATATGGCTCGTTGATCGTGACCGATTTTACACCGGTGCAATGTTCGTCATTCACGCTCACCACGCGGTCCACCATGAGGAAGGGATAACGATGCGGGAGCAGCTTCATCACATCATTCACGTCGAGAACTTCGCCGCCCTTCGGCGTCGTGCTCGGTGGCACAAGCGCCATCTGCTTCGCGTGCTGTTTTGCGATGGCCTTCGCGAGATCGGTATTGGGACCATGCCCCGGCTTTACAGCAATGATGTGCCCTTTGATCGCCCTGCCGAACAGCGCAAGATCGCCGATGATATCGAGAATCTTGTGGCGGGCGAATTCCTCTTTAAAGCGCAGCGGCTCTTTGCTGAGAACCTGCTCCCCGCGAATGACCACGGCATTTTCCAGCGAACCGCCCTTGATGAGTCCTTTGTCCATCAGCGGCTTCACATCCTCGTAGTAAACAAAAGTCCGTGCCGGCGCGATTTCCTTTTCGTAGATGGCGGGCGTAATTTCAGTGGAATAGAACTGCGTGAAACGTCCATCGGGCCCCACGTTCGTGCAGGAAATGCGATAGCCTGCATCCGGAACAATCGTCATGAGCGACCCGCTCTTTGTCTCCAAATGAATCGGCTCGGTGACCTCGTAAACGGAGCGTGGCACGGCTTGATCCACGATGCCCGCGTTTTTGATCATCTCCACGTAAGGCTGGGCGGAACCATCGCCGATGGGCGGCTCATTCGCGGTCATCTCCACGAGGCAGTTATCCACGCCCATTCCCGTCAGAGCGCTCAGGACATGCTCCACGGTTTGCAGCTTCACCGCACCCTCGGCAATCGTCGTGGCACGCTCCACAGTCTTCACGAACTCGATTCGCGCCTCAATGATTGGCTGGTCGGGCAGGTCGCTGCGCTTGAATTTTCGACCGTGCCCAACGGGTGCAGGATGTAGGGTCAGTGTGACCTTCTCACCAGTGTGAAGGGAAAAGCCCTCCACGGTTACACTTTTGGCGAGAGTTTGTTGGTTTTGGCTCATGAATAAAGCCGCGCTTTATGCGTGTGCGACGGAGATGCGGCAAACAAAATGACATCCCACCGTGACAAGAATACGGCCGTTTCCTGCGAATGAGTCGGCTGGCGAACAGGAAATGATTCGCCCGCAAGTCGGCGTCGCTGCAGGTCATTACATGCACACATTCACTATGATACAAATATTTTCTTAACTATTTTCACTTCCAATGACAACTTTTGCCGGGTTTTTACGCATGTATAGATGTGAAACGATCCACTTCATCCGTTACGTCAATTGACCGCTCCGCATATCGTCCAAAGTCTAATGTTGTCGATTTGAGCTGTCGCCCCTCGTCAATCGAAGCCACAGTCGAATTGCTCCTTTCGGGGCTCGAAACTTTGGCATCCAAGCTCGAGTCACTCGAAGCGAAACTAGACCTGCTCGGCGGCAAGCCCGAGCCACTGGGGGTCAAACCGGAATCATACCGGATTCCCAGCGCTCCCGTTACGCTCGCACCCGAACCGTTTGAGTCGTTCATGCTACGGGGATTGTGACTCGCGCTCAGTCAGTCGAGGCGTAAGCGCAAAAGGTCTGTCCGACAGGAGTTCTTACCTCTTGCTCCCTCTCGGTAGGGCAAGTGCAAGAGAATGAGGGCAGAAGTCAGGATTTCCTATGCATGTCGCGGCCTATCGCTGATTGCGTTCCTCCGCCCCATTCATTGGGCGGCGCATCCTGACTTCGCAGTATCTGCGGAGTCGAAAACTCAAACCTCGCTCGTCCGCAAATCCTTGATCTCCACCTGAGCGCTTACGGTGCCGTTCCATTCATTCCGCGAGACCGTGAACGCGACATCCCAAGGCAGCGGAGGAATAGGATACTCGGCCGCGCCCCACCAGACGGCGCGGGTGTCGGAGCGGCCTTGACGCAGCGTAATGGAGTAGTGCCGCTCTTTCATCACGCGCGGCTCGCCGACATGCATCACTTTGCGCGCCATGAAAATGGGCTGCCGGTTTTCCATGCCAAACGGCTGCATGGAGCCGAGCTGCTCGAGGAGCTTGAAATTCACTGCGCTGAGCGGGATTTCCGCGTCGATTTGGATGCGTGGGATCAGTTGCTCGGGCGTCAACATCGACCGGGCGGCGGTTCCGAAGCGGGCGCGAAACTCGTCAAACATTTCCTGCCGGATGGTCAGCCCGGCGGCCATCTCGTGTCCGCCAAATTTGTCCATCAGATCCGCGCACTCGCCGAGCGCCGTGACGAGCGAGAGACCTTCGATGCTGCGTCCGCTTCCTTTGCCCAACCCCATCGGATCGAAGCCGACCACAATCACCGGACGGTGATATTTCCGCTGGATGCGGGACGCCACAATACCGACGACACCGGGGTGCCAGCCTGCGCCACCGACGACAATCGCTGCGTCCGCTTCGGGGACGAACCGATTGCGCAGTTGCGCCTCCGCCTTCACGCAGACGTCGTCCTCCACCTCCCGGCGCTCGCGGTTTTGCTGGTCGAGCATCTTTGCGAGGATGGCGGCGCGCGGCGCATGGTCGGTGAGCAACAATTCGAGCGATGCTTCTGCGGATGCGAGGCGTCCCGATGCATTAAGCCTTGGCCCGATTCCGAAACCGATATGCCCGCTGTCGTACGGCGGTTTGATTGCTGCGACATCGATCAGCGCGCGGAGGCCCGGCCAGCTCGTTTGCTCCATTCGCTCCAGGCCCGCTTTCACGAGAATGCGGTTCTCATCAACCAGCGGGACAATATCAGCAACAGTCGCGACGGCGACGAGGTCGAGTATACTCTTCAGATCGAATCCCGGCACTGGGCGGCGTTTCAGCAACGCGTGCGCGACTTTGAACGCGATGCCCGCGCTGCACAAATACCGGAAATCGGAACCGCTGACTTTGGGATTCACCATCGCTACGACGGGCGGGAGTTCCTCCTTCGGTTCGTGGTGATCGAGCACGATCGTGTCGATGCCCTGCTCGCGGAGACTCGTAATTTCCGCAACCGCCGTCGTACCGCAATCGACTGCAATCAGAAGCTTCGGCACGTGAATCGCGATGCAACGAGCCAAGCCGTCCGGGGAAAGCCCGTATCCTTCGTCCACCCGATGCGGCAGAAAAGTGGTCACCTCGCCGCCGGAAGCACGCAGCACCCGCGCGAGGATCGTGAGCGAAGTCACGCCATCCACATCGTAGTCGCCGTAAAGCGCGATCCGCTCCTTCGCATCGAGAGCCGCGCTGATTCGCGAGATGGCGGCGTCCATTCCCGGCAGCAAAAAAGGATCGCTGAGCGAGCGAAGTAGCGGACTCAAAAAACTGCGCGCCGCTACCGCCTCGCCTTTTCCGCGCCGGAGCATCACCTCCGCTACCCAGGGCGCGATCCCGGCTTCCGCCGCGAGTTCGGCGGCACGGACTGGATCGACGGGAGGCGGCAGGGACCAGCGCACGGGCTTGCTCTAGCGGCTCAGCACTCCGTTGATCGTGCGCATGATTCCGCGGGGGTTGTCGTCGCGAAGCTCGGGCGGCAGCGATTCCTGCGGAAAGCCCTGCCAGCTCACCGGGCGCACCCAGCGCTCAATCGCAGCCGCGCCTACGCTCGTGAACCGGGCGTCGGTGCTGGCGGGATACGGCCCCCCGTGCTGCATCGAAGGACAGACTTCCACGCCCGTCGGGAATGCATTCAACACGACGCGACCCGCGCGGCGCTCAAGGATGGAAACGACATCGGCAAACTGCGCGAGGTCGTCTCCGGCGGCGTGGACGGTCGCTGTGAGTTGACCTTTCAGACAGCGCGTAGCGGCGGCGAGTTCCGTCACCGTGCCCGCTGAGACAAGCAGCGTAAAGGGGCCGAAGATTTCCTCCCGCAGTTCGTGATTGAGAATAAATGTCTCCGCGTCAGTCGTGAATGCGACTGGGTCACTCTGCGTCTTTTCCGGGTCCGCATCGACGGTCGATTCGCCGAGAACCGTCACGCCTTTCACACCCTGAATGCGGTCCACACCCGCGAAGAACGAATCGCAGATCGAACGATTCAACATCGTCGCCGGCATCGCGCTTTGCACCTGCGCCCGGAACTGCACCGCAAACGCATCGAAGTCCGGACCGCCCAGCGCAAGCACCAGTCCCGGCTTTGTGCAAAACTGGCCCACGCCCATCGTAAATGAAGTCTTCAGCCCCGCCGCGATTGCAGCTCCACGCTCGCGAAGTGCATTCGGCAAAAGCAGCACCGGATTCAGCGAACCCATCTCGGCAAAAACCGGAATCGGCTCGGGCCGCGCAGCAGCCGCGTCGAACAGCGCACGCCCGGCGCGCTCCGAGCCTGTGAAACCCAGCCCGCGAACGAGCGGATGCCGGACCAGCCCCTGCGCAACGATCGCCCCGGCACCGTGCAGCATCGAGAAAACACCGGCCGGCAGCCCGCATTTTTCCAGCGCTCTATAGATTGCCGTGGCGACCAGTTCCGCTGTGCCGGGATGCGAGCCGTGCGCCTTCATGATGACCGTGCATCCAGCCGCGAGCGCCGAAGCCGTGTCTCCGCCAGCGGTGGAAAACGCGAGCGGAAAATTGCTTGCCCCCATCACGACAATCGGCCCCAGCGGCACGCGCATCCGGCGCAAATCCGGCTTCGGCACGGGACTGCGATCCGGGATCGCGTGGTCGATGCGGGCGTCCACCCATGTGCCTTCGCGAATCAGCGCCGCAAACGCTTTTAATTGTCCGCACGTCCGCCCGCGTTCCCCGATGATTCGGTCCATCGGCAGCCCGGATTCCACATGCGCCCGCTGAACGAGTTCATCGCCCAGCCCCACGATTTCGTTCGCGATTGTGTCGAGGAAATCCGCCCGCGCCAAATCACCAACACGACGATAAATCTCGAACGCATCCTCCGCATGGCGCACCGCATGGTCCACATCCTCCGCGCTCGCTTCATGAAAGGCGGGCTCCAGCACTGTGTTCTGAAGCGGTGATTTGGCGTGAAAAGTTTTCGCCGAATCCGAGGCGGGTTTTCCAGCAATGAAACTGTGTCCGTGAAGCGTGTGCATGGTGGTGATTAAAGGAAGACGAGACTTTGGACTATCGGATACGAAAACAAGCGGATTCTTCGCGGCTGCATCGGGATGGGGCGTCGAATAGTCCGAAACCCGCTTGTTTATCGCCCGGATACGGGCAACTTCCGGGGCACTGCATGGCGCTTTCTTCGCATCGCAAGCCATACACCAATTTTCCATATCCTATGACTCACAGAACTCGAAAACTGCTGTGCGCACTTTGCTGCGGCTTTTTCGCGGCGCTCAATCTCCCCGCCGCTCAGATTGCGGGATCGGTTTCGGCGCAGATTTCGAATACCGCCGCTGCTTACGACCTCACCGCGCTTGGGACTTCAGACTGGGCGTATTGGAACAAAGCCGACCTGCTGACCGTCGCCACGCTTGCGCCGGCAAATGAAAAGGCCGGCGCCACTTTGATCAGTGTCATATCCCCCGTGGGCGGGACCGCCGTGAGAGGGACAAACTCCGCAACGAAGCCGCCGGTGGACTTTTCATTCACCGACGGCACCTCGCCCGCCAGCGGAACGCAGACCGATCCGACTGCGGTGTTCAACTCCACGCTGGGATCGGCATCCATCGGCATGAGCTTCACCGTCACGCTGCCGGCCGTGAATACCTACCAGATTCTGATTTGGGCGGGCGGCTTCGCTTCCACGGGTGCTACGGCGAAAACGCGTCTCAGCGCTACAGTCGGCGCGGCGAGCTACTCCAGCCCCGGAGAGACGATCATCCCGAGCTCGCCAAAGCCCACATTTCTCTACACCCTCACAGTCACTTCGGATACCGCGAATCAAGTCGTCACGATCAGCAATATTCTCGCCGAATTGAGCGGCACGACTACGAATGCACACGCGCTCGTTGTTGCGTCCGCAGTTTCACAGAGCACTGCGCCGCCATCCGACTCCGATGGCGACGGGCTCACCGATGTGCAGGAGCAGGTTCTCGGTCTGGACCCGCAAGTTTCGAATGCCGCGCTGATCGCCGCGATCAAGAGCCATCCGGACTACTTCGATTTGTTCGACGATGCTGGGATTCCGGGGCTTGCGCAGGGCGGCGTGATCCTCCCGCGAGTCGGAGCCGAGGTGGTCAATTTCACCATCGAGGTCCAGCGGAGCAGCAATCTCACAGACTGGTTCGGCCTCCAGACCTTTAATCGCAACGTGCTGTTGCCGGATGGAAAAAATTTCCTCCGCCTGACCATCGAGACTATCCCATGAAACGACTGTTCCTTTTCGCCTGCACCCTCACCACCGCCGTCGCAGCGCCGGTTTACCACGATGTCGTCGTGTACGGCGGCACCTCGGGCGGAGTTGTCGCCGCGACGCAGGCGGCCAAATCGGGAAAGTCTGTGGTGCTGATTTCACCGACCACGCATCTCGGTGGAATGTCGAGCAGCGGACTCGGATTCACGGACTTGGGGGACAGCGAGATTCTCGGCGGATTGAACCGCGAATTCTACCACCGTGCGTATCTTTACTACCAGCAGGGTGGCTCGTGGAACTGGCAGACTCAGGCGAGCTTCGGAAATCCCAGCAACCAGGGCGTGCCCTCGTTTAACGCGGCGACTCAAGTGTCATCGGTCTTTGAGCCGAAAGTGGCCGAGGCGATATTCAATCAATTCCTCACCGAGGAAAACGTACCCGTCATCCCAGGTCGGCTCGATCTCTCCGGGGGAGTGGTGATGAACGCCGGGAAAATCAGCCATCTCCGGCTGGAGGATGGCCGCGAGTTTTCCGGGAAAATGTTCATCGATGCCAGCTACGAAGGCGATCTACTTCCCGGCGCAGGCGTGAGCTTCACCGTCGGACGGGAGGCAAATGCGACCTACGGCGAAACGTTCAGCGGCATCCAGACCGCGCGGGCGACGAGCAACCAATTGCCCAACGGTATCGATCCATACGTCACCGCGGGAAATGCGGCCAGCGGCCTGCTGCCCGGCGTCGCTACGGATGCGGGCGGCGCCGACGGCACGGGCGACACAAAGCTCCAGGCATATTGTTTCCGTATGGTGCTCACGGATGTCGCGGCGAACCGCATCATGATTCCGCAGCCCGCCGGCTACAACGAAACCGACTACGAGTTGCTGTTCCGCGCAATCGAAGCGGGACAGACAGGCAGCTTTTTCAAGCTCAGCGCGATGCCGAATCGCAAGACCGACTCGAACAACACCGGCGGCATTTCCACCGACTTCATCGGGATGAACTACGGCCCCGGCTGGGATTGGACCACGCTCACCCACGGCCAGCGCGACGCCCTCGCTCTTCAGCACGAAAAGTGGCAGCGCGGTCTCGTCTGGACGCTGCAAAACCACACACGAGTCCCGCTTTCCATCCGCAACGCCTACGCGACATGGGGCCTGCCAGCGGATGAATTTACCGATAACGGAAACTGGCCGCATCAGCTCTACGTACGCGAATCGCGGCGGATGGTGTCCGACTACGTGATGACCCAGGCGAACTGCACCGGAGGGTTGGTCGCCGCAGATTCCATCGGCCTCGCCGCCTATTCGATGGACTCCCACAACGTCCAGCGCCACGTAAAAAACGGCGTCGTAAAAAACGAAGGCGATGTGCAAATGAGCGTCCCAAATCCCTACCCTGTTTCGTATCGGTCCATCATCCCAAAGCAGGGTGAATGCGCGAATCTTCTCGTCCCATGGAGCCTCTCCGCAACGCACATGGCATTCGGCTCGATCCGGATGGAGCCGGTGTTCATGGGCTTGTCTCAAGCCGCCGCCATCGCCGCGAGTCTGGCCATCGATCAGGACATCGCCGTTCAAAATCTCGCTTACACAGCGCTGCGTCCGGCGCTGTTGGCGGCAGGGAGCTCGCTCGGCAGTCCCCCGTCCGGCTCCCCCGCAAACATCGTGGACAATACAGATTCCAGCCAGGTGACCATCACCGGCGCGTGGACTTCCGCAACCGCGACAGCGGGCTTCATCGGCGCCGATTACCTTCACGACGGCAATACCGGTCAGGGCACCAAGGAGGTTTTCTATCGCGCGCCGGCAAGCCTCACCGGACTCCATCTCGTCCAACTCCGTTGGACCGCCAACACGAACCGCGCAAGTAACGTGACCGTCGAGGTCCGGCACCGCGATGGAACGGAAGTTCGAACCGTGAACCAGCGCGAAAATGGCGGCACTTGGAACATGCTCGCCGTCCATCCATTCACCGGAGCGGCGACCGAGGGCGTTGTCATCAAGACCACCGGCGCAAACGGTTTCGTGATCGCCGACGCGGTCGGGTTCACCGCACTCACGTCCACCGTGGACACGGACAGCGACGGAATCAGCGACGTGAAAGAAATCATCCTCGGGCTCAATCCCGCAGTTTCCGACGCGACCTTCATCGCCGCCGTGAAAAGCCACCCCGACTATTTCGCCCTCCACTCCCCGGCCGAGATCCAAGACTTCGTCATCACCCAGCCATCGCTCACAGGAAACGGCGCGCCGTCGTTCCACCTCGGATTCTCCATGTGGAAACCCGCCACCGGTAGCGGCTGGCAGATTCAGGAAAACTTCGCGCTCCCGATCGTCAAAGATTCCGACCGCGGCTTCTTCCGCGTCGCGCTCGAATCCAAGCCCGCAAGGCTCATCGCCGACCTCGCCGCCGGCAGCAATCGAAAGATCGTGGTTTACGGCACCAGCCTCACCGCCGGAGGCGCATGGGTCGGCCAGATGAACACGTGGCTCTCGGCAAAATACCCCGGGAAAATCACCATCATCAACAGCGGCCTCAGCGGCAAAAACTCCGCCACCGGCCTCGCGCAACTTTCCGGCAGCGTGCTCGCGCACAATCCCGACGTCGTCTTCATCGAGTTCGCGATGAACGATGCCTTTCTGTATTCCGACGGCACGCCACAACTCAGCGTCGCGCAGGCGCAGGCAAATCTCATCGCAATGATCGAAGCCATCCAGGCGCAAAACCCAACCGCCGAGATCATCCTGCAAACGATGAACACCGTTTGGAATTCCCCGGCCGGCAGCAACACTTCCGCCACGCTGCGCCCCAACCTCGCCGCGTATTATCAAATGTATCGCGACGTCGCCGCCGCGCGCGCCCTCATGGTCATCGACCACCATCCAAACTGGGCCGCGCTGCAACAGGCCGACCCCGCGCTTTTCCAATCCTACATTCCCGACGGGGTCCACCCCGGCGCGCTTGGAATCACCAAAGTCGTGTCCCCTCTCCTGCAGTGGAAACTCTCGGGCGGCCGGCCATTGCCATAATTTGAAGCCGCACTTTCCCGGCAAAGTTTTCGTGCGGAGCGACGGTGCGAATCGGTCCTGCCCGATTCGCGGGTAAGTGGGTGATGCGAATATTCCTTTCATCCGCGCTCGAAAATGGATGAATGAACTTACGTCGCGCATGGGCGAACTTCGGCTGCCACCGGGCGTCCGATGCGAACCCACCCGACAACACCACAATTATGAAACTCGCTCTCATCCTCGCCACTACACTCATCGCCGTCGCCAGCGCGGACGCGAAGCCGCTCAAAGTCTTCATCCTCGCAGGGCAGTCCAACATAGAAGGGCCCGCGAGCATCACGACATTCGACTACATCGGCGATGACTCGGCCACCGCGCCATTGCTGAAGAAAATGCGCGGGGCCGACGGCAATCCGACCGTGTGCGATGGTGCGTGGATTTCGTATCTTACCGGAGCCGGCGAAAAGAACTTCGAACTCAACGGGAAGCTCACGGCAGGTTATGGCTCGATGTGGGGGCAGGACCCAACAAAGCCCGGTAAGAATATCGGTCCCGAGTTCACCTTTGGCCTCACGATGGATGCGGCGTTCGACGAGCCGGTTCTTATCATCAAGGCGGCATGGGGCGGGAAGAGTCTGCACACCGATTTCCGCCCGCCGAGCGCGGGGCCGTATCAGTTGAGTTCGTTTCAGGAGAAAAACTACCCGAAGCAGGAAGGACACGGCATCCCGAAGGATTTCGAAAAGTGGAAAGTCGATAAGGCAAAGGAGACCGGGCACTACTACCGCCTGATGATCGAGCACGTGAAAAAAGTGCTCGCCGACCCGAAGCGCGTCTATCCCCAATACGATGCCGCGGAGGGATTCGAAGTCGCGGGCTTCGCATGGCTGCAAGGCTGGAACGACATGGTCGATGGTCACGTCTATCCGAACCACAACAAGCCGGACCGCTTCGCGCTCTACTCGGAGTTGCTCGCGCATTTCATCCGCGACGTGCGCAAGGAAATCAACGCACCGAAGATGCCGTTCATCATCGGTGTGATGGGCGTCGGCGGGGCAAAGGCGGGCGCTGATACTGTCGCCTTCCGCGAGGCGATGACGGCGCCAGCGCTGCTGCCGGAGTTTAACGGCAACGTCGTCGCCGTGCCGACCGCGCCGTTTTGGTCCGAGGAGCTTGGAGCCATTGAAGACAAACGCGGAAAGGTGAGCCAGATGAGCCACTTCCTCAACTCAAAGCACAAGGACCACCCGAACGCTGACGGGCAGATGACCGACGAGCAAAAACGCGCGTATCTCAAAGAGTTCGAGGCCAAACTGATCTCGCCCGACGAAGTCGCCGCATGGAAACGCGGCGCATCAAATGCCGGCTACCACTACCTCGGCTGTGCAAAGACTTTCGCGCTGATGGGCAAAGCTTTCGCGGAAGCGACGCTCGATCTGATGAAGCAGAAACGCCCGTGATGCGATCCGCGCCTCGCATCCGGCTGCTGCTGCTGTTTGTTGCGATCTGTGCGCTCGCGTGCGGGCATTCAAGTGCTGCCGAAGACGCTCCTATCGTAGGCGCGATTCGCTGGGATGCATGGTATGGCAGCGGCGGCGCGACGAAGGCGGTGGAGGCGTCGCTCGGGCAGCCGAAGTATCATTTTCGCTTGCCGTGGTTCGCTCGTGTCGTCGGCGAGGATCGCGTGAGCATCAATGGTGATTCGCAAGCCATCGTGGAGCAGGAGATCGACTACGCGGCGAAGGCGGGGCTTAACTATTGGGCGTTCCTCGATTACAACGACGAAGCGTCCGACATGCACATCGCCTTGAATCGCTACCGCGCGGCGAAGGACAAAAAGGGCATCCGCTATTGCTTCGTCGAGGAAGGCCCGCGCTTGGACGGACTCGGCACCGCAGCTTGGAAGCGGCTCGTGGAGCATTTCCAACATCCCGATTACCAGACCGTGCTCGATGGCCGCCCGCTGCTTTTTATGTTCGTGAAAACGACGAAACTCGCGAAGCCGGAGTGGGACGAACTCAAGCGCCAGACTATCGCCGCAGGGCTAAAAACGCCGTATCTCGTGCTCATGGGCTGGAACCCCGCCGAGGATGCACGCGACATGGCGGCGCTCGGTTTCGACGCCATCTCCGCCTACGCGCGCGGCGGAAATTACAGCATGACGCAGCCGAGTTACGCCGAGCAATGCGCGCTCATCCGCCGCGACCGTTGGGAAAAGAGCCGCGCCCTCCGCCTGCCGAGCGTGACCTTCGCCAGCACTGGCTGGGACACGCGCCCGCGCAACGAACGCCCGCCGCCGTGGTGTACGTGGGTCACCGCGACTCCCGACAAAACCCCGCCCGCGCAGCAAAAGCCGCTCATCGATTCCGTCACTGCCACCCCCGAAGAACTCGCCGCGCACATCCGCGAGGCGCTCGACTGGACAAAAGCCAACCGCAACATCAACCCCAGCAACGCCGTCATCATCTACGGCTGGAACGAAAACGACGAAGGCGGCTGGCTGCTGCCGACCCTCGGCACCGATGGCAAACGCGACGAGACACGCATCAACGCGTTGGGGAAAGTGCTCCAGCCTCGTGTGCGACGTTAATAATTATGGCCTTCACCGGAGCTGAAATCGCCGAGCATACGATCACCCTTGAGGAACACTTCTGGTCGCGCCGTCGCCCGCCCTTGCATCTGCGCGATAAGATCCGCGACGGTCAGCGCTTCGATGGGCAAGCCATCGAGCTTTTCTTCGTGCGACCAGTGTTCAGTCGCCCAGGTGAGCAGGTCGAGGAGTCCATCGCGAAGGTGCGATTTGTCCGCACTACAAATGTCTGGTGCATTTTCTGGAAACGGGCCGATGGCAAATGGCACCGCTACCCGCCGCGCCCGGATGCAGAATCGCTGCAGAATCGCTTGCCGCAGCCCTCGGGTTGATCCATGAGGACCCGAATGGGTGTTTCTTTGGATGAGAGCTCCATGGAAAATCCAGCCAGCAGGAAACTGCCAAACATGCGTTCATTCGCAGTGCTCAATATGAACGCCTGCTTGAGTTCCCGAGCACGAGTGCTCTGCAAATGCGGCGTTGCCTTATTTGGGCTCACGGCATAATCAGCCCCCGGACATGCTGCCGCCACATTTCATCTCAACAAGCCAGCGAACTATCGTGCTCGTCGCCAGTGGAAAGCACGCTCGTACGGTAGCGCGCATCACTTGCTGCTGCTGATGGACCCCCATGTTTCACACTGGTATGAGAAGGACTTCGAGAACGCGTTCTTGCGGTCGAAAGGGGATGCCTTTCAGACTTTCTTCGAGCAGTTGATGGGCCGGGCTTACAAGGCGGACTTCATGGCGTGCAGTCCGTGGGGCAACGTGGGAGACAAGAAGAACGACGGCTTTCTGAAATCCGACCGTCGTTTGTTTCAGGTGTATGCGCCGAACGACATGACTGCGGCGGAAGCGAAGAAGAAAATCACCGAGGACTTCGCTGGTGCATTGAAACATTGGGGCACGCACTTCGACAAATGGTCGTTCGTTCACAACGCCTACGATGGACTGCCGCCTCATGTGCAGGAGTTGTTGTTGGAAACCGAACGCGAGAATCCCGGCGTGAAAATTGAACCGTGGTGTTTGGAGGAACTGCGGGTGGTGTTCCGCAAGCTCTCGCTGGATGACCTTCGGTCTTGGTTCAACTACACGCCGCCAACGATGGCCGAGCAGACGAGTATCGGGTTCGACGAGATTCGCATCGTGCTGGAGGATATTGCTGCGCGTGAGATGCCTGCGAACCAACCTGTGTTGAGCGTGGACCCCGGCAAGCTCCGTGCGAATCGCTTGTCGAGCAGCGTGCAGGCACTCCTTACGGCGGGGATGGCGAAGGCTCCACTCGTGAAGCAGTTCTTCGACGAGTGGCACGCTCCGACCTACGGCGAACGCATGGCGAAGGCTTTCGCCGCCCGTTACGCGGAACTGAAAGTCTGCGCGCCTCCGCTGCATCCGAACGAGGTTTTCGACGAACTCCAACAATGGACGGGCGGCGAGAAACTGAAGTCGTCCCAACTCGCCGCCGTGCTCGCCGTGCTCGCCTACTTTTTCGAGCGGTGCGACATTTTTGAACCCGCTCCGACAGCGCCATGATTCTGCCCTCGAAACATCTCTCCGAGCGACGCGCCCTGCTCACCGTTGGGAGCGAGATTCTGAGTCTCCTCGACCGTGCTCGCACGGTTTCATCTGTTTGGGAGGAAGTCAGAGGCGGTAAGTCCGAGAGGAAGCGGCGTTTGTCCTACGACTGGTTTGTGCTCGCTCTCGATTTGCTGTTTCTGATGGGGGCTATTCGCCTGAACGACGGATTACTAACAAAATCACCTTCCGCATGATTCACCGCATTTACAGCAGCCTGCCGACATTCAAGACACTGGAGTTCAAATCCGGTTTGAACGTGCTGCTCGCGGAGAAGTCAGCCGAAAGCGGCTCTGGTCGGACGCGTAATCGGGCGGGCAAGAGCAGCATGGTGGAGACGATTCACTTTCTCACCGGCGGGAACGTCTCCGAGAAGTCGCCTTACTCGTCGAAGGATTTGGAGGGACACACCTTCGGCATGGAGTTCGACGTTGAGGGGAAACGCGTGTGCGTGGAACGCGAGGTGAAGAAGCGCGCGAAATTCAAAGTGGATGGTGTGACTGTCGCCGCAGAAGATTGGAGGCAGCGTCTCGGCTCTGCGTTCTTCGGCCTTGAACGGGATTCTGAAGAGGACGGCACCAGCCCCAGTTTCCGCTCCATGTTCGCTTACTTCGTGCGGCGGGAATCGAGCAACGCTTTCACCGAACCATTCAAACAGGCGGTGATGCAAAGCAGCGGGGATTACCAACTTGCGCTGAGTTATCTTCTCGGGCTGGACTGGCAGATTGCCCGTGATTGGCAGGTGGTCCGCAACCGGGAGAAAACGCTGGATGAACTCAAGAAGGCGGCAGGAGCCGGTGCGTTCGGCTCCATCATCGGCACAGCCGCTGAACTGCGCACCCAACATGCCATAGCGGACTCCCGCCTCAAACGGCTGAAGGATGATTTGGCTGCGTTCCATGTGCTCCCGGAATACCGCGAACTCGAAAAGGAAGCCGACGTGTTCAAGGCAAAGCTGTCTGAGTTGTCGAACCAGAATGCTATCGATGCCGCAGCCATCCGGCACATGTACGCTGCGCTGAATGCCGAGGCAGAGCCCGCCGCAGAATCACTGGACGAACTTTACCGCGACGCAGGCATCGTGCTGCCGGAGTTGGTGAAGCGACGCTATGACGAAGTAAGAGAGTTCCATGCGTCGGTCGTTCGCAATCGCCGGGATTACCTCAGCGGTGAACGTCAACACGCCGAAGAACGCGTGGCGCAGAGAGCGCCGGAACTTCAGCAACTCGACCGCAGGCTCAGTGAGATTATGAGCACGTTGAACAGTCACGGTGCGCTCGACCAGTTCAGCAAACTTCAGGCGGAAATGTCGAAGGTGGCCAGCGAAGTGGAGTCGCTGCACCAGCGATATCAAGCCGCTGAAAAGCTCGAAGGCAGCAAGACGGAACTCGACCTCGAACGGAATCGCCTCCTGCTGCGGCTGAACCGCGACTTTTCCGAACAGGACAGCCGCATCACCGCTGCGATTCTCGCCTACGAATCAATCTCTCAGCTTTTATATGAGGACGCAGGGCGGATGATTATCGAAGCCACCAACAACGGTCCACAGTTCAAGTTTCCAATTCAGGGAAGCCGGAGCGGCGGCATCAAGAAGATGAAGATTTTCTGCTTCGATCTCATGCTCATGCAGCGAATGCACGAACGCGAAATGGGGCCGGGCTTTTTGGTTCACGACAGCCACCTCTTCGACGGCGTGGACGGCCAGCAAATCGTCAGTGGGTTGAAAGCTGCCGCTGGAATCGCCGCATCGCTGCCTTTCCAATACATCGTCACGCTGAATCAGGACGACGCATTCAAAGAGACGGTCGCTGACTTTGACCTCAATTCCTATTTGATGGATGTCCGCCTGAGTGACGCGAAAGATGATGGCGGGTTATATGGCTTCCGTTTTGACTGACATTCCGAAACTGGTCACCGTCGAGTTTCTCGGCATATGGGAACGGCTGAACAACCCCGGTTTTAATCCCGTCGAATTCGACGGGATTAGAATGCAGGCCGGACTGAACAGTTTCGCCCTCACGCCGAAGCAATGGATTGAGCGAACGGGCGCGGTCGGCATCATCTCGAAGGCTGGGCGCTACGGCGGCACGTATACGCACAAGGACATCGCGTTCGAGTTTGCATCGTGGATTTCCGTCGAGTTCAAGCTCTACCTCATCAAAGAATTTCAGCGCCTCAAGGAGGACGAGAGCCGGCGGCTTTCGCTGGCTTGGAATCTCAATCGCACGCTGACAAAACTCAATTACCGCATCCACACCGACGCCATCAAAGCGCACCTCATCCCGCCCGAGGTGACGCCCGCGCAGGCGGCGATGACTTACGCGAGCGAGGCGGATTTGCTGAATGTCGCGCTCTTTGGCCGGACGGCGCGGCAGTGGCGCGACGGGAATCCGAAGCTCGACGGCAACATGCGCGACCACGCGACCATCGAGCAGCTTCTCGTGCTGGCGAATCTCGAAAGCATGAACGCGGAACTGATTCATATGGGCCTGCCGTCGGGCGAACGGCTCACGAAGTTGAACGCGATAGCCATTCGCCAAATGCGGACGCTCACAGCGAGCGCGGCGCGGCTGCTGGGAGGCGGCGGAAAGGCGTGAGCACGCTGACGTGCGCGAAATCCACCAAAGAGCAGGAATGATGAAACCCAAACGCCCGAGCAAATCCAAAGCCCTCCAACCCGCGAAGCCCGGCTTCGATGGGTTGTTGCGCGACCTGCGCGAGTTCATCACGGAGAGCCGCCGGCAGGTCTTGCGGGCGGTGGATGTGGTGCAGGTGCGGACTTGCTGGGGCGTGGGACGACACATCGTCGAATTCGAGCAGGGCGGCGCGGCGCGGGCGGAGTATGGGGCGAAGTTACTGCCACGGCTGGCGGTGAAGCTGACGGAGGAATTCGGGCGCGGATTCGACGAGCGGAATCTTCGCCACATGCGGACGTTTTACACTGTGTTTCCAATTTGGGACGCAGTGCGTACCGAATTGAACTGGACGCACTACCGCACCTTACTGCGCGTGGACGATGAAGCGGCGCGCGCGTGGTATGCGAAGGAAACCGTGGCGCAGAACTGGAGTTCGCGGGCGCTGGAGCGGCAGGTGGGGCGGCTTTACTACGAGCGACTGCTTTCCAGCAAGGACCCAAAGGCGAAAAGGGCGGTGAGGGCGGAGGCGGAGGAGAAGATTGCGGAGTTGCCGCCGTCGCCGCGCGATTTTGTGCGCGACCCGGTGCTGCTGGAATTTCTCGGACTGCCGGAGACGGGGCGGCTGCTGGAGTCGGACATGGAGCAGCGGCTCATTGACCATCTGCACTCGTTCCTGCTGGAGCTGAGCAAGGGATTTGCGTTCGTCGCCCGGCAGATGCGGATGAGCACGGAGACGAAGGATTTTTACCTCGACCTCGTTTTCTACAACTACGTGCTCAAGTGCTTCGTCCTGTTCGACCTCAAGCCGCGCGAACTCACGCATGGCGATATCGGCCAGATGGACATGTATGTGCGGATGTTCGACGAACAGCAGCGCGGCGCGGGCGACGGCCCGACGGTGGGCATCATCCTGTGCGCGGCGAAAGATGCGTCCATCGTGCGCTACTCGGTGCTGCACGGAAACGAAAAGCTCTTCGCCACGCGCTACAAGCTGGTGCTGCCAAGCGAGGAGCAGTTGCGGCTGGAGTTGATTCGCGAGCAAAGGCTGCTGGAAGAACGGACGGAGCGGAAAGAACGCCGCAAGCGCGGCGGATGAAAATGCACAGGAGTTCTGGCCGAGGAGAAGAACTGGCGAGCGGCGCGGGACATGACGGTTCAAGGGGTGGTGCTTTGTCGGTCAGATTCGGAGGTTCTGTTCGTCCTCTTAGGTGATGAACATTCCGCGCCTCCTTGAATCGCCCGTGCAGCTCTCCCGCCGCGCCGCGTTGCAAAAGCTCTCCTGCGGCTTTGGCAATCTCGCATGGCTTTCGCTGGTGCAGGGCAATGCCTCAGCGGTCGCACCGGCATCTTCCATCTCGCCGCTCGCTCCGAAACAGTCGCATTTTCCAGCGAAGGCGAAGCGCGTCATTTTTCTGCACATGCGGGGCGCTCCGTCGCAGTATGACACCTTCGACCGCTATCCGGAACTGGAGAAGGACGCGCGCTG
>JAYUSJ010000137.1:0-20247 GCA_043755735.1 Verrucomicrobiaceae bacterium | reverse complement strand
GCGCATCCATTCACGGGATTTGATCATCTCCTCGCAGCGCTTGCGCTCGGGCTTTGGGCCGGACTCCACGACAGAAATTCCCGATGGCTTCCGGTCGCGGCATTTATCGGCGCAACTGCGGTGGGAATGCTCGGCGGATTGCTGACAGGGGCTTTTACTGGAATCGAAACTGCGCTCGCCGTGACCGTGGCTTTGTTTTCTGCATCACTCGCCGGCGGATTCCGCGCCAGTGCGCCGCTCGCTTGCGGAATCGCGGCCGCGTGCGCATTAGTTCACGGTTGGGCGCACGGCTCTGAAGCTCCAAGTTCCGCGAGCATGGCTGCTTATTGCGGCGGAGTGCTGGCTGGAACTCTGGCGATTGGTGGAGTCGGCATGGGAATGGCTCGACTGCTCCGCGAGCGGCACCTCCTCGTAGCCCGCGGAATCGGCGCGGTATCGACACTCATCGCCGCTGGAATGCTACTCCGCTCGCTCTAGACAATGCACCTTGCACCCCGAGAAACCGAAAAGCTGCTCATCGTGGTCGCAGCCGATCTAGCCCGCCGCCGTCAGGCCCGTGGGCTGAAACTGAACTACCCGGAGTCCATCGCGATTATTTCATACGAAATCATGGAGGGCGCTCGTGATGGCCGCTCGGTGAGCGATTTGATGAGCTACGGCACCACGATACTCAAACGCTCGGATGTGATGGAAGGCATCGCTGAAATGATTCACGAAGTGCAGGTCGAAGCGACTTTCCCGGATGGCACTAAGCTCGTCACGGTTCACAACCCGATTCGCTGAATATGATACCCGGAGAAATCATCGTCGCCGAAGCCCCGTTGCCTGCGAACGTCGGCCTCGACACTCAAGTCATCCGCGTTGCCAACACCGGAGACCGACCCGTGCAAATCGGGAGTCACTTTCATTTCTTTGAAGTGAACGAATCGCTCGCATTCGATCGTGCGGCGGCGCGCGGTTTCCGACTGAATATACCTGCGGGAACAGCAGTGCGATTTGAGCCCGGAGACACGCGCGATGTTGAATTGGTCGCGCTCTCCGGCGCGCGCGAGGTCTTCGGACTCAACGCAAAAGTGAACGGAAAACTCTAACCCATGCCACTGACACTTTCCCGACGCCAATACGCAGACATGTTTGGACCCACCGTGGGTGATCGCGTGCGACTCGCGGACACGGAGCTCTTTATCGAAGTCGAAAGGGACCTCATCGCCGAAAACGGCGGCTACGGCAACGAGGTGAAATTTGGCGGCGGAAAGGTCATCCGCGACGGCATGGGCCAGTCGCCGACTGCGCTCGACGCGGATTGCCTCGATCTCGTTATCACGAACGCACTCATCCTCGACGCGAAAGTGGGAGTGGTAAAAGCGGATATCGGCATCAAAGGCGGACGCATTGTCGGCATCGGTCACGCAGGAAACCCCGGCATCCAGCAGGGAATCACCATGACCATCGGCGCTGCGACGGAAGTTATCGCAGGCGAAGGTTGTATCGTCACAGCCGGCGGAATCGACACGCACATCCACTTCATCTGCCCGCAGCAAATCGAGCACGCGCTGGCGAGCGGCGTGACCACGATGATCGGCGGCGGCACCGGTCCATCGCATGGGACCTACGCGACCACTTGCACGCCGGGTGCCTGGAACATTCACCGGATGCTGGAAGCGGCGGACGAGTATCCGATGAACATCGGTTTCCTCGGAAAAGGAAACTGCGCGACGCCGGAACCACTTCGTGAACAAGTGCGCGCGGGTGTTATCGGGCTGAAACTCCACGAAGACTGGGGCACTACGCCTGCATCGATTGACTGCTGTCTCGGGGTCGCCGACGAACTCGATGTGCAGGTCGCGATTCACACCGACACGCTGAACGAGGCTGGCTTCCTCGAAGCCACGCTCGCTGCGTTCAAAGGGCGGACGATTCACACATTTCACAGCGAGGGTGCGGGCGGTGGTCACGCGCCGGATATCATCCGCGTCTGCGGCGAACTCAATGTCCTGCCGTCGTCCACGAATCCCACACGCCCGTACACGGTGAACACGATCGCCGAGCATCTCGACATGCTCATGGTGTGCCATCACCTCGACTCGAAGATTCCCGAAGACGTTGCATTTGCCGAAAGCCGCATCCGCCCGGAGACTATCGCTGCGGAAGATATGCTCCACGACATGGGCGCGATTTCGATCATGTCGAGCGACTCGCAGGCGATGGGCCGCGTAGGCGAGGTCATAACGCGCACTTGGCAGACCGCGCACAAGATGAAGGTGCAATTTGGCGCGCTGGAGTCATCGCGGCCTGCCGATAATCTCCGCGCGCTCCGCTACATTGCAAAGTACACAATCAACCCTGCTATCGCGCACGGAATCTCGCATGAAGTCGGCAGTATCGAAGTCGGAAAGCTCGCCGACCTCGTCGTGTGGAAGCCTGCATTCTTCGGAGTGAAGCCGGAGGTGATTCTCAAAGGCGGCCTCATCGCCATGGCAAACATGGGCGACCCGAATGCGAGTATCCCGACGCCGCAGCCGATGTTCTACCGCCCGCAGTTCGCCGCGCACGGACGGGCAAAGTATTCGACGAGTGTTACATTTGTTAGCGACTACGCGCTCGCGAATGGCACGCTGAACCACCTCTCGCTCGCGAAGCGACTGGTCGCCGTACGTGGCACGCGAAACGTCACCAAAAAGGACCTGATCTGGAACGACGCAACCCCGCGTATCGAAGTGGATCCGGAAACCTACACGGTGAAGGCCGATGGCCGCATTCTCACATGCGAGCCTGCGAGCGTGCTCCCGATGGCGCAGCGCTACTTTCTGTTTTAGGCGCGATGATTCTCATCCACTCCGCCCTGAGTCCGAGTCCGTCGCTTCCCCGCGTGGCGCTCTGCGCGGATCGGCTCACGCTCGCGAAACGGCGCTGGCGCGGATTCGCAGAGGATGGCGTTGAGTTTGGATTCGACCTCGCCAATCCCCTCGCGCACGGCGATGCGTTTTATGCGAACGACGCGGTGCTCTACGCAATCGAGCAAAAGCCCGAGCCCGTCCTCGAAATCGCGCTCATACCCAAGCTCTCCGCGATCGCCCGACTCGGTTGGACGATCGGAAATCTGCACTTTCCGATTCAGGTCACCGATGAAGTGGTGCGGGTTCCGGATGATTCGGCGTTGCGCGCACTCTTCGAGCGACAAAGCATTCCGTTCATTGTGGCCGCACGTATCTTTATTCCGTTTGCAAAAGCGCACAGCCATGAGTCCTGATCCACTCGCCTGGCTGCCGGCGCTTCTTCAGACAAACGACACGCTCTTCCCCACCGGCGCTTACGCACACTCACTCGGCTTCGAAGAATTCGCCCGCCTCACATCGACGCGAAACGAAGCAGGGCTGCGCGATTTCGTAATTCACCATTTGCTGCCTGCGCTTTCTGCGTTTGAGCTTCCTTATCTGCGGTTTGCTTTTGGAGCCCCGGTCTTGGCGGAGCTGTGCGAGATTGATTTGGAGCTGTCCGCATCGAAGCTTGCGCGCGAGACACGGGAGGCGAGCACGCAAATCGGACGACGCCGTCTCGCTGCGTTGCGTGCTGTGAACGAGCAGCCTTCCTATCGCGAATTTGCCGATGCAATCAGCTCCGAAGAAGCGCACGGAAACCATCTCGTTGTCTGCGCCCTGCAAGCGCGCGTGGAAGGATTTCCGCTGGAGGCCGCGCTTGCCGCCTACTTTTACCAGACTGTTTCCGGCGTGTGCGGGGCCGCGCTGAAGCTCATTCGCATCGGACAGGAAGGCTGTCAGCGAGTCCTGCGCGACGCTCTGTCGCGGGCCGCCGTTACGATTCGCGATTCGCTCGAAGTCGAGCGCGACGACGCAGGCTACTTCGACCCGCTGCTCGAGATCGCTTCGATGCGGCATGAGTTTGCGAACGAACGACTTTTTATTTCATGAAACAAAGACCAGTAAAAATCGGAATCGGCGGCCCCGTGGGCTCGGGTAAAACCATGTGCGTGCTGCGGCTCTGCCAATGGTTACAGGACGAACTCTCGATGGCCGTAGTCACGAACGATATCTACACGCGGGAAGACGCGGAGTTCCTCACACGCAACAACGCGCTTCCCGCAGATCGCATCCTAGGAGTCGAGACCGGTGGCTGCCCGCACACGGCCATTCGCGATGACACTTCGATGAATGTCGCGGCGATCGAGGAACTGGAACGCCGCCATCCCGATGCGAAACTCATCCTCGTCGAAAGCGGCGGCGACAATCTTTCCGCGACGTTTTCACCGGAATTGGTGGACGCATTCATCTACGTCATCGATGTCGCGCAAGGGGATAAAATCCCGCGGAAAGGCGGTCCAGCGATTCGCAACAGCGACCTCCTGCTCATCAACAAAATCGAACTCGCCCCCTACGTCGGCGCGGACCTCGGCGTGATGGCGCGCGACGCGAAAATCCAACGCGGCGAACGGCCCTTCATCTTCATGGACCTGCGCTCCGGAACCGGAAAAGACGAACTGCTGGCATGGCTGCGTCGCGAGGTGCTCTTCGTGTGAGCGGGCTCCACGGCCATCTCGATCTTCTCGCAGGCATTGACGAAGCCGGAAACACCGTGCTCCGGCGGCAATCCTTCGCCGCGCCCGTCCACATCTCAAAGCCGCACCGCGACGAAGGCTGGCTCGTCGTGAACATGGCGAGCCCATCCCCCGGCCTGCTCGCGGACGACCGCGTGAACGTGAACGTGGAAGTGGAAAGCGGCGCGCGCCTTCTCCTCACCGCTCCCAGCGCGAACCGGATTCACACGATGGCCGAAGGATTCGCCGAGGTATCACAGCGATTCACGGTAAATGCGGGAGGTTCGCTGGACGTCTGGCCCGAGTATCTGATCCCGCAGAAAGACTCCGCATATCGCCAGAAAACCCGAATCGAGATCCAACAAGGCGCCACCCTCTTATGGACGGAGTCCATCGCCCCCGGCCGCACCGCGCATGGAGAAGTATTCGAGTTTCGCGATATGCGAATCGCAACCGACGTCGTCTTCAACGGACGCGCGATTGTCCGGGAACGCTATCGTATTGGCCGTGAGCACCCTTCCATTCACGGGTTGCGATCCATCTTCCCTCAAGGTTACTACGCGAGCATTGTGTACATCGCGCCAACCATGGAATCCGTTTCCGCGAAGCTTGCGGAACTCGGGAAGTCCCTCGACTCGAATCACGCGTGGATCGGATACTCCCAACTCGCTGCAGGCGCTTGCGTCGTCAAAGTAATCGCCGCCGACAGCCCGATGCTCCGCACACTCGTCGCTGCGGTAAGGACGCTCCTGCAGCGCGCCGCGGGCATCGGCTCGCCGAGCGTTCGCAGAGTCACCGGCGAACCTGCGTTGTCCGGCCCCGCAGCTTCGTAATCCCTCACTTCGCCAGCGACTTCGCCATCTCCATTTCGGCGGCAGGAACGTGGTAGTTGTGGCAGTCGAGACAGTCGGCAAACACGCCGCCTTCCTTGCGCTGTTGCGCTGCAATTTTGGGGCTCGATTTCCCGAAGGTCGGCGCGATTTTCAACAAAGGATCCAGCTCTACGGCACTGTAATCGCGCGGCCGGTGACAATCGGCGCAACTCTTCTGCGTCGGGAGCAAAATATCCGACGTTTCCTTGCTGTCGCGGGCCGCACCGTGACACTCGTTGCAGCCGATGTGGGTATGCGTGCCGTGTGCGAACGGCCCGCGCGTGAGCCATTGGTCCGGGATTTTTGGATCCACGATATCGGGTGACGGCTTCCCGTCTTTCACATCGTGGCACTTCGCACAAGCGGGCAGCGTCTGACCGCGGTCGTTGCCGGTAATCTTCGGCTCCCCCTCGAAGAATATTTTCTGCACCGCACCGTCCATACCGCCCGGCCATCGCGCGAGAATCTCGCCGCCGCGCTGCTGCACGAAAGCGTTCAGGGCTGTTGCGTCCATACCCTTTGTATTCGCCTTCGCCCACTGTACCCAACGATCGTTGAGCGCATTGAGGAAGTCGCGGATGTGGGTGGGGCTTCCGTGCGGGAGGTTGAAATCCGGCAGCTTCGGGTCGATTCCGAGACTGTGACACTGCTGGCAGTGTTGCTCGTATTTTATCCGCTGCATCCCGATTCCGTCGCCGTCAGCCTTGTGACAATCGGCGCAATCGATCTTTTTCCCATTCACCAAAGGAATATCCGCAGCAAAATGGCGCGCGTGGTTAAACTTGATTGCCGCGTTATCCTTCGCGCCCTTTTGTTCGTACAAAAATGACGGGTGTCCGTCTGCGAACGCGCGGATGACAGCGGGCTTGATATCCTTCGTCGCAGCGGGAATCCAATGAACCAGATCGCCGCCATCGGTGCGGATATTCTGGCTGTGAGCGGCGGCGAGTTTGCCATCGTAGCTCGAACGCTTGAGCGAGTCTTCCATCCACTTGGAGTCGGAGTGACAATCCACGCAGACATTGCTCTTTGGCATCGCCATTCGTTGAGCACCGACGTGCTCTTGGTGGCACGTGGAGCACGCAGTCGCGGGCACCCAGTTCAGCTCTTTGTTCGTCTCGCGGAACATGATGGCCTTCAGCCCCGGCTGATGCATCGACATGCCTTCGTGGCATTTCAGGCAGGAGTTATCGATGTTGCTGAGGTTCAAAGACGCGAGTGCCGAGTTGGCTGCGGCAGCAAGTTTGGCTGTGTCCTTGAGCGTGTCCTTCGCATCGCCGAGACGCTTCCACGCATTGTCGCCGGCGGCCTTCAACCTGTCGGTCACAGGGGTCTTTTTATCGAGCAACATCGCCTTCGCATGGCCCACGGGGAGCATCGAGAAAACATCCGTCGTCGCGCCTTCATGGCAGACTTCGCACCGCTCGGTGAAAAGCGCGTGGTTCTCGGAAATCGGGCCTGTATTAAAAAACTCGTTCGACCCGCCGAAGTATTTGTAGCCGAGCGCCCAGGTGAAACCACCTACGACCGCGAGAATACTGAGCCATTTACGCCACCTCCGCAGGTAGTGATCGGCTTTGTAGTAAGTCAGGTTGTCCTTATACTTTTGCGCGATTTGCTTTTGCGTGTTTTCAGCCATGACCAGTTTACGGATGCACGATGAAGTGACGCACGGCCACGATGGCGTGCCAGAGAGTGAGGATGATCAAAAGGAGCGAGATCGGGACGTGAATGAGCAGCCAACCGTGCAGCCAATGCTGCAGCTTTGCCTGCAAATCCGTCCGCCGTCTTTCGTCGCAGCATGCCTGCAACTCTTCGACACGGGGCAGCCATTTCGGCGCGACATTCAGCTTCAAAAGACGGAAGGCGTCATCGCCTTTGCGCTGAGCACCGAGACGGTGCCGGTCACCACGGCGCAGCCGGAGATAGGGCAACGCGTCGGCATTCAGAAATTCACTGATTGCTGATGCGCTCTCGATGTCCTCGGGCGAGAGAGTCACCGCTTTCGGATCGGGCTTGGCGTCGGGCTTCGGCTCGACCGGCGTGCAGTCCTTCAGCAGGGTCTCCGCTGCCTCCAGCGCGCGCTTCCGGATGTGCGGGATCTGCTCAAACACGACTTCTCGTGGAAGACGCTCCTTTAACAAAGCGGGGATAAACTGCTGCATCGCGATACCGAAAAAACCGGTGCCCATCACGATGAAATACAGCCACATGATAAACGACGTGTGCGGGCTGCCCATCGCCACGCCGCTGTGCATCACGACGAGCGGGATGGTAAAAATCGTGAGCCACACATGCGCCTTCAGCCAAATCTCGACGCGGCCAATACGCCAGAGCCGCTTCTTTTTCCGAACACCGAGGGCGGCGGCGAAAAGGAAGATCAAAAACGCCAGCGTCCCGAAGAGCAGCCCTATCCGCGTTCCGCCGTAGGTGCTTCGTTGAGGGCCGGCATCCCGGAGCACTTCCGGCAGCTCAAATGCAAACGGCAGGCTCGCCGGATGAAAGCGGGCAAGATAGAGCAACACAGCACCCGCCGTAGCGATGAGCGTCGCGAGGAACCAAGGTATGTGTGAGCGGTTGATTACCATGCCGATTTTAAGTCCATTGCGTGAGCTTGCGCCCGTCCTTATCCGTAAATGAGCCGCATACGATCATGATCCAGTCCACCATCGACCAGACCACGGTCACAACAAGGCCGAAAACCGTCAGGCTCAACACGAGCATCGCAATACCCGAGCCTGTTTTGCCGACATAAAATCGATGAATGCCGAGTGGGCCGATCATGAATGCGAGCAGGAACGCCGGGAGAATCAGTTTGTCCGACGCATTTGCAGGAGGCATTCCGGGACGCGGCGGGAATTTCACAACCCCCGGAACGTCCATCAGCGGCACCCACGGTCCGCCCCCATCGTATATCGCGAAATCGCTTGGCGCGAGTTGACCAGACGCGAGCATTGAATTCGCCTGATCAATCGTGAACGGGCCAAATCTTTCATTATTCCGGATGATGGTGATGCTCATGTGGGTCAATGGGTTGTCCGGGATTTCTTCTGGAAGCTCCAGCCTGCGCCTTGCTCGTCCGAAGCGAAGAACTGCGCGGGATCGACTCGTTTCGCAGCGTCGTGCGGGCAGGCATACACGCAACTTGGAACGCTCAAGTCGGTGCAAAGATCGCAGGTCGTGGCCTTCTGCACGGACACTTTCTTTTTGACCATTTTCTTCGGCGGCTCGTCTTTTTTCGCGGCAGCGGGCGCAGGTTTCGGAGCGGGCTTCGGCTCGGGTGGTTTCGCAGCCTCCACGGTTTCCGCCGCTTTAGTTGCGGGCACGGCGACCTTGGTCTCAGGGGCTGGCGTCGCTGCCGGTGCGGCGGATTTTTCAGGTGCAGCGGATGCTGCGGCAACAGGAGGTTTCACTGCCGGTGTTGCGGGTGCCGGTGCCTTGGCCGCGGCGGCGGGAACGGCGGGCTTGGGCGACTCGGCGGCGACTTCCTTAGTCACCTCGAAAGCGTGCATGTTGATATTTCCGTACGGGCAGAGTTCCGCGCATTTGCCGCAACCGATGCACCAGTCTTCGATGATGATCTCCAGCGATTCTTTGCGCCGGATGCTGCCAACCGGACACTGCGTCATGCACAGCGGATCGCGGCAGGAGCGGCACGCCGTTGGCACCATGAAGTGATCGTATCGCAGCCCGTCGCGAATCAGCCGCGTGACTCCATCATGCGCGTCGGCGCAGGCATTCACACAAGCGTCGCAACGCGTGCAGTGATCGAGGTCGATGAGCAAAAGATTCTGCGCTTCGTAGAGCCCCTGGTTGAGAAAGTCATCGAGCTGCAACCCTGGCGGAGGGCGACGCTCCGCATCTGCGGCGATTCGGACTTCCGCGATGCGCATGAGCGAATCGCGAACCACGGGAAACTTTTCCAGCAGCACGCGAAAATCGGCAGCATTGATCTTCACGAGGTCCACCGCATCCAGCGCCGCGCACGTCGCATTTCGCGGCTGCTCCTTCAAAAAACCAATCTCACCGAAAAACTCCCCGCGCTTCAAATAAGTGCGCACCATCTCGCCTCCCGGCATCGCCTGCGATACACGGACCAACCCGCTTCGGATGAGGTAAAACGCATCCGCGACATCCCCTTGTTTGCAAATCACCTGGCCTTTTCCGCAACTCACAAGCTCCGCGCGGTCGCGCAAATATGCGAGGAACTCATCCCCCAAAGTCGCGAAAAGCGGAACCGAGCTGAGATGGTTCGACAGCGAGCGAGCGCGATACTTGTCGTCCATCGCCTTTTTGAAGCTCGTGCCCTTAAACGTCGGCGCCTTCACCTTCGTGCTCGCCTTCGTATCCGCATCGACGTCGCGCGTCCCGAGCAACATGTCGAGAATCACGCGAAGCATCTCGATCATCACACAATCGCCTTTCGCCCGCACCGTCGCGGAGCGCGGCTGAAATGTGCGACACGTCATTTCTCCAAAAAGGTCGGTCTCACGCAGCGTCGCGAGCGGCGTGGTCTTCGGCAGGTCCACGTCCGCATCGATCGCGATGAAGCCGTTCGGATCATCACCGGCCTCGCGGGTTCCACCAAAAAGCCCGGTGATCTTCTTGAAGAAACCGAAGATCCCCTTCCCGTGCCGCGCGCTCTGGACCTTTGCCAGCGGGTTCTCAATGTAGATGTCCACTTCACCCTCCACGATGTAAAACGCGGTTGAGCCGAACTCGCCTTCGTGACACACGATATCTCCTTCGGAGAAACGACGGAGCACGGCCGCACCGAGCGCGTAATTTTTCAAAAGCCCCATCGGGATTTCACTCAGGGCAGGCAGATGCTTGAGCATTTCCTCGATGCTGAGAGGTTCACCCGTCGTAAGTTTTTCCGGTGCTTCCATGGACGATTGACCATATATGCAATCGAGACTTAAAAAGGAAAGCTTCTCTTTCCGATTTTAGAATCCCCCGCGCCGCATCATTTCTCAGCGCTATTGGCGGGATGGTCGCGAGGATCCTTCCCACTCAAAATGTCCCAAATGCGCTGCTGCGCATCATTTGCCTGCGAGCCGAGGCTCTCGCACTGCCGGAGTTCCCCGTCGATTTTCTCGCGGAGCACCCACTCCGCGCTCCCATCGGAGGACAGCACATTAATCCCATCAATGTGCCGCGAATCCACCCGGGCGGGCAATCCGAAGCCGTCGGCCAGCAAAGCGCCACGTTCGAGACCGGCAAGACGCGGCCACGACTTCGGGGCCTCCTCGGTGCCCCAATCGACGAGCGGCGCGCACGCATAGCCTCCCTGCGTATTGTTGCCCGAAGCCGGCGGCCAGGAGTTCTCCGGGGTATTCCACGCCTGCTTCGGATCGCGCTCCGAGGGACAGAAAAGAACAGCGGGATCCGTGATGAACCCAGTCTCGAAAAGCTTTCCCAACAACACGTACTTACCAATTCCACCGCTGTAGAGAGTGGTGGCGAATTGCTTTTTTCCCATCCGATACCCGATTGGAATCTCGCCGTCGTTCTGCGCCGCAAAAGCCCCCACCGCCCCATACACCTGGCGCATGTGCCCGAGACATTTGCTCCGCTTCGACTGCTCTCTTGAGCGTGAAAACGCTGGAAGCGCGAGGGCGGAAATCACTGCGATGATGGCGATAACCACGAGCACTTCGATCAGCGTAAATGCTCTGAAAACGAGTCGGCAGCGGATCATTTTGCGTATAATGCGGGTCAGGGAAAGAAGAGGAAACTGGCTGAGCGATTCATGGGGCCTGTGTCGCAGGTCACAGCAGCCGTGGCAGCAACAAAATCATCGCGACCGAAGAAAAAGGAAAAGCGAGCGCCCGCCCTCCAGGACAACAACCTCGGTCCGCCAGACATCGCGCGCCTGACGGTTCATGAACGCAAGTGAAACTGAGCTTTCTTCGCAGCTCACAATGCGCTGTGATTTTGATATGAAAATTGCTTTTTATGTTTTGGCCGTCTGCCTCGGCATCGCGGGGTGCAAAGACAGCGCCCGTCCAATTCGGCCGGAGGCGGAAGCCGTCCCTCCCAAAGCCGAAGCGAATGAATACCAGACACGCTCGACCGTGCGTGTTCGGGTGATGGCCGGGTTGCTCCCGGAGAAAGATTTCACCGGCGCTCTGCTGCATCACGACGAGTTGAAAGGAACGGGGACCTACTTCGACGAGAACCGCTGTGTCCTCGCATTGCTGGGTGAATTTACGGAATCCCAGCTTGGCAGTGACAAAACGAGAATCATCGTCATTCGCAATTTGCCGAATGAATCAGGTCCGGCAACCCCATTCGGGTATCCGGGGAAGCTTATTCATTTCGACCGCGATACGGGAGTCGCGATGATCCGATATGAGCAAGGTTTCGCGGCGGAATTGGATGTGGGCTTTCGGTTTGGGAATGCACCTGCACGATTGGAATCCAGTCTAGCCTTCCGTTTTGTCACGGCACCGGGACAACGACCCGTCCGAATTGAAAACCGTCCTTTGGGAATTGGTGGACCATTTGTGGGACTGCAAAAGATGTCACTGGCGTCCGGCAATATCCTACCTGGCAACGGCGAGGGAATTCGGCTGAAGTTTGTGGACGGGGTGCCCGGTGCTCTCGAAGACGGAGGGGCGCTGATGACGGACAGCAGCAACGTGCTGCACGGCTTTTTTGCCGGGAAAGACGGCGCGGCCAAGCTGGTGCCTGTGCAATCTTTACCGGTGAAGATCCAGCTTCCTGAAATCACACTGAAAAGCGTGAGTTTCTCGGTATATCCAGGAGGTGCTGAGATGGGTATCAATGTCGGGGCCGTTGAGCGGAGTGCCATGCCCCCGACGATTTATGCGCAATCGCAGAAACTCCCGCCCGACGTAAAACCTGACCTCGATAACGAAATGAGTTGGAAACCATTCTTCCCTAGGTCGACATATTCCGAGGCGCTGGTCCGCTCGACCGGCGACGCCCTGCAATTCAAGAAATCTCTAGCGACACCGCTCAAAGATGGCGGTTCAGTTTCCTACATTGTGCGTGTGGCGTGGGAGGGATTCCAGAAGGACGGCATCCCGTTTCTCAAGGCAAAACCCTTCGTTGTTCGATTCTCGCAGGTCGGTGGGGAAACGAAAATTACGACTGAGGGCATCGCGTATTTGAACGAAGGGGAAAGTAACCGGGACGTGAAATTCCAATCATTCAACTTTGAGTCGCCAGTGACCGAAGTAACTGAAATCGCGGGCGGCAACGAAGTGCTCTTTCGTCTGGCTCAAGCGCCGTATTGGAAGCGGTTTTCCATGACGAAACGGGACTGGCTCCCGTTACCCGAGGCGGACTTGGCGACCGCTTCCCTGGCCGGTAATCGCTCAAGCCTTTTCGTGCTGGATCGAAAGGCTGGGGAACTTCGCAGCTACAACCTGTCGGACCTTGCGCCTATTGCCACGAGGAGACTCGACGACGTGCAAGGTGAGATTTCCTCCATCCATGCGGGGTGCAATAGTGACCGTGCGCCGCTGTTCGTCTTGTCGTCACGGGATCGAGCGTGCATCGATCCCCTATCGCTTTCCCGCAGGGATACCCGGCCGACGGGTATGGAGCATGGGTTTCTTTCGTCGGGCAAAAGGCATGTTGCGACGGGTGACGGACAAACTCTGGTTCGGGGAGAAGACGGTGAACGTTTCACTTTTGAGGGAGACTTTCTCGGCCTGGCTCGAGGTTACTTTGATTCAGGGGGCCAGCCCACTCGCGAGGCTTTAGTTTCGGCAGCATTCCACTGGACCAAAGAAGGGATGCAATCCTTCCTCAAACCTCCGGGCCGCTGGACTAGCCTGGAAACTCCCTCGCGGGCCGGCACCACGGAGACAGACTTCACCGTGGTGAATTGCCCTGTCATTGTTCGCGCACAACCTGAGGTTTTCGACACGATTCCCTCACGTCCGATGCGCTTTAGCTTTTTCAGTTTTCTAGAAAAAGAGCCATTTGCCGAGGTGAGCCTCCCGCGAAACTCAATGAAGATCAACGAGGTCCGACACGTTACATTTGCCCCGGAATCGCGCAGCCTTGGACTCCTCGCAAAGGAAAAGACCTCTTGGACCGTTTATGACGTGAAGATCAACGCCACCGGCAAAACTTCCGCACTTTTGAACTGGCCGGAGACGTCGCTCGTCCGCGGGGGCGATTTCAATTTTAAGCCCATTCAGAGCGGCGAGGGGAAGATCACAGCCCAACTGGAAGGAGCAAAAGAACCGACACCAGTCACCGTGAATGATTCCGGGGTGTCGTTCCATATTGCGGACTCCGAGCTGGCAGCCCTACTGTCACTTAGGCTTTCGATCATCCGGGGCGAGGATGTCGTAGAGTATCCCATTCCGCTCTACGTCAACGGCCCGCAACTTCCATTTGTGTCGCCGGATTTTCGTTTGAAACCCAATGCTGAATCATCCGCGCCTGGGTTTCGCTCGTTATTTCATCCCGAGGACAAGCGGTTGGCCTTGAAATCCACCATTTATCAGTCGCCCGATCCAGTGGAGGATATCATCGGACCTTTCAACGACCATATCGGACTGGTCACGAATGCCCGCCGTCTCGACATTGTTTCGCTTGAGACACACAGCGTCGTCACTTCCATGCCGATTGAGGACAAAGTGCGACTTTATCCCGGCGGAGGCGGGATGCTCGAATACAACGCGACGACGAGGAAACTCAGTCGTATCAATGTCCCAGACTTAAAACGGGAAGAGAGCTTCACACTCCCGGAAGCCTGTTATATCAAGGCGATTGGGCTCGGGGAGGAGGCGGAGCAGCCGCTCGTGCTCTTTCTGGAGCGGCGCTCGGGGGAAGAAACCGCACAGTTTGGAAACGCCACCGTCACGACATGGGATTCGAACTGGGCAATTGTTGCTTTGAATAGCAAGACCCTGCGCAGTGGAGGATGGATGCAGCCAAAGGTATGGACGGAAGTTCCCGACGGCTACGCAATCGGAAGGGCACTCGGCGGGGTCGGTGCACTCAGTGATTTCCCTCCGAGGCTAATCGGGTCTCGCGATGGCACGGCGCTCCGACTCCCCAATCACCTTTTGACCTTGGATCCACGTTATTCCGTGGTTGCACCGTTTCCCACAGGCAAGGTTCACGAAGTCGGGCCCTACTTCGGCGGACCTCCCAGCGGCTCCATCACAGGCCAGATCGCGGTGAGTACGAATGGAGCCGTCCACCGAAACGGCAAATCGGGTGAGGGATACGAGGGATTGGGAGTCACCCCGTGCGGGAGATATACGCTGGTCGATAGTGAAGATAGCGGCCTGTCGGTCAGGGTTCTTGAAGGCGAGCGGCCACTTTTTTCGCTCAATCGTATCACGGCATTTCGCACGGACCTCTTGGAAAACCAATTCCGAAATCAGGGTGCGGGAAGAGCGTTGCTCATCCGGGACAACGGCCCTTTGGCCATCCGCTCCAAAGACGGACGACTCATTCAGTTCCTGGATTTTGATATCCCAAACATCGCGAAGACCCTCTTCCCGGATACGCTGCATGTGACTTCACAAGCGATCCCTTCTGTAATCCCCGGGCAAACCTACGAATACCAAATCCAGACCAACAATCCTGCCATCGTGACCGGATACACGGCTCCCGACAAAACACAGAATATCATCGTTTCCAAAAGCGGACTGGTAAGATTTATGGCACCGAAAACGGTTCCAAAGCCGTTCATGGTCAATGCGACCATTGAGATTGGACTCACGAATGGAAAGTCAGTGCGGCACGAGTTTTCTGTCATGGTTCTGCCGGACATCACCCCCCAGCCAATCAAAGCCTCCCCTCCAGAAGTAAAACCGAAGGCTGCTATTTGAACACGGTCAACTGATAAGCCTGCGCTCCGGCAGTGCCGTGCATGATTCTATTTCGTCCACAAATAGAGGCGGTGCCTTGGCCATACCTTTGAGGAACCATTACAAACAGGAACCAACTGCGTTTTCGTCCCTGAACGTTGTATTCGATATTTTGCGGCCAGAATCTTCCCTAAATCCGTAGAATCCGATGCCCGCAACTCGATGTGCCCTTCCCAAGGTGTCCACTCGCCCGTCTCCCGCCCCCAGGGATACTCTGTGCAGCCCCATCCTTCCGCGCGGTAGGTTCCGTTTTGCATGAGGTTCACGACCAGACTGCTGCTCATCCCTATTAAATCAGTGGCGTACCGCCCGGAGTATGCCCGGTAATCGCGCTCCAGCGCACTGCGCTCTTTTGCGATGTCAGCCAGAGTTCGCGTCTCGGTGGCGCATCCAGCCAGCAGTAATGCGGTCAAAATCGAGAGGTAAATTGGGCTCATTGAAAGATGGTTTCTGAATATGCCGGAAAAGTTTCAATCTCCGAATGGCCTCGCGCCCTCTCCCGAGGTGAGTAATTGGGGTGGAACTTGCGTACTTCGTCTCTAGGTTCCGGCGGCTGGCCGGATTGCATATCGCCGTTATTCGGCTCGCTTCCTGATTTATGAAATTTCTCGTTCCAATTCTGTTTGCCGCCGGTGCGTTTGCCGCGGAGCCGATCTCGCCGGAGCTGGCGGTGCTCAGCGCGGAAGCGCGGGGTGTTTTGGCGCACAATTGCACGAAGTGTCATGGTCAGCAGAAGCAGAGGGCCGAACTCCGGCTGGACCTGCGCGAGGCGGCGATGAAGGGCGGCGAAAGCGGAGCGGCCATCACGCCAGGCAAGCCGGATGCGAGCGAGCTGATCCGGCGGCTGAAGCTCCCGGTGACGGACGATGAGGCGATGCCGCCGAAGAAAGGTCCGCTCGACCCGAAGGATGTCGCGACGCTGGAGAAATGGATCGCCGCCGGGGCTCCGTGGCCGGATGGCGCGACTGCGGGCATCGTCTTCCAACGCGCACCCATCGCGCCGAGGACGCCCGATTTCCCTGCGGGCACCGAGGCGTTTGAGAATCCCGTGGATAAGTTTGTGGCGGGCTACTTTCTGGAGAAAAAGTTCGCGTGGCCCGCGCCGGTGGACAACCGCACGTATCTTCGCCGCGCTTCGCTCGATGTCGTCGGGCTGATTCCGGAATGGCAGGAATTGCAGGCATTCGACGGCAACCGCGCCAAGGCCGTGGACGCGCTGCTTGCCCGCAAGGAAGACTACGCCGGGCACTGGCTTTCGTTTTGGAACGATGCGCTGCGCAACGATTACAGCGGCGCGGGCTACATCGACGGCGGGCGGCTGCCGGTTTCTTCGTGGCTCTATAATGCGCTGCTCAAGGACGTGCCTTACGATCAGTTCGTGCGCGAATTGATCACGCAGGCGCCGGGCGCAGAGGGGTTCATCAAGGGCATCAAATGGCGCGGCGACGTGAGCGCTGGACAGCGCGTTGAATTGCAGGCGGCGCAGAGCATCGGGCAGGTGTTGCTCGGCGTGAATGTCAAATGCGCGTCATGCCACGACAGCTTCATCTCCGACTACACTCTCAAGGACGCGCACGCTCTGGCCGCTGTTTTTTCCGACAAGCCGCTCGATCTTTTCCGCTGCGATAAAGCGACCGGCGAGAAGGCGGCGGCGGCGTTCTTTTGGCCCGAGCTTGGCAGCATCACCGCTGAGGCTCCGCGCGCAGAACGGCGCAAGCAGCTCGCGGATATTCTCACGAAGAAAGAGAATGGCCGTCTCGCTCGCGTGATGGTGAACCGGCTGTGGGCGGCGTGCTTTGGCCGCGGGCTCGTGGAGCCGGTGGACGCGCTGGACAATCCGCCGTGGAGCCGTGATTTGCTCGACTGGCTCGCGTCGGATTTCGCCGCGAACGGCTACCGCGTCACGCGCACGCTGCGGATCATCCTCACGTCGCGCGCCTATCAACTTCCCGCGGTGGAAGTCGCCAGCGCGGATGAACTCGCAAAATCGTCGTTCGTTTTTCAAGGCCCCATCGTGCGGCGATTGAGCGCAGAGCAATTCACGGATGCCGTGAGCCGCGTCGCCACGCCGCTGTATAAAAAGCGCAAGTTCGTCCCCGGCGACAAAGGCGGACCGGCTTTCGCTGCGGGCGCGCAGTGGATCTGGAACGATGAAGCCGATGGAAACATCAACGCGTTCCCGCAAGGCAAACGCTACTTCCGCACGGCCGTGGAATTTCCCAAAGGCAGCAAGCCGCGCCTTGCCCGTGTCGTCGGCTCGGCGGACAATACGCTCGCCTGCTATATCAACGGGAGGCGCGTGCTCGACAACCCGAACTGGAACGAAGCTGTGGATGCCGACGCGACCGAAGCCGTGCTGGGACAATCGGGAATCGCCGTTGCTGTTATGGCCGACAACATCGCGCCGGGTGCGGCAGGACTTCGCCTCGCGGTCGCGGTGTGGTTTGAGGGACAAAAGACGCCGCTCGTCCTCGCGACCGGTCCCGGCTGGCGCAGTGCCGGAAAACCCGCAGACGGATGGGAGCAGCCTGCATTTGCCGATGGCGAATGGGCACCGGTCATCACGCTCGGACCAACCGGGCTCCCCTGGGCTGACGTCCGCGGCTTTACGCTGCTGGAGCACGGCGGCTTCGTGCGCGCGGCATTTGTGGACAACGACCCGCTGCAAAACGTTCTTGGCCGGCCCATTCGCGACCAGATCAATATGAGCCGCCCGACGCAGGCGACGCTGCTTCAAGCGCTCACTTTTGCAAACGGACGCAGCTTCGACGACACGCTCACCAAAGCCGCCGCGAAGTGGACCGCACGCATCCCCGACGCAACGGCGCGCCTCACGAACATCTACCGCACCGCGCTCCTCCGCGAGCCGCGCGCAGACGAACTCGCCTTCGCCGCCGCCGCGCCCGCCGACCTGCTTTGGTCGGTGCTGCTGCTGCCTGAATTTCAACTCATCCGATAAATCATGAACGACCGCCGCACATTTCTCCGCCAGCTTTCCGCTGCATCCATCGCTGCGATGACCGTGGGCTCCCCTCGCCGCTCGTATGCCATCGCTTCAAAACCCAAAGCCACCGCAGATACGGTCATCCTGCTCTGGATGGCCGGCGGCATGGCGCACACCGAGACGTTCGACCCGAAGCGCTACGTGCCTTTTGAAGTCGGGATGGAAGCGGGCAAAGTGCTCTCCACTTTCGAGCCGCGCCCGACTGTGCTCGATGGCGTGCAATTTTCCGAAGGCCTCGAAGAAATCGGCAAGGTCATGGACCGCGGCACGGTCATCCGCTCACACGTCGTGGCCGACATGGGGAGCATCCTGCATTCGCGGCATCAGTTCCACTGGCACACGTGCTACGAGCCTCCGCAAAGCGTCGCCGCGCCCCACATGGGGGCGTGGGTGGCAAAGGAACTCGGCGCGCGCAATCCCGTCGTGCCGCCATTTATCGTCATCGGCCAGCGCTTTGATCGCGGCGAAAAAGAAGAGCTCAAAACATTTCACACCGCCGGGTTTCTCGGCAGCGAATACGGACCTTTTCTCGTGGAGGAACCGACCGCCGCGCTGGAAACGGTGCGTCCGCCGAAAGGCATGACGCCGGAGCGTTTCGAGGCGCGTCATTCGCTCTATCGCGAGATGCTGAAAAAGAGCGGCGTCGCCGAAAAATCGAGCGACTACCAGCAGGACTCGCTCCTCCGTTCCATGGAGCAAGCCTACGGACTTCTCCGCTCGCCCGAGGCAAAAGCGTTCGACCTCGCGCTCGAACCCAAGGAAGCCTACGACGCATACAACACCGGCCGATTCGGACTCGGCTGTCTGCTCGCACGACGCCTCACGGAAGCGGGCGCACGCTTCATCGAAGTGACCAGCGAATACATCCCGTTCGAATACTGGGACACGCACAAGGACGGCCACGAACGCACCGCCGACATGAAGCGCCAAATCGACCGCCCCGTCGCCCAGCTTGTCCGCGACCTCGAAGCCCGCGGTCTGCTCGACCGCACACTCATCATCCTCGCCAGCGAATTCAGCCGCGACGCCATGCTCGAAGGTGCCGCCGCCAATCCCGCCCCCGAAGGCGCAGACACGAAAAAGCTTCCCGAGAAAATGGCCGAGAAAAAGCACTACGGAATGCACCGCCACTTCACCGGCGCAGGCTCCGTCCTCATGTTTGGCGGCGGAATCAAGCGCGGCCAGGTGTATGGAAAAACAGCCGACGAGCGTCCCTGCACGACCATCGAAAATCCCGTCAGTATCGGCAACATTCACCAGACGATGTACCACGCCCTCGGCATCAGCCCCGAAACGCACTACGAGATCGAAGGCCGCCCATTTTACACCACGCCCGACGGCAAATCCCCCATCATCCCGGCACTGCTGGCCAAGGGCGCTTCATAGAATCTACGCGACACCCGCCACCGTCTCCACCCACCGCGCCCACAGCCAGCAAAGGTCGGAAAGCCGGTTCAAGTATTGCGGCACGGGGTCGCTCACGGCGAAACCGCGCTCCTTCATATCCCACACCGCCCGCTCGGCTCTGCGGCAGGCAGTTCGCGCGCCATCGAGCGTCACTCCTCCTTTGTTCGCACCCGGCGTCGCCCAGTGTGTGAACGAGATTTTTTTGTTCTTCTCCAAATCGTCAATGATGTCCGTGAGGCGTTTCACCATTTCCGGAGTCACAAAAAGGAATCCTTTCTCACGGTAGCGTTCCCTGTCCTCCGCCGCACATGCCAGCTCACCCATCAAAACAACGAGCTCTTTTTGAATCGCAAAAATTTCTCCCGTCAGCGTCGCGTCCGCATTCCATGCCCGCGCGAACCCCAGCGCCACATTCAGTTCGTCGCATGCACCGTAGGCAGCCACGCGCGCATCGGTTTTCGCGACACGGCGATTAAACATGAGCCCCGTCGTTCCATCATCTCCCGTTTTTGTGGCAATAGACATGACGCCTATACGCCCGCC
>JAYUSJ010000136.1:0-20326 GCA_043755735.1 Verrucomicrobiaceae bacterium | reverse complement strand
GTGGAAAGTGCCGGGCGGCACGGGCTTTTCGACCATCGTCGTGTCAGGCGCGCGGTGCTTCACCATCGAAGGCATTGGAGGCAAGGAAGTGCTCGTGGCGCGCAATGTCGCCAATGGTAAGGAACTGTGGAAAGCCGAGCTCGGAAACTCCGAGTATCAGGGCGGAGGCAACGATGGAACCAATGACAACAAAGGCGGCGATGGTCCGCGTTCGACCCCGACGATTGCGGGAAGTGTCATCGTGACTACGAATGCCGACCTCGTCGTGCAGGGTCACGATGCGGCGACCGGCAAGCCAGTCTGGAAGCTCGATCTGGCGCAACACGGCGCCCGGAACATTTCATGGAAAAACGCCGCGAGTCCATTGCTCGAAGGCGGGATCATCTACGTCGCGGGCGGCGGCGCAGGCACATCGTTCCTCGCTTTGAACCCGGCCACCGGAGCCATCGTAGCGAAGTCGGGCGACGAGACGATGACGCACGCCACGCCGACTCCGGCGACGATCGCGGGCACCCGTCAGATTATTTTCTTTATGAAGAGCGGCCTCGTCTCCGTGGAGCCCAAGACGCTCAAGGAGCTGTGGCGCGCAGAGGTGAAGTTCAACGTCTCCACCGCCGCGAGCGCCGTGGTCGCCGGCGATTACGTGTATGCCAGCGTCGGCTACGGCGTCGGTGCTTACGGATTCAAGGTCACCAAGGACGGCACCGCATGGAAAGCCGAGCAGGTGATGCGCGTGCCCGGCGACCAGCAAATCGCCAACCACTGGAGCACTCCCGTTCATTTTGACGGCCATCTCTACGGCATGTTCCAGTTCAAGAAATACGGCAGCGGCCCGGTGAAAGCCGTGAAGCTCCCGGACGGCGAAGTGAAATGGAGCAAAGACGGCTTCGGCCCCGGCCAGGCTGTTTTGACGAATGGAAACGTCCTCGCGCTCAGCGACGCCGGAGAACTCGTCCTCATCGCAGCCAAGCCCGACGCCTACACCGAACTCGCCCGCGCCAAAGTGCTCGAAGGCAAGTGCTGGACCACGCCCACAATCAGCAACGGCCTCGTCTTCGTGCGCAGCACAAAGGAAGCAGCCTGCGTGGACCTGCGGGCGAAGTAGGCCCCGCCGTTATTTCGCTCCGCGATTGAGAGCGCTGAGGACGGCTTTGATGGATGCGATCTCGATGTTCGTATCCACGCCCGCGCCCCAGCGCAGCGAACCGTCTTTCGCGCATGATGGTCAAGGCTTGCAAACCGAAGAGTGTAAATCCCGCCCAAAAAGCAACCGACCGCATGGACGGGGGCGCTCATCGCGACCAGCGCCCCTGCAAATACTGGAGCGTGATTGTTTGACTATTGATTTACCCCTACTCGGACTTCGGAAGTGCGTAATTCTACTTCAATCGCGGATTTGATCGTTTCGTAAACCGGCACGTCTGCGCCGATGATTTCAAATGAGACGACCAGCGCAAAACGTGCGGTGGCATCTGGGTTCAGCCGATCCCAACCTTTGTGCCCTCGCACAATCACTCCGAATGTCTCGGGAAGGTCGTAGCTGTTCACGATAGCCCAATCTTTTTGCACGGTTCCGTTTTTTCGCGAGACGCCGTCTGTCTGCCCGTTGCGGTCTTTTTCACAGCCGAGTTTCCACGGAAAATTCTTATCGCCCGCGCCCTCGGCGTCGCCCATGTCTTTCAAGGCTCGGGCGTGGAAAATCTCGAATGGCTCGCGTTTCTTGCTGGTCTTCCAGTCCAACCAGACGCCGAGGTATCCGCGTCGGGATTTGCGGGTGCGCCGGGGTTCGGCGGCGTATGAAAGAGTCACGTCGATCCGAATGCGAAAATCATCGCCCTGCCGTCGGAGTTCCTCGGGAATCGGGACTCCAAAGATAAATCCTTCGGCGGCTTTTATAAACTGTGGACATTCGGTGATGAGCGTAATGCGGTGCTCGGAATTTTCCGTCGCACGGGATAAATCTGGAAGGCCGTAGCCAATCGCACGAATGATGTTTGGGAGATGTTTAGCGGGCTTTTCCTCCACCCACTGTGGCCAGCGAGCGGAATTCACAATCAGTGCACGATAAAGCAACGTCGTTTGCTCGGGAAAGAGTGCAGCGAGATGTCCTGCAATGTGAGCGACCTTCGGAGCGGCGAAAGATGTTCCCACCGTGTCTCGAGCGAACGCCGGGCCTCCGTGTAGCGTTGATCGAACGAGTTCAGGGCAGACGTCCTGCGGCGTTGTCAATTGCGGCGGAGTGCCTTCATCACGCACGAAGTCGCCGCCGATCTCGACGACCTCGGGTTTGACGCTATCCCACATTCCAAATCCAGTTCGTGAAAAAGCGGATGGTCGATGGTCGCCTGCGAAAGAGCGATGGTCGCTGTCCTGATAGAAAGACGCCGCGATGGAGCCCACGGTGAGCGCCTGAAGACTCTGCGCTGGATTGGCAAGTCGGCTCGATGGTTCAAGCATGTACGCTGGGTAATCTCGACCGTGCTTGATGTGGTCCAGAATGCCGGGATTTGTCGGAGTTCCAACGGCCCGGATGTTCCCTGCAGCCTGAATGAAAAGCACATCGCGCTTATACGATAACAGGTCGATGGCTGCCGCCCAAACGCTCATGCGAGAAACGCGAAAACCGACATCGCTCGCGATAGAATGCTGGTAAATCCGTGTTTCGCTCGCAGCGAAAAAGTGGTCCACAACATTGCGCAGTAACTCAGCCGGGAAAACTCTCGTGAGCAGGCCGTTTCGCTCGTCGAGAACACGAGCATTTTGGAGAAAGAATGGCGCACGCATCGTCCCTTCCACCGGAACAGAGATTGGATAAAGGCACGCTCCAGCGACCCGCGTGCCGTGCCCTCCATCGCACACGTAATCCGCGACATCGGTTGGAAGCTTTCCGGGGATAAAGCATCGCGAAACCTTGGTGTCGATTGCCGCCGAGAGCCATCGGTGGCTTTCTTGAATGCCACTATCAATCACGCAAAGCGCAGGGCTTCCGGGAAGCGGAGGCAGGAGCACAAATTGTGAAACCGGCTCTTGATCGGCAACAGCAGCGTTGTCTGACGACGCAATATTGTCGGGAAGTAGAGCTTCAAATAGACTCGGGTAATTCAGAATCAAGTCCTTGAATCCTTTCCCGTTCATCCGAACGCGAGCGGAGAAGCTGTCGGGAAATTCGACAAGATGCGAATCGTCTGAAATTGAGCAAATTTCGCCGCCGTAGTGGGTCACGAATTTCTCAATCTCACTTTCTCGGTCCATCCGCTTCTCGTCCCATTGTTCGTGGTATTCCGACATAGCCTCAGCGTGTTCACCGAGTTTCTTATTTTTGACCTCGAGCTTCGTCCGTTTACTTACTTTTGGCTTTGCGGGCAGTCCAAATGGCGCGACCTCAATGGACACGTCGAGGACAAAAATCTCGTCGTCGGAAAACGGCCATTTCGGCAAGAGATGTTCATCGAGAATTCGGGCGATCCGATTTGCCGCGTGGGGGTTTTCGTCTATATCGAGAATACTCGCCATTTTGCCTGAGCCATGCGCTTCAGCAGCAAAATCGTTCGCAAAATCGACGACTCGCTGGAGGTCCAAGTCTTCCGTTGCGACGATGAGAAAGCCGTCAGCGAATTCCGCTACAATTTCGATCCCAAGCTTCTCGGCTAGGAATTCGAGCGTTCCATCGTCCTCATCGGGAATTCTGAGCACAAAAGCCACGCCACTCTCAATCGTGGGCAACCCAGCGGCGGCCCGGACTTCCGTGAGATTCTTTGCGACCGAGGAAAAGCCTCCAACTTTGGATTTCAAAAAACTCGAATGTCCTACACGGTCAGTCTGATTTTGGACGACTCTCGGGTTTGGCTCGCCACCGCCTTCTAGCACCGCTGCTCCCTGCGCTTTGAATATCAGATTGAGATGGGGAAATGGGGAGGCAGGCATGGCGAATTAGTAGTGTCGTTTGATCTCGTGCGATGCGGCTTCGAGGTCCGTGAGGCTCACCTTTTGGCGGTTCGCCATGACGCAGCGTTTCGCAGCGTTTTGCGCGATCTTTTCGACATCGCTAAAGCTGAATCCGTCGAGCGTGCCGCCGAACAGATCGAGGTCCACGCTATTCTCCATCTCCAACGCTGAGAGCGTTGTTTTTAGCAGACGCCCGATTTCAATAATCCCCGGTTTTGGGATTTCCACTGCTTCGTCAAAACGGCGATAGATTGCTTTATCGAGCGATTCGTAATGATTTGTCGCGGCGATGATCAGCCCGTCGCCCCGGTAGTCCTCCAACAATTGGAGGAGCATATTCACGACTCGGGAAACTTCGCCGACATCGTTTTGGTCGCCACGCGAGCGGGCAATCGTATCGCATTCATCCAAGAAGAGGGCGCAGGGTTGACGTTCGGCGGCTTCGAAAACCTTACCGAGATTTGCCGCAGTCTCGCCAAAGAATGATGAAATCAGCGTATCGAACCGGACTTTGTGGAGAGGAAGGCCAGTCGCCCAAGCAAGTCTCTCTGCGCCCAAGCTCTTGCCGCATCCAGGCGGGCCGTAAAGCAGTATCCGCTTTCTCGCGTGAAGTCCAAATGTGGCGAGTCGAGAGCGGGCGGCATACTCTTTTTCGATCCGGATAAAACGCTGCTCAACATCCGCAGGCAGCACCATGTGGTGGCGCAGTTGGTCGCGCTCGATGACCTGAACCAGCGGAGACGAATCCCGCTTGTTTGCGGGAAGCGTGCTCATCCCGGTTCTCGGAGGTGTCTTGCGCGCGGCGTTTCGTTCCGAGGCCTCGCGGAGGTAGCTCTCTAGGTCGCGAGCGAGTTTCGCATGCCCACGGCGCTTCTCGTCTTCCACGATACGCCCGCACACCGCCAAGACATCAGCATCCGTCGTTTGCCCGACGGCGCTGAATAGACGTTTGAGAAGGGCTGCGTTCATGACGTTTCAACGATTATCATCTCCCTGCGCTCTTAGCAAAAACTAACGGTGTGCGACTATCTCGCCCGGTTCAGCGCGCTGAGCACGGCTTTGATGCTCGCAATTTCGATGTTTGTATCCACGCCTGCGCCCCAGCGCAGCGAGCCGTCGGCGAGCTGGAGCTGGATGTAGCTGATGGCGCTCGCCTCCGTGCCGGAGCTGAGCGCGTGTTGCTTGAAGTTGGCGACTTTTGCCACGGGCGCGCCGGCGGCTTGCAGGGCGTGGACGAATGCGGCGATTGGGCCGTTTCCTTCGGCGATGAGGTGCTCCTCTTTTCCGTTGCGATGGACGCTGGCGCGGCAGTTGAATGTTCCGTCCACTCCGTCTGCGTGAAAGTGGATGAGCTCCCAAGGGCTGACGCGATCGACGTATTCCTTCCACAGCATGTCCTTGAGTTCATCGCCGCGCACTTCGCGGCCCAGCGCATCGACGAGGTCGTTGGCGATGGGGCCGAATTCGCGCTGCATTTCCTTCGGCAATTCGATGCCGAATTCGCTCTCCAGCAAATACGCGACGCCGCCTTTTCCGCTTTGCGAATTCACGCGGATGACTTCGCGGTACTCGCGGCCGAGGTCGCTTGGGTCGATGGTCAAATAGGGAACGTCCCAGTGATTCGAGCCGCTCGTTTTCTCCCACTCTGCGAGGCCCTTTTTGATGGCGTCCTGGTGCGAGCCGCTGAACGCGGTGAACACGAGCTCGCCCGCGTAGGGCTGGCGCGGCGGGACGGTCATGCCTGTGCAGCGCTCATACATCTGGATGAGGTCGTTAATTTTCGAGAAATCGAGGCCCGGCGAGATTCCGTGCATGTAGAGATTCATCGCGACGGAGACGATGTCGAGGTTGCCCGTGCGCTCGCCGTTTCCAAACAGCGTGCCTTCGACGCGGTCGGCGCCAGCGAGCAAGCCCAGCTCTGTGGCAGCGGTGCCGGTGCCGCGATCGTTGTGCGTGTGCAGCGAGATGATGAGCGCCTCGCGATTGCGGATGTTAGTGCACATCCACTCGATTTGGTCGGCGTACACATTCGGCATCGAGACTTCCACGGTATCGGGCAAATTCAGGATCATCTTCCGCTCGGTAGTCGGCTGCCAGACGTCCATCACGGCTTCGGTGATATCTTTTGCAAACTCCAACTCTGTGGCGCTGAAGCTCTCCGGCGAATATTGGAGAATCACGCGCCCGCCTGCGTCTTCGATGCGATGGATGCGCTCTTTCACCCAAGTCGCGCCGCGCACAGCGACGCGGATGATTTCGTCTTTCGACATCCCGAACACCACACGGCGCTGTGCCGGCGATGTGCTGTTGTAGAGGTGAACGATGCAGTTCTTTGCACCGGCCAGCGATTCCACCGTGCGCTCGATCAAATCCTCGCGGGCCTGCACAAGCACCTGCACGGCGACATCGTCGGGGATGCGCCCTTCTTCGATGAGCCGGCGATTGAATGTAAACTCGGTGTTCGACGCTGCGGGAAAGCCGACTTCGATTTGCTTGAAGCCGCACTTCACCAGTGCGTGAAACATCTCCAGTTTTTGCGCGACATTCATCGGCTGCGCTAGCGCCTGGTTGCCGTCGCGGAGATCGACGGAAGTCCAAATCGGCGCATGGGTGAGGACGCGGCCGGGCCACTGCCGGTTTGGCAATTGGATCGGCGGATACTGACGGTATTTGGACGAAGGATTGGAAATCATGTGTAATTGAAAAAGGTGCGGGCAGGCGTTCTTGAAAAAGAGAAGGGACCGTGTTTCGCGCACCCGCCCGGGCATTTCGCGAGACCAGTCCTGTCAGCGCAAGGCTCCCCGGCGCGGGGCTCTTAAAGAGCGCTCGCGCTATCGCCGGGGAGCGGGATAAGTCGAATCGCGGACTGGTAAATCACGGTGTGATAAAAGCAGACATGCAGACAGAAGCAAGCGCTCTGTCATTTCGTTTCCTTTGATGTGCTGTGGCTCGCCTTGCGAGCGGCGAGCGGCGTTACGCGAGTTTCGCGGCGACCATTTGCTCCAGCTTCACGATATCCACGGCAAACTTGCGGATGCCTTCCGCCGTCTTTTCCGTGGCCATCGCGTCATCGTTCATCAAATAACGGAAGGTCTTCTCGTCGAGGTTGATTTTCTCGATGTTCATCCCGGCGGCAGCCGAGGCGTCGAGCTTGCGCGGGAGCGGGTCGGTGCTGGCTTGCAGTTCGCCGAGGAGGTTTGGGCTGATGGTGAGAAGGTCGCAGCCGGCGAGTTCGGTGATTTCGCCCTTGTTGCGGAACGAGGCACCCATGACTTCCGTCGCGTAGCCGAATTTCTTGTAGTAATTATAGATCGCGGTGACTGACACGACGCCCGGGTCTTCTGCGGGCGCGTAATCTTTCTTGGTGCTCGCCTTGAACCAATCGAGGATGCGTCCGACGAACGGCGAGATGAGCTGGATGCCGCCCTCGGCGCAGGCGACGGCCTGTGCGAGCGAGAAAAGGAGCGTCAAGTTGCAGTGGATGCCTTCCTTGGCCAGCACCTCAGCGGCCTTGATGCCTTCCCAAGTGCTCGCGATTTTGATGAGCACGCGCTCGCGGCTCACGCCCGCTTTTTCGTAAATGTCGATGAGCTGGTGCGCCTTGTGGATGGTGCCGTCCTTGTCGAAGGAAAGGCGGGCATCCGTCTCCGTGCTCACGCGACCGGGGACGATTTTCAGGATTTCGAGGCCGAAGTTCACGAGGATGTGGTCCATCACATCGTCCGCCAGCTTGGCTCCAGAGAGGCCGCTGTTCTTGCGATCGGTGACGGCTTTTTCGACGAGATGCGCATACTCGGGCTTCGAGGCTGCTGCGAGGATGAGCGACGGATTCGTCGTGGCATCCTGTGGCTTGTAGGCCTTCATCGATTCGAAATCGCCTGTATCGGCGACGACTTTGGTGAGCTGCTTGAGTTGGTCGAGTTGAGTAGTCATATACGTAAAATCCAGAAATTAAGGGGCTGCGAGACTAGAGCTAAATCCTGCGACGGCAATTTGATTTTCAGATCACGCAAACGTTTGATGTGGGCGGGCAGGCGACATGCCGGAGCATTGACCTCGTCTGCAACCATGCTCAAATGCACGAAAATGAAGATCCTCCGCCACATCGCCGCGCTGCTTATCATCGTCCAATCGCTTTCCGCCCAGGAAGCTCCCCCGGCTGCATTGAAAGCGTATCGGGTGGAACTTTCCGACCCGGACAATCTCGCGGCGGAGCTACTCCGTGTGCGGCGGGATCTGTGGCCGATCAAACTTGATGCCGAACTGGCGGAGGTGGGCGCCGGGTTGGGGAAATCGCGCGAAGAAGTCTCCAAAATGATCGAGACGGCGTTGGATGGCCTTCAAAAAAAAGCAATGGAGGCTGCTGAAAAGCGCGAGAATCTGACTGCCACAAAAGAGGAGTCCCGCGCGGAGGCGGCGCAATGGGGCACGATTTCCCGCATACAGGAAGTGCTGGGGAAACAGTCCGAGGCACACGCAGCACGGATGAGTCGATTGGCCGCGCTGACGAAGTGCGCTTCTGCCGAGGATTGGCTCGAAGGAGCGCTCGAAGTCGCCCTTTCCCTCCGGAAGGGTTCGTCGAGCGACAAAGCGGATGAGTGGATGGAACAGTGCAAAAAGATCGTCGAGGGCGATGCGGCTTTCCGAGACTCGGAGCGATCGAAAGTGCGCATCGCATTTCAAGAGGCGGTCGTCTCAAACGAGCAGGATGGAATTGCAAAGGCTGCTGCTGCCGTGGTGAAAGTGTTCGGTCCCAAAGACCCGTTTAGCATGAAAGCCTACGAGGCATTTGTGCTTGGGGCATCAACATCGAGAGGAGCGCCTGATGTGATCGTAGGCTGGCGGAAATTGCTGGAGATGCGCGAGGCCGTGTTCGGCGCGGAGCATCCGGCCACGATTCGCCTTGTCGCGAAATATGGGCGCTATCTTCAAAACTACGGCGACAAGAAAGAGGGGACGCTGTTACAGAAGCGTGCAGTGGACGGATGGCTCGCTGCGAGTGCCTTGGGAAGCGAGTCACGGCTTTCGATTGCGGAATCCCTTGCGAGGCAGGGCCGGGTCGATGGCGACACTGCTTATACGGACAAACTGCTCCGCGCGCTGATCCCAGTTTCTGAAAAGCTGCGCGGCGCGGAACATAGGGAAACCCTTTGGCTGAGGAGCGATCTCGCTCTCGTCATCGGGAATGTTGGCAACTACGCCGAAGCCGAGAAGATGGACCGCGAGCTCATCGAGATTCGCAAGCGTGTCTTTGGCCCCGATGATCGAGATGTCGCGACGAGCATGAACAACGCAGCCGTGCAGCTTTCCCGCCAGGGCAAGTATCGCGAATCGCTGGCGATGTATGAAGATTCCAACACCATCCGCCTCAAGTCGGGTAAAGAAGATGACACGGAGGTTTTGCGCACGAAGTCGAATATCGCCGGCATATTCATCTCGCTGGGGCGTTTCGACGAAGCTGCGCCGCTCGTAAAAGCGGTGCTTGAGCTTCGATCCCAGAAACTCGGTTCCCAAAGTCGAGATGCCCTCTACAGCAAGTGGCAGAACTCGTTCCTCCTCTTTTCGAAGGGCGACATCGGCGCAGCGGAAACGACCGCCCGAGAGTACCTCGAAGATACTCTAAAGCTCCACGGTGCCGAGCATCAGAATTCCCGGTATGCCCGGTGCTATCTGGCCGGCATCCTCGTTGAGAAAGGCGACCTCGCGACGGCGCTCGATACGGCCCGCGAGATCTCCAAGTGGTATGAGCAACACCCCGGCGAAGACCGGGCCGGTAAAGTGGATGCGGACATGCTCCTTGGCGAAGCGCTCATGGTATCCGGCGATCTCGCCAAAGCCCGCCCGCTGCTTCTCGCAGCGCTTCGTGATCAGGAAGCCCTGGCCGGCCCGACGGATCTCGGAACCCTTCGTGGAAAACTTCTCGTCGCCCGTGTGCACATTAAAAGCGGTGAATCACCGGCAGCCGAGCCGGTTCTCCGTAGCATCATCGAAACCGCTTCCACCAAACTCGACGCCGAACATCCGCTCATCGCCGAGGCAGGAATCGAACTCGCAGACGTGCTCGAAAAAGACGGGAAATCCGCAGAAGCCGCCGAGTTCAAGAAGCGCGCCCGGGAAATCGCGACGAAGAAACTGCACGCCGATTCACCACTGCGGAAGCGGTGTGAGAAGTGACTGAGGATGATAGTCAGTCTGGCGGGAAATCGCGTGAGTCATCCACGTCATCAGCACTCACGACTCCGTCTTCTCCGAGGCTGTAGAGCCGGTAGGTCAACTCATCCTTCGCTCCCGGTAGTCGCTGGATGAAATAGTCATTTTTCCAAGGATCCTTGAGTCCTCGAGTCGCAAATCTCGGCACGAGGTCGCCCACTGGTATTGCGCTTTCGATGATTCCTGCGGGACTGATCTCTCCGCGTTTCAGAGCCTCGTTCAGATAGATTCGCATGTTTGTGATATCTGAAACCGCGCGGGTGCGATAGGCGGGGTCAAGTCCGGCGCGGCAGAGGAAGATGATCACTCCGGCGGGAACCAAACAGATGGACAACGCGATGCTGATCAGTTTTGCGCGTTCGAGAGCGCTGCGGCCTTTGCGATCGGACATGAGGGTTTGACCGTCCTACGCCAGCCGCGTTCACAACTCTCTAAAACAATCAGACCGTCGGGAGGTGACTACGAAGGGCGCGAAGACCGCGAAGAAAGCCTATTCGTTCCTTCGCGTGCTTCGCGCCCTTCGTAGTCATTTTGTTTTGCGATGAGGGTATTAATCCCGCACCGCGCCGGTCACCATTTCAAGGACGCGGCGCAGGCCGTCGTCGCCTCCGAGGCTGCCTTCGTTGAAAGGCGTGCGCGGGACGGGTTGCCAGTTGTCGCGATCGTGGCTTGGTTCGGGTTGCGGGATCTTGGTGAAGGTCGGATCGTATTGGGTGTCTTTGCCGCCCATCTTGTAGATGACGACGTCGAGCGACGGGATGACGAAAATGCCGAAGCCACCTGCGCCGCTTTTGTAAAAAGCATCGCGCGGAGCGCCGGCTACGTGGCCGTCCGCATTGTGCTCGAACTGGAGCGAGAACGGCGTGTGTTTATTAAATGGCGAGGGCTGGTTGCAGAGCGCGATGTAGTCGGCGGGGACGACTTGCTTGTCCGCCCAGCGCCCTTTCTTTAGCAGGCAGTAGCCAAATCGCAGCGCGTCTGTGGCGTGGAGCGCGGTGCTCCCCGCGCCGTTTGCGTGGGGCATGAGGAAGTCGCCGCGCTGGAGGCAATAGTCCCACGCACCCCAGCCCATGGGCTTCGCGAGGCGGGTGTCGATGTAGTCTTTCAGCTCGATGCCGGTCACGTGCCGGAGGACGATCGAGGCGATGTGCGGCGATGGCGACGAATACGAATAGCCCTCGCCCGGTGCGCACCACAGCGGCACGCGCAGCGATGACATGTCGAGGTCGCGGATGTTTTGTCCGGGCACGGGCTTTAACTGCGTGACTTTGCCGTCGGCAGTCACGCCGGTTGGTGCGCCGCCTTCGCCCCAGTATCCGGCGCTCATGCAGAGCAAGTGTTCGAGCGTGATGTCGGCTTTGCGCGGGTCGTCGAGAGGGAGGGCTTCGGGAAGATATTTTTCATTGAATACTTTCGTCGCGAGACCCTCGGGAATCTTCGCGCGGAACTCGTTGAGCATCACGCCGCATGCGATGCTGGTGAATGCCTTGCCGGTGGATGCCATGTCGGGATTCACGGTGCGGCTGGCGCGGCCCGCGTATTTTTCCAGCACGAGATATCCGTGCCGCACGATGAGCAGGCCTGTGTTCTGGCTGCACCGCTGGGTGAAATCCCAGGTCCGCTCCAGCTTCACGAGGTCCATCCCCGCTTTGTCGCGAATCTCCTCCGCGGTCTTCAGCGTGCGCCAGCCGCCCTCGCTGTCCGGCGGCGGGAAATAGTCGTCCGCTTGCATTGTGGCGGAGAGGATGATCGCGAAATGGAGGCAGATGGCGGACGTCATTTTCATTGCCGGAACTTTGCAACGGGGGCGTACGGCGTCGAGGATGGATTCGTTCGGGACTAATTTCGCGCGGATAGAAGACTTGTCATCCTCGCCCGCCAGACGAACCTTTTAACCGTGAAACGACTGCTTCTTTTTCCATTCCTCATCGCACCCGCGCTGGCTGCCGAATTGACCGTGCCTGCGCGCGTCGAATTCAACCGCGATGTGCGGCCCATTCTCTCCGACACCTGCTTCCGCTGCCACGGTTTCGACAAGGCGGAGAGGAAAGGGGATGTGCGACTCGACGTCCGCGAGGCTGCGATTGCGGAGGTCGATGGCATCCACCCGATTGTTCCCGGGAAGCCCGAGGAAAGCGAGCTGTGGAAGCGGATTAACTCGACGGACGAGGATGAAGTGATGCCGCCGCCGAAGGCGAATCATCAACTCTCGGCGCGTGAGAAACTCGTTTTGAAAAAATGGATCGAGCAGGGCGCGGAGTATCAGGCGCACTGGGCCTATATCCCGCCGGCAAAGCCGGCTGTTCCAAAGCCGGACCTCGGTCCCTGGGCTCGCAGCGGGAATCCGCTGGATGCATTTGTCCGCGCGCGCCACGTGGAACTGGGGCTCGCTCCCGCGCCCCAGGCCGACAGTGCGACGCTCGTGCGGCGGCTCTATTTTGACGTTTTAGGGCTGCCGCCAAAGCCGGAGGATGTGGACGCTTTTGTGAATGACTCCGCGCCTGATGCGTATGAGAAGCTCGTGGATCGTTTGCTGGCCTCGGAGCATTTTGGCGAGCGGATGGCGGTGTGGTGGCTCGACCTTGTGCGGTTTGCCGACACGATTGGGTATCACTCCGACAATGGCCGGAATATCTGGCCGTATCGGGATTACGTGATTCGCGCGTTCAACGAAAACAAGCGCTTCGACCGGTTCACCATCGAGCAAATCGCCGGCGATTTGCTGCCGGATGCCAGCCGTGATGTGCGCGTGGCGAGCGCGTACAACCGGCTCATTCTATCCACGGAGGAAGGCGGTGCGCAGGCAAAGCAATACGAGGCGAAGTATGTCGTGGATCGCGTGAAAAGCATCGGCACCACATGGCTCGCACAGACGTTCATGTGCGCGGAGTGCCACGACCACAAGTTCGACCCCGTGACGGCGCGGGACTTCTATTCGATGGGGGCATTCTTTGCCGATTTGAAAGAGCCAATCATCGGACGCCGCGAAGATGGCATGCCTGTTCCGTCGCCGGAGCAGGAGGCAAAGCAGAAGGGTTTTGCCGCCAAACTTGCGGAGTTGCGGGCGAAACTGGATGCGCCAGACCCGGTCATTGATGCCGCCCAGTCTGCTTGGGAAAAGGCGAACGAAAATGGTATGCCCGACGTCGCATGGATGCCGCTGCGTCCATCCGCTGCGACCGGCACCGGAAGCAAGATTCTGGTGCGCGAAGACAATACGTTGAAAGTCGAGGTCGAGGGAAACGCGGCGTCCGATACGTACATGGTCTCGCTCATTCTCCCCGCGGGTACGACCGGGCTGAAGCTGGATGCACTGACGAGCGCCACGCTTCCCGCGAACGGCCCGGGGCGTTCAGCCAATGGGAATTTCGTGCTTACAGAATTCTCGGTCGAACAGGCTGGCAAAAAGCTGAAACTTTCCAATGCAACGGCGACATTCGAGCAGCCGAGTCACAAAGCTGCGAGTGCCATCGACGGAAAAAACGCGGGCAAGGAAAATGGATGGGCTGTGCTGGGGAATGCGGGGCGCGAAGCATCTGCGTATTTCGAACTGGAGCAGACGATCGATAAGCCTGCGGAAGTGACCGTGCTGATGCGCCAGATCTACGGGACCAATCACACGCTGGGGAAATTCCGACTCTCCGCCACTGTCGCACCGCGGCCTGTGCGCGCACCAAATGTCGCTCTGCCAGCCGAGATTCTCGCCATCTTGAAGGTCGCGCCGGGCGAGCGCAATGCGGACCAAACGAAAAAGCTCGGGACGCATTTTCGCGCCTCCGCGCCGGAGCTGAAAGCGATAAGGGAGTCGATCGCGCTGACAGAAAAAGACAGCGTTGCGTTCGATAAGTCCATCGCCCGTGTGATCGTGAGCGACAGCGGAGCACCGCGGACGGTGCGCATCCTTCCACGCGGAGACTGGCAGAATGAGACGGGCGAAATCGTCCAGCCTGCGACGCCCCGTTTTTTGCCGGGAGCGGTCGAGAGCACCGAGGGCAAGCGCCTCTCGCGGCTCGACCTCGCGCAATGGCTCGTGTCCCGCGAGAATCCGCTCACAGCCCGCGTGTTCATGAATCGCGTGTGGAAGCAGTTTTTCGGCATCGGATTGAGCAAGACGCTTGAGGACATCGGAACTCAATCCGAGTTGCCGCCGAACCAAGCGCTGCTGGACTGGCTCGCAGTGGATTTCATGGATCGTGGATGGGACGTGAAAGCGATGATCCGGTTGCTCGTAACGAGCGAGGCTTACCGGCAGAGTTCCATCGCGCCGAAGGATATTGCGGCGCGCGATCCGCAGAATCGCGAGATCGCCCGCCAGAGTCGGTGGAGGCTTGATGCGGAGTATGTCCGCGACAACGCGCTGAGCATCGCGGGGCTTCTCGTGCATAAACTGGGCGGCCCGAGTGTGAAGCCGTATCAACCCGGCGGCTACTGGGAAAACCTGAATTTCCCCACGCGCGAATGGGAAAACGACAAGAATGAAAACCAATGGCGCCGCGGCCTTTACACGTGGTGGCAGCGGAGTTACGTGCATCCGGCGATGCTCGCGTTCGACGCGCCGACGCGCGAGGAATGCAGTGCGGATCGGCTCCGGTCGAACATTCCGCAGCAGGCGCTGGCTCTTTTGAATGATCCCCAGTTTGTGGAGTCCGCGCGCGCCCTTGCGCTTCGCATGCAGCGTGAAGGAGGAGACACGCCGGAGTCGAGAATCGCCTGGGCTTGGAAACAGGCAACGGGTCGCGCGGCGAAACCGGAGGAGGTGAAGCTCCTCGGCGACTTGCTCCGCAAGCATCTGGACTCATTTCAAAAAGAGCCCGGCTCAGCCGACGCGATCATCAAAGTCGGGCAGTTTGCGACTCCTGCGGATGCGGTGAAAAGCGAACTCGCGGCCTACACGTCAGTCGCCCGCACGATCCTGAATCTGCACGAGACAATCACGCGATTTTAGGGTGCGGTCTGCCGTGTCCATTTTTCCGTGAGGTTGGATGCGAGCTGCATGACCTCGACGGGATCGAACGGTTTGCGGAGAATTAGGAGCCGATCGGTTTTTCCGAGTTGCGTGACAATTTCCTCCCACGAGTAATCGGAGTAGGCGCTGCAAATAACGACCTGCATCGAAGGCGCGACTTCCCAAATCCGGCTGATTGTTTCGATGCCGTCCCAACCGGGCGGCATCCGCACATCGACAAATGCCATGGCGTAAGGGTTTCCCGATTTCTCAGCCTCCGAGATGATCTCGACTGCCTCCTTTCCTTGATAGGCCGAGTTGATCTCGAACGCATCGGCGGCGACTGCGGGCAGGGATTCGCCGAAGAGTTCGTCCTCCATGGCGCTAAGCGCGGAATTTGAAATGACCTGCGGTGTGAGGATTTTGCGGAAGTCATCGTGAATCGCCCGGTTGTCGTCGATGATAAGAATGCGGCGGTTTTTAGAACTCATTTTTGGGTTTGGGAGGCGATGGTTTCGGGCTTTGCTGCGGCGGGTACGTGAATGGGGAGATCGAGATGGAATGTGGCGCCCAGACCCAGTCCGTCGCTCTCGGCGAAAAGCCCGCCGCCCATTTCCTTTGCGGAGTTGGCTGCGCTGTGGAGGCCGAAGCCGTGGCCCTCTTTTTTCGTGGTAAAGCCGTGGTTGAAAATGCGTGTGAGATTTTCCTCCGGAATGCCGCATCCGTAGTCGCGGATCGAAATCCGGACCATGGCGGGAGACGCTTCGAGCGATACGCAGACGAGGCGTTTCGCGTCGGATTGCTCGACGACGGCCTGCCTGGCGTTGGTCAGCAGGTTCACCAGGATTTGCATCACCTGATGACGATCGACAAAGACATCCGGAAGGTCAGCCGGGGACGCTAATTCCACGGCGACTTCGAGTCGCTTGTTCTCGGCGGAGGACAGTTGGAGCGCTTCATCCACGAGCACGCGCGGCGGGTGATTCTCGAGGACGCCCGTCACCTTTGCGTAGTTCTGCTGCATCGCCACGATGTCTTTGATGTGTGCGATGTTTCTGGTGAGTTGTGCGAGTTCGGCGAGGCGAGAGTCCTGCTCCAGCCCGATCTGGTCGTTTAAGGTGGCGAGATAGCCGGGCAGCATCTGCCCTTTCCCGCCGGGCGAGAAAAATGCGACGAGGTCCGACTTGTTTGCTTCGAGCAGGCTGACGACCCGCTTCAGACTCGTAGCCTTGGTTTGTTTCACGCTGTCGGCGAGAACCGTTGCGGATACGTTGACGCTGTTGAGGACGTTGCCCACGTTGTGCAAAACGCCCGTGGCCACTTCGGCCATGCCGGCTTGCCGGGACGTTTCCACCAGCTTGCGGTGGAGTTCCTCCACCTGCCGCTGCGTCTCATTTCGTGCGGTGACATCATTTGCCAGGATGATCTTGGCCACTTTTCCGGAGTAGAGAATCGCGTGGGCGACGATTTCCACTTCGATGTTCGGCGCAGATTTCCTGCGATGTTTCCATTCGCCGGCGTTGAACGATTTGGCGCTGCTGCGGAATGCGCGGATGACCACGGTGGGCTCTGCTCCGACCGTGATGGCGGGGAGCGACATGCTCAGGAATTCCTCTTGCGAATAGCCGTAGTGCTTCATCGCGGCATTGTTGACCGCCACGAATGCCAGCGTCTCCAGATCCATGACGAACATCGGCATCGGGTTGCTTTCGAAAAGGTTGCGGTAGCGGGTTTCGTTCTCCCGACTGAGCTCCTGGTTCCGTTTTCCCTCTTCAACGCGATCGTTCAATTCGCTGGTGCGCTCCAGGACTTTGTTTTCCAGTTCGAGCTGCGCGAGGGTGATGGCCTCGTCGCGCTTTTGCACTTCGCCAAGCATCGTATTGAAATGCTCGACGAGCTGCCCCACTTCGTCGTCGCCGAGCTTTTTTGCCCGCAGGCCGTAGTCTGCGGTTGTGGCGACGGCTTTCGCGACGTTTGAGAGTTCTACTACGGGCTCGACGATGACGCCGCCGATTCTTGATGTGAGCCACCGACCCGAAAAAGCAGCGATCAACAGGATGGCAATGGTCGCGATTGCGTAGCTCTTTCCCCGGCCGTAAAAGGAGCGCATGTCAGACTCGATGACGAGTGTCCCGAGGCGCTTTCCATTTTCGAAAACCGGCTCCACATGGTGGACCCGGCCGATGGAAAACGTCGTGGCCGGCCCGGCAGCCATGGATCCTTTTTGGGAGAGGCTGAGGGACGAACGCCCGGTCTTTGCGAGAATGTTCCCATCGAGCTGGTAAAGCGCGGCCCCGACTACGTTTGGCTGGGTCATCACCGAATTCACGAGGGCCGCAGCGGAGAGCTTGTCTGCCCCGGCAAGCGCAGCGCGGCAATTGGACCCTGTGACTTCTCCGAGCGCAGCGGAGGAAGCGTGCAGCCGGGATATTTCACTGATGACATCGTAGGTGAAAAAGATCATCGCAGCCACCAGGAGCGTGGCGTTGCAGACGATCATGATCACCAGTTTCAGTTTTGTGTGAATCGGCTTGTGTTTAAGCCATTCCTTGAAAGCGACTTCCGCCCGCGCTGCCCGGCCGGGCTTTAGCGGCGCGACACCGCCTTGCGGAGCTGCCTCTGGAGCGGCTCCTGCTGCTTTTTCCTCTGCTACGGGTGGTGTTGCCGGCATCGTGATGATGCCCATTGTCTGCAATATTCGGGCCATTTGTCTGACAAAGCCGCCATGTTCAAAACCGGTGGGCTTGCGCTGAGGCACCCCCCGTTCTATGCATGAGGCCCCTCATGAACCGCCGACCGCATGATTTCCAACGCACCGCTTAAGACCAACCAGTTCCACTACTTGAAGAGCGCCTTCACTCTTGATAGCGGCGTCATGCCGCTGCCCAAAGTCGTGGCGTGGCTGGAGGAACAAAACCGGGCCGTGCAAGTGAAGGTGCGCAAGACGCGGTTTGCCGACATGGCGCTGTGGAAACAGGACGCGGAAACCGGCGCGCTGCGGCACGAATCGGGTAAGTTTTTCTCCATCGAGGGAATTCGTATCCGGACGAATTGGGGCAGGGTGGCGGAGTGGGAGCAGCCGATCATCAACCAGCCGGAAATAGGCTACCTCGGGTTTATCACCCGCGAAATCGGCGGTGTGCTGCATTTTCTCCTCCAGGCAAAAATCGAGCCGGGGAACGTGAATCACGTCCAGCTTTCGCCGACGCTTCAGGCCACGCGGAGCAACTACTCGCAGGTCCACAAAGGAAGGAAGCCAGCTTACCTCGAATACTTCCAGAACGCAAAGCCCGGCCAGATCCTCCTCGACCAGCTCCAGTCGGAGCAAGGCGCGCGCTTTTTGCGAAAGCGAAACCGCAACATCATCATCAAGATCGACGAGGAAATTCCGGTTTACGACAACTTCGTCTGGCTCACGCTCGGCCAGCTCAAGTGCCTCATGCAGTACGATAACCTCATCAACATGGACACCCGGACCGTCATTTCCGGCATCCCGTTTGGTGATTACAGTCCGGAAGTCGTTGAGTTATTCAATTTCTTCGCCGTGGAAAAAGCGGACAGCGAGGTAAAGAAGGCATTTTTGAAATCCGCCCTGACCAAGGACCACGCGCGGCATACCGTGGAGGAAATCATCACGTTGCTCACCCATCTCAAAAGCACGTTCGACCTCGACATCGAACGGATCCCGCTCAAGGGGCTGCGGGGCTGGGAGATCACCGATAGCGAGCTTCGTCACTGCGAGGGGAAGTATTTCAAGATCATAGCCGTCGATGTCGAGATCGGCAACCGGGAGGTGCAGCGCTGGAGTCAGCCTATGGTGGAGCCCGCGCAGGAGGGCCTTTGCGCATTCGTCTGCAAAGAAATCGACGGTATTCTCCATTTCGCCGTGCAGGCCAAGCTCGAGTGCGGCAATCACGACATCATCGAGTTTGCCCCCACCGTGCAGTGCCTCACGGGGAACTACCGGCAAACTGCGGAGGGCGCCCTTCCGTTCCTGGACTTTGTTCTGAAAGCGCGAAAAGAGCAGGTCATTTTCGATACCCTGCAATCGGAGGAAGGGGGGCGTTTTTTCCGCGAGCAAAACCGCAATATGCTGGTAATGGCCGACGATTCGCTCCCCGCGGAACTGCCGGAGCGGTATATCTGGATGACACTGAACCAGATGTATACGTTTCTGAAGTTCAATAACTATCTGAACATTCAGGCGCGAAGCCTCATTGCTGCGATTTCGTTTGTTTAGCAGCGTGAGTGCGGGGCGCATGAGGCGTGGGCGCTTCAATCATCCCCACAGCGGAGCGATAGAAAGTAGTAAGGGTCAAGGCCCGAGGTGCCTCCGTTTGGCTAACCTGTTCCTTATGTGGAATCTCCATTCACAATCGCGCTCTGTTCGCTTCTCCAACAGTTCATGTGAGACGAGGACGGTTAGTTTTCTGTTAATTCTGCTTGTGGGAATTTGAGCACTGCGATGGCCCGCGCGCTGAGGACTTTTTGGAGAGACACTTTCTGAACCCTCGCAACGCCCAAACTCGACCTGCTGACGGGTGTATTCCGTTTTCATGCGCTGGCCAGTCCGGTGACATTGGTGGCTGGGGAGACTTACTACATCGGGGCCTTGGCCAACAACGTGGATGAGACTTCAGAGGACGCGCCGGGCTTTACGGAGAGTGCATTGATTCATTTCGACTCCGCGCGATTCGTGGAAGGGGCCGTTATCTCCCGCCCGGTGGACCACGGCGGAACGGGCCCGAAGTAATTCGGCGCGAACATGATTATCAGCGCGCTCCCGACTGCTGTTCCGACGAACATCGTTGTCACGCCGAACAACATCAATGAAAACAACGCCCCAGGGCGACTGTGGGAACCCTCGCAGCGACGGGTCCGAACGTTGGGCCATCGCACTCGTTTTCCTTTGTCACCGGTGCGGGCAGCGCGGACAACGCACCGGAAGCACGCTGAGTATCAAAGTCGTGTGTACGGAGAGCGCTGTGCAATTTCCCCGCGAAGGAATTGGACGTCGAAGACCTCAGGATTGAAAATCTGTCGCGGCGGATATCCCCTCGGAACGGGTTGGAGTGCTGATGCTGCCTTGATTTGAGGCTGGTTGCGGTTCCGGCTCTGCGGCTTTGTTTTTTTGGAAAGGCGTGACAGATGTGCGAGACCATCTTTCACAAATAAACAGATGTTCCCGAGCGAATGCCGCGACGTAGCTGCGACGCCCTCGTCGCA
>JAYUSJ010000135.1:0-6018 GCA_043755735.1 Verrucomicrobiaceae bacterium | reverse complement strand
CCTAAAGGCGGAACTCCAAACGATCCGAAGACTCCGGCGGAGCAACTCGCGACTTTCAAGCTGCCCGAGGGTCTGGAGATGGACCTCATCGCGAGCGAGATCCCGGAGGAAGGCGTGGGGAAATTTGTGGCGGTGTATTTCGATGCGAAGGGCGCGATGTGGACGATGACGGCGCTGGAGTATCCGGTGGATGGAAATGAAAACGCCGCCGCCGCCGCCGCGCTCTACAAGAGCCGCGCGAAGGACAAGATCCTCATTTACGACCGCGACCCGAAGTCGCCGACGGGCTTTGTCTCCAAGCCGCGCGTGTTTGCCGACGGGCTGGCGATTCCGCTGGGCATCTTGCCTTACAAGGACGGCTGCTACGTGCAGCACGGTCCGGATTTGGTGTTCCTCCGCGACACGGATGGCGACGGAAAAAGCGACAAACGCGACGTGATTTTGACGGGCATGGGTGTGCAGGATTCGCATCTTTTCCCGCATCAATTCACGCGCGCGCCGGGCGGGTGGATTTGGATGGCGCAGGGTCTTTTTAATAACAGCAAGCCGGTGAAGCCGGGCGACCCGAAAGCGGTGGATTGGCCGAAGTGCTCGATGGCGAAGATGCGTCCGGATGGCAGCCAGTTTGAAGTCACGAGCACCGGCCCGAACAATATCTGGGGCCTCGCGATGACGGCGGAGGGCGAGACATTTATCCAGGAGGCAAACGACTACGGGTATCCGGTGATGCCGTTTCACGAATACGCGTATTATCCCGGCGGCATGGAGGCGCTGAAAAAGAGCTATCAGCCGGACTTCCCGCCGCAGGCCGAGTTTCGCATGGGCGGCTCGGGGCTGAGCGGGCTCGCGCTCACGGATAAAGACGGGATTTTCCCCGATGGCTGGCGCGATGTGATGCTCGTGGCGAACCCGATCACTAACCGCATCCAGACGATCAAAATGCACCGCGACGGCCCGCGCTGGAAGTTGGAGAAACTCGCGGATGTCGTGGAGACGACCGACTCGTGGTTCCGCCCCGTGGCGACGACGCTCGCGCCGGATGGCTGCGTGTATGTGGTGGACTGGTACAACAAAATCATCTCGCACAACGAAGTCCCCCGCAATCACCCCGACCGTGACAAAACGCGAGGCCGCATCTGGCGCATCAAGCCGAAGGGCAAGGCACCGATGGAAGTGCCGGATTTCACGAAGCTGAGCGGGGATGAGTTGATCGCGAAGCTTGGTGGTGCGTCCACTGCGCAGCATCACATGGCGTGGCAGGCGATTGGGGATAGGGGGATGAAGGAGTTGGCGCCGAAGCTGACGGAGGTTGTCGCGAGCGGGAAGAATGATGCGGCAAGGATTGGCGCACTCTGGGCACTCGATGAACTGAGCGGTTACGGGTTGCAAACAGTCCGCGCTTTGAAGCCGTATTTAAACGACAAAAACCGGAATGTTCGCCGGGAACTTGTGCGTGTATGGGAGAATGCACTTCGCGTCGAATTCGCGGATCCCACGAAGATTAACGCCGAGACTGTCAAATCTGCATTCAGTCCGGGTTTGATGCTCCCCGACGGTGAATCAGACACAGAAGTCATCGCGGCATCAATTCGGATGCTCGCTGCTCAAGCGAACGCCGAAATTATTGGGCTCAATGGAGCAAAGTCGGACGAAGAGAGGAGCCGGGCACAACGCTGGATTAACGTAAGTTTCGCCGAACTGATTTCTTATTCTCGCCCATCCCTCGCCGAGCCCGCCGCCAAAGCCTCCCACGGCAACAAGATCATCAAAGTCGGCGAGGCCTACGAGCGGGAATACGAGCGGTTCCTCGTCCGCATGTTCCTTGAGCGGCATCCCGACGCGGTCGCGAAGTTTCTCGAAACGGACGACGCCAAGAAACTCCCTCTCGAAGCCCGCCTGCTCGCCTCGCTCGCGCTGGAGCCAAAGGCGAGTGCGCCGCGTGTCGCCGCGCTGCTGCCGCAACTCACGCGTCCGCCTGCGAAAGAGGAGATTCTCCGCCTTGTGCAGTTTCTCGATGAACCGGGTGTCGCGGATGCCGTGAAGGCCACGCTGGGAAATCCCGCCACTGCGCCCGGCGTGCTGAGTGCGCTGCTCGAACTCCGCGCCAAGCTCGACCCCGCGAAACTCGCGCCACTCGTCGCCGATGCCGCGACGAAGCTGCTCGCCAGCAAGGACGCCGCGCAAATCGAGAGTGGCGTGAAGCTCGCGGGTGCATTCAAGATTTCTGCCGCCGAGCCCGCACTCGTGGCGCTTGCGGGCAGCGACACATCTGCGCTGATGGCGCTCCGTGCGCTGGGCGAAATGGGCAGTGCGAAGGCCGAGCTCTTTGAAAAGCTCGTCGTGGAATCCAAAGACCCGCTCGTTCGCGACGAAGCCCTCGCGGCGCTCGCCGGTTCCAAGGCTGCCGACGCTCCGGCCCGAGTGCTCGCGCTTTATCCGAAGCTTGCTCCTGCTCAGCGCCGCCTCGCGCTCGATAAGCTCACCACCACCAAAGCCGGTGCTTCCGCTGTGGTTGCGAGCGCAGCCGTGAAAGCCGACATCGACGCCGCAACGCTCGACCGCCTGCTCGCCGTGCTCGGCGACAAAGACCCGGAGCTTGCGAAGCTCGTTGATAGCCTCGGCTCGCTGTTCCGCCCCGTGCTCGCGCTGGATGGCAGCGAGAACGCGACCATCGAAACCGGGCTCACGCTCGAAGGCGCATTCACCGTGGAGACATGGGTGAAACTCGACGAAGGAATCAGCAATGCCGACGGCATTCTCGGCGCGCCGGGCAGGCTCGATATGAACTTCTTCGGCGGCAATTTCCGAGTGTATGTCTTCGCGCCACTGGCCGATGTCGCCGTGGCGAAAAAGGCGACCGTCCCCGGAATGTGGCAGCACATCGCCGCGACCCGCGACGCCGCTGGCAAATGGAAGATTTACATCGACGGCGAACTCAACGCGACCGGCACCAAGACCTCCGCAGAGAAGATCGAGAATCCAGTCATCGGCTGGACCAGCTCGCCCGGCGGGTTCAAAGGCCAACTCGCGGAGTTTCGCATTTGGAAGAGCGAGCGGACAGCGGATCAGATTCGCGCGACTTTCGATCGGGCGGCTCAGTCCGAGTTGCCCGCTCTCTCGACTCAAAAGCTCGGCGCTGGCGCAAAGATCGTAAAGACCAGCGATCTGCCGCCCGTGCTCGCCGCAGACGCCGCCGCGAAGCTCGACGCTGACTTTGCCAAATACCGCGCGCTCGCTGCGAAACCCGGCGACAAAGAGCGCGGCAAAGTCGCCGCCGCGATGTGTCAGGCGTGCCACCTATTTGGAAACGCGGGCGGCCAGATCGGGCCAAATCTCAGCGGCGTCGGCGCGATGGGAAGCGAGGCGATTTTGCGCAACATCCTCACACCGAACGCAGCCATGGAAAGCGGCTACCGTATTTTCCGCGTGGAGCAGCGCGACGGCTCGGTGCTCGATGCGTATTTCGTGAGCGAAGACAAGGACGCCGTAGTCATCCGCCTCGCCGGAGCCGCCGACCAGCGCATCCCGAAAAAGAACATCGTGAAAACGAGCTACCTCCGCCGCTCGCTCATGCCCGAGGGCCTGCTCGCGGGGATGAACGACCAGCAAGTGAGCGACCTCTTCGCTTATCTGCTTTCGCTGAAATAAAGTCAGGCGGAAGGACGCAAAACAACGGGGGTATTATTTTGGCGGGACTGGCCAGATACTGTCGCGGGTCCGCTTTGCTTCGGCGAGGGCTTGATGGAGTTGCTCTTCGTTGCCCGTTTGGGCGAGGATTTGGCGGAAGTCGGTGAGCTTCGCCAGCATCGCGTCGAGAGCGTCGAGGACGGCGGCGCGGTTGGCTTGCAGGATGCCCGTCCATAGCTCGGGTGGGCCGCTGGCGACGCGGGTGGTGTCGCGGAAGCCGGGGCCTACGACTTCAAATGCCCGAGCTTTTTTCTCCGCGACGGCGCGAACGAGGTTTCCCGCGACGACATGAGGGAGGTGGCTGATCAAAGCGACACATTCATCGTGCTCCCGCGCGCTCATCGTGACGACGCGGCAACCGAGTGCTTCCCAAAATGTCTGCACGTCTGCGTCGGGCGTGGTGATGATGCAGTTTGCGCCCGCAAAGAGCCCAGCCTCGGCGGCAGAGAGGCCGGCCTCCGCTTTTCCAGCCATGGGGTGACTGCCGACATAGCGGCACTTCCCCGCGAAGATGGGGGCGAGTTCCGCATCCACGCAGCCTTTCACACTACCGACATCGGTGACGATGCAGCGCGATGGGATAAAGCGGGCGATTTCTCGCGCAAGCGCGCCCATCGCCTCAATGGGAACGCACAGGACGACGAGATCGGCGTCGCCAGCGATTTCCTCGATGTCGCTGGAGACGAGATCGGCGAGGCCGCGCGCTCGCAGTTCGTCGAGCGCAGCAGCGCGACGCGCCCACAGGCCGATGTGCCAGCCACCGAGCGCGCGGAGTTTCAGCGCGATGGAGCCGCCGAGCAGGCCGGGGCCGAAGATAGCGATTTTGCGCATAGCTTAAAAAAGAAACCCGGCTTGCAGCGCGCACGCTACAAGCCGGGTAAAAGTTCACATCGAAATGACTGCGATTACGGAACGAGCAGCGGGCGACGAGTATAGGGGCACTCGATCTCGGTGCCGGGCGGCAGACCGCGAACGTCGATCAATTTTCCGGGCGCATACGGGCTCTCGATGAAGCCGGGCTTTCCTTCGGATTTCTTGCCGTATTCAGGATTTGGCACTGGCGGCGGCACTGGCTTCGTCGTGCGCTCCACGACTGGTGCGGGCTCTTCGATTTCATTCGTCGGGGGCTTGGGAGTTTCAACCTTTGGCGTTTTGGGTTCCGTGCCCTCGACTACCGCTCCGGGATCACGAGTGTTGGGATTGCCACGCGAAGGTTTGTTACGCGCTGGCTGAGGATCGCAGGCGGTGAGCAGCAGGATCGCTGCAAGGATTGTGCCGGTGAAAGTGACGTTGTTCATAAATTGCGACGCGGTGTTAGATGATTTCCAAAAAATACACAAGTGCTAAATTTACAGCATTTGCATTTTCTTCTCATTTGCGAGCGAGAAACGCCTCCAACTCCGCCAAGCCTGCGTGCGAACCCATCTCGTAGAAGCGGTGGCTCGACTCGAAACCTGCCATTTTCCCGGCAATGACTAAGTCGCGCTGAATCTCGGAGAGATCAAAGGCCTCCGGGCGTCCGGCAAATGTGGCGCTGGTAAAAATGGAGAGCCCGTAGTCGATGTGCAGCATCGCGGGAGTGCGTTCCTTTTTATCGTAGCGGAGGATTCGCCCGGCGGCGAACTCGACATTGCTCGTGTCCCACGCGCCCTCGTTCCGAAAGACGGTCATCAGCGCAGGCTGCGCGCTCGCCCGCCATGCGGCCTCCACAGCGCGATACTCGATGGGCAAATAGGAGTCGCCGTAGAGGACAAAAAACTCGTCACCGAGCAGCGGGAGCGACTGCCGTAGTGCGCCGCCGGTGCCGAGCTGACGCGGGCCGTCGTAGGAGTAAGAAAGCTCGATCCCCCACCCTGCTCCGTCGCCGTATTCCGCCTCGATCCGCTCGCCGAGATGGCCGATGCACAGGACTGCGCGGGTGACGCCCTGCGCCTTCAGCATCCGCAGTTGATGCGACATAAACGGCTCGCCCGCGACGTGGACGAGCGACTTCGGGATCGTCTCCGTGATGGGCCGCAGCCGTGTGGCGAGGCCGCCAGCGAGGATGGCGACGGGCAGGCTCATACGTCGTAAGTTGCTATCCACGGAAGACACGGAAGAACACGGAAAGTGGTGCTTGCGAATGCAACGCGGGTTTCTATCTGGGAGAGTTTCGATTTTAGGTGTGGATTGGTTTCCGTGACCTTCCGTGCCTTCCGTGGACAACCCATTACGTTGCCCGCCTGATGCCTCTGCGGATACTCCTCATCACCAACAAATGCCCCCCCGACTTCGACGGCGGCTACGAACTCCGAGCCTTCCAGATCGCCGGTGCGCTCCGGGCTCGCGGAC
>JAYUSJ010000134.1:0-6022 GCA_043755735.1 Verrucomicrobiaceae bacterium | reverse complement strand
TGCGCCGCATCGATTCCGTGACACGCGAAACACTTGTCCGAGAGAATCGGACGGATGTCCTTATTAAACGACCGCGGCTCCGCAGAAGCCGGAAGCGCGGAAGCCGCCAGAACCGCAGCGAGCAAAGTGGATGTGTGATGAGGCGTCATGAATTTCGAGATGTGTAGCGTGTAGAAGGACAAGGCCAAAGCCGTTCGCAACTTACCATGACCATTCAATCCCAACGCCGGATGGTTCGCACCAAGATTCTCAGACTTCACCACACCCCGCTCGGGGATGGAGCCCCGCCCCTAAATAAATTGGTCGTCGGTGGTGAACTTCAGTCGCGAGGTGTGGCCGATTTGGTCGGACCGCTGGTTCGCGTGTCACGGGCGGGATGGCGAGAAGCGAAAGGCGGGATTGCGGCTCGATACGTTCGAAGGCGCGACCGCGGTTCTCGAGATGTGCGGGCCATGCAAAGCGGACGAGCAGCGCCATAGGGATCGCGGCGAGCACGGAGTACCCGAGGTGATAAGTCAGCCCCGGTGGCAGCAGGCCAAAGAGCAGCGGGGCGGCCTTAGTCCAGTTCCAAAAATCCTGATGGAGCGCGAAGACGATGAGCACCCAGAGCGTGAGGAGCCAGTGTTTCGTTTTCATTGTGGAGTTTGTGAAAGTTTTGCGCGGAGCGCATCGAGTTGGGAGCGCAATGCTGCGAGCTGCTGGTCGAGCGCGGTTACGTCGCTAAGGACGCTGCCTTTTTCCGCAGTGGAGCGGGCTGCTTCCTTCAAGTCGTCGAGTTCGGTGTGCATCTCGGCCATACTGTTCATGACGATGCCGATGAAGAGATTTAGCATAATCATCGTGCCGAGCAGGATGAAGCTGACAAAGTATGGTGTGGCGGCGAAAGGCGCTGCGACTTGCGCGCCGTCGTACATGGTCCTCCAGTCATCGAGCGTGATCATTTGGAAGAGCGAGAGCAGCGCGGCTGGCAGGCTCCCAAAATACTCGGGCGATACTTTCCCAAACAAGTGAACTCCGGTGACTGCATAGATGTAGAAAATCAGCCCGAGGAGCAGCCCGACATAGCCCATGGAGCTCAGGCTCTTGATGAGTGCGCCAACGAGGATTTGCAGCTTCGGAAGCGCTGAGACAAGCCTGAGCAGACGCAGCGTGCGGACGAGCCGCAACACTGCAGCGAAGGGCCCGCCGACGGGCAACAAGCAGACTGCGACGATGGCGAAGTCGAAGACGTTCCAGCCGTCGCGGAAGTAGTCGAGCGGGCGGCGTCCGTGGGAAGCGAGCTTCAGCACGATTTCGATGATGAAGATCGTGAGCACCGTCAAGTCGAGCGCGTGCAGCAAAGCGCCGTGTCGCGCGAGCATGGCGGCACTGGTTTCCACGCCAGCGAGCACGCCGGCGAGGAGAATCACCGCGATGATGATTGCGCGGAATGCCTTGGAATCGACGATGCGTTGGGCTAGGTTTTTCATTCGGCTGTGGCTGAAGTTTCGGTGGGCAGAGGTTCCAAGGCGCGCTCTATAAGAATCTCGTCCACGGAGGTGCGATCCATGTCGATGATCTCGAAGCGAAAGTCGGCGCGGGTGTAGCAATCGCCTTCGCGCGGGTGGCCTGCGATCTGGTCGCCGACAAACGCGGCGAGAGTCGCGCTCCCGTCGTCGGCGGGCGGCGCAACAGCCACGCCGAGGAGTGCAGCAAACCTGAAAACTCCATTGGCGATAAACAGCGCAATCACGATAAGTATCTCGACGAGGACTACTCCCATCAACGTTGCTCCGGGGTTATCCCCCGCGCATGGCCAATGTGCATCACCGCCTTCTTGGGCCGCAAAAGCGACAAGAGAACCGAGGCCGCAAGCACTCCGACAATCACGCCGAGCGAGACGAGCGTGTCGATTTTATAAGGCGTGTGCCCGAGCAGCATCTTCACGCCGACGAAGGCCAGCACGACACCCAGACCGATTTTGAGGTAGTGGAATTTATCCATCACCCCAGCGAGAGCGAAGTAGAGCGAGCGCAGACCGAGGATAGCGAAGACATTCGAGGTATAGACGATGAACGGATCCTTGGTGACCGCGAAGATTGCGGGGATGGAATCGACCGCGAAGATGAGGTCGGAGAACTCGACGAGCAGCAGCACCACAAAAAGCGGGGTGGCCATGCGGACGCCGTTTTCCCGCACGAAGAACTTGTCGCCGCGATAGTCGTTGGTCACCGGCATCAGTTTCTTGAACCAGCGGACCAGTGGATTACGCTCCGGGTGGATTTCCTCCTCGCGTTTCACGATCATCTTTACGCCCGTAAGGATAAGGAACGCGCCGAAGACGTAGATGATCCACGTGAAGCGCTCGATAAGCGCGGCACCGAGGAAGATCATAATCGCACGCATCACCAGCGCTCCAAGGATACCCCAGAAGAGCACCTTATGTTGATAGAGCTGCGGCACTGCGAAGTAGGAAAAGAGCAGCGCGAAGACGAAGACGTTATCCACACTGAGCGACTTCTCGATCACGTAGCCGGTGAAAAACTCGAGCCCCTTCTGCGGCCCCATGTAGTGGTAAATGCCAACGTTGAAGATGAGAGCGAGTGTGACCCAGACGACGGTCCACGCCATCGACTCCTTGAAAGTTACGACATGCGACTTCCGATGGAAGACGCCGAGGTCGAGGGCGAGCATGAAGAGGACGAAGAGGTTGAAGCCGATCCAGAGCCAGAGATTATCAGTCATTAAAAAATATGTGTGTGCGAAAAATGGGAATGTCCGTGAGCCACGCAAATGGCTTCGCATGGCTACTCCATGCGCAGCCAGAGCACGGCAAAGTTTTTTACTCGGCGGGTTCGGGTTTCACCGCGGTCCAATCAATGCCTTTCCCAGCGCAGAACTGCTCGAAGGCATCGCCATGCCGGGAAAGCACGCTTTCGACGACAGCGGCGTCGTCGAGGTAGCCGACCTCCGGCATGTCATCCGGCATCAAGTCCGTATCTTTCGCAGCATAGTGAAGCGCGAAAATTGTCTCGTTTCGGACCTTGTCGCCTGGACTCCACGGGCTCGACTCAAAGTAGCCCACGAGGAACTCGAGTTGCAGAGCGAGTCGTGGAAGTTCGCCGCGCACGGTGCTGATCTTTGCGTGAAGTTCGGCGAGTCCCTCTTTTAGATTCGCAGATTCGGCCGACCCGAGCATCCGTGCGCCGTGTTCGACAAAGCGATCAAGATTGAGTCCCTCTTCGGAGACGTAGTTCATGTAGGAAGCGAGCGTAGCGTTTGGTTTTTTCATTGGTTCAGTAGTTGTCTATTGGTTTCTGGTTTGCTGGTGATTCAGTCCCGTGCGCTCGACGTCGCGGCCTGTGCGGGCATGGTATTATTGAGCGGGCTTGGTCCGCGCCGGGCGCGTTTTTGTTGGCAGTTTAATAGTGATGAACTTCATGACGGCCCCAGCTTCGCCGTTCTATCCGTATTCGACAAATACACATACTCGCATCAATCATGAGGTTTTATGGAATCCGCCGTTCAGACCAGTGAACGGCTCAACTACCACCACCTCCGATATTTTCACGCCGTGGCGCGGAAGGGCAATGTGATGGAGTGCGGCCCCTAAATAAATTGGTCGGCGTGGGTTGCTCATGGCAGTCTTTCGTTACCATGCTTCGTCACGCTTTTGCTCTGTCTGTCTTTTTGTCCGGCCCGTTTTTGCTGGGAGCGGTTGATTACAGCCGCGATGTGCGGCCGATTTTGTCGGACCGCTGCTTTGCGTGTCATGGGCCCGACGGGGAGAAGCGCAAGGCGGGGTTGCGGCTCGATACGTTTGAAGGGGCGACGGCGGTTTTGAAAAGCGGGGACCGCGCCGTGGTGCCGGGAAAATCGAAGGAGAGCACTGTGTTTGAGCGCATTCACAGCACGGACGAAGAGGAGATTATGCCTCCGCCAAAGCTGAATCGCCCGCTGACCGAAGCGGAGCGCGCAGTGCTGGTGCGCTGGATAGATGAGGGCGCGGTTTACGCAAACCACTGGGCATTTATTGCGCCGGTCAAGCACCAGGCTCCGGCGGTGAAAGGCGCGGCGTGGGTGAAGGACGACATAGACCGCTTTGTGCTCAACGCGCTGGAGGCACAGAATCTCACGCCCAATCCGGAGGCCGACCGTTCGGCTTTGCTGCGTCGAGTTTCGTTCGTTCTCACTGGGCTCCCACCGTCGCCGGAGCAACTCGCGGCTTTTGCCGCCGACACCGCACCGAACGCATACGAGAAACAGGTGGACGCGTTGCTCGCTTCGCCGCGCTATGGCGAGCGGATGGCGCAGGATTGGATGGATGTCGCACGGTTTGCGGATACGTATGGGTATCAGTCGGACAACGCTTGCTTCGTGTGGCCGTGGCGCGATTGGGTGATTGGTGCTTTCAACAAAAACCTACCCTACGACCAGTTCGTGACGTGGCAAACTGCGGGTGACTTGCTGCCAAACGCGACGACCGAACAGACGCTGGCGACGACGTTTAATCGTCTCCACCGGCAGACGCAGGAGGGTGGTTCGATCGAGCAGGAGTTTCGCCAGGAGTATGTGTCGGACCGCGTCCACACGACGGGCACCGCGTTTCTCGGACTGACGATGGAGTGCAGCAAATGCCACGATCACAAATACGACCCGTTGCCGCAATCGGACTACTACAGCATGTGCGCGATGTTCGGGCAGATCGACGAGTGCGGGCTTTATCCTTACTCGCTTTCCACGACCGCGCCTGAGCCTTCGATGCGGCTGATTGAGCCGAAGCACACTGCGGAAATTGAGAAACGCCGGGCGCATCTCGCGGCGGCCGTCGCGTCGGAGAAAACCATGCTGGCCGGGCGCGACGCGGCGTTTGAGCAATGGCTTGCTGCCACTGCGACGCTCACGGCGCCGGTGCCCTCGGACTATTTTACGCTCGACGCAATCGTGGACGGAAAGTTGCCGAACGCGGTGCCGGGCGCTGCGGCGGCGACGATGTCCGGTGGCAAGCTCACCGCGATGCCCGGCGTTGTCGCAGGCGCGATGCAGTTCGACGGCGACACGGTGCTGCAGCTCGACGGCGTGAAGGGCATCACCCGGCACCAGCCATTGAGCGTGTCGTTGCGGCTCTTTTCACCGGAGCGAAAGGAGCGCGCGCTGGTTTTCCATACCGGCCCGGCGATGTTTTCGCAGATGGCGGACGCGTCGGGATTCGAGCTCCTGCTAGAAAATGGGAAGCTGCGCTGGAGCTGCATCCATCTGTGGCCGGGCTGCGCGGCATCGGTAGAGACGCAGGAGGATTTCCCAGTGGGTAAATGGGTAGATGTCACCGTGACTTACGACGGCTCATCGTCAGCGGCGGGGCTCAAACTCTATTACGACGGCAAGCCGGTGGCAGCGCCGGTGCGACACGATCATTTGGACAAGAGCATCAAGACCGACGTCATGCGACTGGGTGCAAGGCCGCGCGACGACCGCGGGTTTGCGAATGGTCTGATCGATGAATTGAAAGTTTTCCAACTGACGCTGTCGCCGCTGGAAGTGGCAAATTTGCACGCTCCGGCGATCGACGCTGCGCTCAAATCCGCAAAGTCCGGCGACGCATCGGCGAAGGCTACAGTGCGTGAACACTGGCTCGCTCGCGTGGATGACGAAGTGGCGAAAGCACGGCAGGCAATCATCGCGGCAAGGAAGAATCTGGAGGATGACTATCTCAAGCAGATCCCGCTGATCATGGTCATGAAAGACTCGCCGCATCCCCGGCAATTCTACGTCCTGACGCGCGGCGACTACGCCTCGCCGGACCCCAAGCGCCCGGTTCAGCCCGCGCCGCCTTCAGCCGTGATGCCTCTCGATCCGAAAGCGCCAAAGAACCGTCTCGGCCTCGCGCAATGGATGACGGACCCAAAGAATCCGCTCGTGTCCCGCGTCGCCGTGAATCGCCTCTGGATGCAGTGTTTCGGAAACGGCATCGTGGCCACGCAAGAGAACTTCGGATTGCAGGGCGATGCGCCGTCGCACGAGGAATTGCTCGACACACTCGCGC
>JAYUSJ010000133.1:0-6023 GCA_043755735.1 Verrucomicrobiaceae bacterium | reverse complement strand
GGAACTCCAGCTTTCTTCATTCCCTCGGCGACAGCTCTTTTATCCAGATGCTCGACATATCTCCGCCTCCCGTCCGCCGTATCGGGCAGCCCCAACTCGGCCATCGCCGCCTTTCTTGCGTCGCCTCCCGTGAGCTTCTTCATTTCCGTCAGGCTCAGTCCGCCCGCTTCCAGCCCGCCTTCTATCAGCGATTCCGCCGCCTTCTCTCCGTGCGCCTTGTTTGCTGGCGCACTCCGGTGGGTTTGCGCCGTCTCTTTGCCGACCTTCTTTCCGAGTATCTTCATCAGCTTTTCCGCAAATTCCTGGCTCCCCCAATACCATCCTCTGCGCAAGTGGCTGCAGCGCCGATCCATCTCTGCGTCCGTCGCCGGAACTCCAGCTTTCCTCATTCCCTCGGCGACTGCTCTTTTATCCAGATGCTCTACATACGTCCGCCTCCCGTCCGCCGTATCCGGCAGCCCCAACTCCTCCAATCCTTTCTCCGCACAAAACCACTTCGCCCGCTTTTCCGGCGGCAACGCGTATCCTCCGGCGACACTGCTCCATGCGTAGTCCATCACGCTCTGGCCTCGTTTCGGGGAAACGATCCCTGCCCGCACCGGATTCAGGTGAATGTAGTCCAGCAGGGCCCGCCCGTATCCGCTCCCGCCCTCCACCGGCACTGCCTTATACCGGTCCCCGAACAACCGACCCCACTTCCGGTGTCGCACATTAAATCGTCGCGTCACCGTGTTTTGCAGCCACTGCATCCCGGTCACCAAGTTTGCCTCGGGCGTTTCGATACACAGATGATAGTGATTGCTCATCAACACCCACGCATGCACCCGCCAACCCGTCATCCCGCACGCTTCTGCGAGCGTCCCGAGGAAAAAACGGCGGTCCTCGTCATCCAGATAGATGTCTTCCCGCCGATTCCCTCGCGCCATCACGTGATAAATCCCTCCTGCGTATTCGATTCGGATGCTTCGTGCCATCCGCCTCCTCTACCTGCCCTCAACACCTTCGTCTATTTCTTTTTTGTCGCCTGACCCCGTTTCCTCGAGGAAAAAACGGCGGTCTTCGTCATCCAGATAGATGTTTTCCCGCCGATTCCCTCGCGCCATCACGTGATAAATCCCACCTGCGTATTCGATTCGGATGCTTCGTGCCATCCGCCTCCTATACCCACCCTCAACACCTTCGTCTATTTCTTTTTTATCGCCTGACCCCGTTTCCTCTGACCCCGTTTCCTCCGTGACCCCGTTTCCTCCGGAAATCCGACAGATACGCAAGCGGTTTTCTCTACTTTGAGTGTGTCTCATTGTGCGTCATCATTGTGTGTCATGTCTCATTGTGTGTCAACATTACATCTTACCGCTCAATGGATCAGACCAAGGGGTATCGTTGTCTATGTAGCTTTTAAGATTTACACAGACTTCAGAACTATCAGATGAAGCCGGATCGGATACTATCGTCAACCATCCCTTTGCCTGCCAATACTGTAAACTCAAAACCGCCAATGGGAAGTCGCCACCGGATGACTGAACTATCTCGCCTTTGGTTAGAGTTTGACGACCAATATCCATATATCGATTGATTGCCGATTTTAAATAATTATTATACATGATTTTAACGTACGAAAATGACGGTTGGAGGATTCGTTGCCAAATCTGTGACCCGTTTGATTAAGATTTCTGAGTCTTTAATGAGAAACTGCGTGCCTCCTCCAGTCCCAAATTCGGGGTAATCATGAGCAATTGCCTCAAACCAAGGAGCGTTGTCCTGACGACCATAAGGCACAAGTGCCTTGTCCTTCACGGGCGCGATATCAAATTCGATTTTGAATCTTGCAGAATTTTCCACTGGTAATTGTAGACGATTACGCGCAGTTGCAGCATCCGCAAATTCATCGAATGTGCAATAGTAACCGCCTCCGGGATGGGCAGGATAACTCCACCCTCGCTGTTCCAGCCAAGCAACGTCTCCTGCATATCGAAACCCTTTATCCGCAACCGTCTCGATTCCGATAAACTTGAGATTTGGGTGAATCGCGGTGGGATTCGTATTCACTGCAAAATCATCCAAGCTCTTACGAAGTGCTTCTTTTCCTTCAGCGGTGGTTTCGGTGCGAAACAGAGCCAAAATATCCCCCGCTCTGTCTTCCTCTAGGACATCACCGCTAAATTTCAGCGACCGGCTGTGAGCCCGCACCCAGCCCTTCGACGCATTCTCTGTCGCTTTGTCACCCATGACTTGGAAATATATCGCGAAGCGGTGCCAGAATTGACTTTCTCGTCCGGGAGTTTGAAAGAGCTTCTTTAAATAAAACGCCTCGGAGATTTCTTCGATGACGTTCTTGACGCCGAATTGGGCACGATCAAAGCCAGTTCTCGCCAATGCGGACTCAATGACCTCAGCGGCGGAGTTTTTAATGCTTGCCGAAAGGGGGATTTGCGCTGCTTCGGTCAAGCCACGTTCCACGGCGATTCTCAGCTCGACGCCTATAACGGCACTGGCCATCCATTTCTTGAGCAAATGAGCGCGGGCGGCGACCGTGAAGGCAGTCCGCTTGGCCAAATTTGCGGCTAGGGAAACCCCGCCCTTTGCGGCGACCTGCGCCAGCTTTGTAACACCGCCAGTGACAAACCCGATAGCAACTTGCTCGCTGATGTACCCAAACGTGTAGCCAAACGTGTAGGAAAACTGTCGTGTGGCACTGTTGATGTCGGCGAGGAGTTTATCTTTCGCCCATGGGACGCTGTCCCAATGGGCTTTTTCGGCAGCCTGCATCATCCGTCCGTTAAAATCGTCGGCCCAACTGGTCAGCCCATCGACTACGGTTCCCCAATTATTCTTCGTCACCGTCCATACCTGAGCCCCGAGTCCATACGGGGTGGTCCATTTTAATACCTGCCACGACTTCGTCTTGAATCCCTCCCACGTACTCAGTTCCTGTCTGGTCTGCTGAAGCGGTTTGAAAACAAGATCTTCGCAAATCCGGTCGGCCAGTTGCTTGAGTTCACCCGCGCGCTTGAGCGGGTCACTTTGCCATTTTAGCAATTCTGTTTCGATTTCCGCCGCCGCCCAATTCCCAGCAAGGACTAATCCCTGTTTGACGAGTTGCACCATCATCCAATCATCTTGAAGGCCCGTTTTCACGCCATCAAAAAGGCCGTTGGCGACTGCGGCCATGCCCTCGACCTGATTGATGACGTTAAAGAACGGAATGAGGCAGGCCCGCGTGAGATTATTTATTCCATTCTCAAGGGAGGCCACCACAGATGGCGCACGTGCGGCCGTCACCGTCGTCGGAGGACCTCCGATGACTGGCCAGTTGAATGAGCCGCCTTTCACCCAATTGTCCACGTACGCAATGGTAGCAGCGAAATCATCCGCCGGATTCAGGGTGTGAGTAATCGAAGTGGTTGCGGTGCTGCTTCCGTTCAAATAAAATTTGATCAACACGTCGCTAACAGAGTTAAAGCAAGTGTAGTAATTGATTTTGCGGCTGCTTGCTGAGTCTCGTACGAACCACACTTTCTGATTTGATGGTTGTCCGCCTCCGGCGATGTCCGCATCGTTCATGATGTCCTCGACTCGATTGTATATTTTCGTCGCTCCGCCCCCTAGCAGATCCCCGTATTTTCCGAGGTTCTCTGTCGAGCTCAAGAACTCCATCTGAAGGCTGTCCCAACCTGATGGGATCTCGAAACTTCCAGCGAGAAACTTATCTCTGGATACTATCTCCACAGGGATGAGATACGCCTTTTTCCCCCCATTGACATCCGAAGCTATTACGCCTCCCGGACCACCGTTTTTTCGTTGATCCGACCAGTTATCGGTGGTATCGGGTTTGTCGTTCCCATTGATTTGAATTGCGTTCCAATCTGGAGATGTAGTCGTGCCCTTATTTTCAAGAACATCTGGCTCTGGGTCACACAAGAAGCCGTCAGGCTTCGGGTCACCGTCTTGGTTGTAATCATTTGGGTCATTGATAGCGGCGAATACGTTGCCGGCGGCGTTAGTGGAGTCGTCTTTAGCAACTACAACGCGATAATCATAATCAGGAGTCGAGTTCGCGCTGCTTTGGTGGGCAAGTTCAAAGCTGTATGTTTCGCCAACACGGAAAATCTTGTAAGTTGTTTCTCCTTTGTATTTCCCTCGCCCGCCGGACCGATGAGTGAGCACGGTTTGCCACGATTGATCTGGCATTTGTTGCTTTACAATCAAATGATAGTCCTCGGAATTGCTGCTACTTACATCGCCTACTCCGAGTTTGAGCGCAATCATTTGCTCGCGAGGAGGGGGTTGTCCATTATCACTGCTGTCGTTAGGTTTTCCGCCTTGGTTGACCTCGGCACCGTCACTCGTCCCATCACCATCTGTATCATGATTGTTGGGGTTTGTGTGAAAGATGAACTCATCAAAATCAGAAAGTCCGTCGCCGTCCGAATCCGCGTCTAGGGCATTTGATACTTTGGGGTTGAACCCTGCGTAGCGGGCTTCCCATGCGTCGGGGAAAAGGTCGCCATCTGAGTCTTTGGAGTTTGGGTTGGTCTGTAAGAGTGCTTCGATCGCGTCGGAGAGACCATCGCCGTCGGTGTCTGGGATTCTGGCTTGCGGGGCATACCACGCCCAAAAGTTCGATTCAGTGTCATTGTTGTAGTCGGCCCATTTGTCGTCATAGATGGTGGGCTGAAAACCTCCATGAACGAGTTCCCATGCGTCGGGGAATATGTCGCCGTCACTGTCGCTATTGATGGCGTTAGTGCCTAGCGATTCCTCGGTTTCGTTCGAAAGGGTGTCGTTGTCGTTGTCACCGCTTGCGGCAGTGAAGGTAGTGAGGTTCCCAGCGGATGCGAGTTCCCAGCCGTCGTCGAGGCCGTCATTGTCGGTGTCGCTGCCGACGAAGACTCGCCCGTTGGGGTTGCCGGGAATGGCAAGGAAGCGGACGGATTGGAAGAGTCGGAGTTGGGTGCCGCCCGTTTTTTTAACAGGAGCAGGGGAATAAACATTGAGATCATCACCGTTTCCAAGTTGGGCATATCGGTTATCTCCGGCTGCGAAGACGTTTCCATCGGTGGAGGCGATGACCGAAAAGATACTTCCGGCGGCTATGAGGGCAGGGCTTCCAGTGTATCCTCGGGGCCAAGAGACCAAAATCTCTGGGAAGGAGTGTATCTCGCTATCTTTTATGCCTACCAGGTTTTCGCCTTTGGAGTTGTCGCCCCAAGTCCAAAGCTGCGATGAGTTTCCGATTCGTTGAATCCCAAGTGTGTGGAAATCGCCAGCGGCAATCGCCACGAGAGAACCAAAGGGGGGATTTTGTTGAGTTTTCCAGTTTCGCCCATTGATGACCCAGCCAAATCCACTTTTGTCTCGATTGTTATTTCCAGCATAGCCGATCTGCCCCTTGCTATTTAAGCCAGATGCGTAGAGTTGATAGGCACTGCCTGCTGTTACTGGTCCATCTGGAAAATGGAAAAATGATTGCATCCCGCCTGCGACTGGAATGACTTTGAGGGTTTCATCATAGTGATGGTCATCTGTTACAATCGGATAACGCTTCAGGAGTGGGCTCAGGAGATAGTCCTCGGTAGCGAGTTTTCCGGCAACACCGGAGAGCTGGCCTTTTGAATTCCCTCCCCAACCATACACTGAATATTGTGGCGTTGAGCTTCCGGAGGAACCAGGTCGAAGGCCGTAACGAACCGCGAGCGTGTGCGCATCGCCTGCCGCAACGTGTGTGATGACTTGATTGGCCGAAGCATAAAGTGAGACTCGCTGGGGATTTGGCTCGGCGGCTTGTTTCTTGTCGCGGAGTGCCCAATCTGAATCAGCAAGTTGATAGTTTTTGTCGCTACCCCATGTGTAAATATACTGATTCCCGTATTCTTCGCGGTCTGCCGAAATAGCGAGGCAGTGGTTGTCCCCCGACGCAATTCGTAACGGTGGCCAAGTTCCTAAGTCAAAGCGAAGCATAGGAAGCGGCGAGAGCGGCGAGAGACTCGTGCCAAGGAACGCGTAAAAAGAGACGTGTATAG
>JAYUSJ010000132.1:0-20425 GCA_043755735.1 Verrucomicrobiaceae bacterium | reverse complement strand
AAGTGGAGGGAGTGGACGCAGACTTTACAAACAGCGTGCCCTTTAACCGCGCCGGCAACACCATCGGCCCATTCCTAGTCGGCCAAATCGTGCGCATGATCGGCGAATTTATCAACAGCACCGGCACGCGGACGACGGCGATAAGATCGCTGACCATCGGCGAGCCGATCGTGTGAGGGCGGGGCAGAAGGACGAAAGGGCGTAAAGGAGCGGCGAATTTATTCGCCGTCTTCGATTGCGCGAAGCGCGTTACTCCGATGGCGGCCACACCACCAGCACCGGACGCCGGCATCCTTGCAGCACGCTGAGCGCGACGGAGCCCAGGACCTTGGCCGTGAAGCCGGGGCGCGTGTGGCTGCCAATGCAGATGACATCCGCGCCGAAACGCTCGGCCGCTGCGGAGATCGCATCGGCGGCTTCCCGGCTCTCGGTCACTTCCACCTCGGTCACGATGCCGCGCGCCTCAGCGTCTTGTGGGGCGAGCGCACGCAGTTTCGCCTCGGACTCGGCGACGTGCTCCGAGTGTTCCTTTTTCGTGGGGAACTCCTGAAGGTAGCCGCCGATCATCGGATTCGGCAGGCTAAACGGTGCGACGTTGTGGACTAAGCGGACGGTGCCGCCGGGCTGGACGATCGAATACCCGTGGGGCGCGGCGAAGCCATGTGGCTCATTGAGATCGACCGCGACGAGCACGCGCTTGCATTCGCGGATGCGCGGGCCGGCCATCGGCACGGCGGCGGGCGTGGGCACGCAGGCCACACTCATCGGCGCGTGGTGCAGGACGGCGCGAGAGACCGACCCGTGGCGGAGTCTGTCCAGCCCGTGCCATTGATGCGTGCCGATGACGACGAGATCGGCCTGCGCCTCAATCGCCATCTCCACGAGCGGCGCATCCGTGCGTCCCCAATTGCCGACCACTCGCACCTGCAAGTTTTCCTCGCCGAGCACGCGTGCTGCTTTTTCCCGCACGTCGCGCTCCAGCACGCTTTGCATCGCCGACAGATTGCCCCGCAACCCCAGCGGACCGGAGACGCCCAGCCGCGCTGCTTCCTCCGGTGGCCAATCCACGTGACCGGCGACAACTTCGATCGGACCGGACTTCCGCAACTCCGCGACCCAGCGCAACGCCGCATCGGAGCTAGCCGTGAAATCCGTGCCGACAAAAACCCTCAACGCCCGCTCCCCGCGCGCCCATGCCTCAAAGGGCGCGGCGTCGCGCACCACAAGAGTCGGCACGGATGAAGACTCCGCTGTGCGCTCGGCGACACTGCCGAGCAACCAGCGCGCGGGCGCGCTCGATCCGTGCGACGAGACGACGATGAGGCGGGCCGTGTGCTGCTGCGCGGTTTTCCCGAGCACCTCGGCGGCGCTGCCTTCAATCACTTCTGTCGTCAGGCCTACACCCGCGTCGTGCAGGCGTTGAGCCTCCTCGCGAAGACGTTCGACCGTCGCTGGCGAACCGGGGACTGCGGAGGCATGGACGAGCCGCATCGGCACGCCGAGTCGCTGGGCCAGGGCGGCGGCGGCACTGGCGGCGCGCCGTGCGTTTTCGGATAAATCAGTGCCGCAGATGATGGGATTGGTGTCGTTGGTGTTCATGGTATTTTTATGCTTTCAGAAAGTGCTGGAGTTCGGGCGTTGGGTCGCTGGGTTGAGGTTCACAGTGTAACCAAGACTTTGAGGACGCCGTCCGACCGGATGTCGTTGATACAGGAAAACATGGTGGCTTGCATCGTCTTCATATTTTGTTCGGTATTTTGTCGCGATGCGAGCGCGCCTCGCTACCCGTTTCTTGGCAAATGCACCACCGGACTGGTTGCAGGACGTGCAGTCCTTGACGCGGAGGTCGTCAAGCCCGCCAGACGGGCAGGCCCGAGATTCGTGATACTCTGTTGAGTGATGATCCATTTGCGAATGGGGCAGTTTTAGCAGCCGCGCGGAGACTGTCACATTTCTTGCGTGCGACTGCGACCGCTGAGCCGAAGCAATGGAACCCGGTCATGAGGAAGCACCTTCGGGAAAAGTGCGCGCCAAGCGGAAATGAGGCTCGCACCGGAGCGCACAGACGTGAATATCACGAAATGACGGAGCGGCACCGTGGCGAAAGCGCGCCGTCAACAGCCCTGCGGTTCGCGCTGCTTGTTCCTCAATTGTCGGATGTTTCCGAAAACCCGCCGGGTCCTTTGCCTGTGGGCGTCGTACCGGGCTTGACTGGCGAAGCGCATGGGAACTGACTGGCGGACATGATCACCCGACGCACATTCCTCGCCCAAGCTGCTATCGCTGCCGTCCCGCTTTGTGCGGACGAGACGATTCGCATCGTCGATACCCACACCCATTTTTACGATCCGACCAGGGCGCAAGGAGTTCCGTGGCCGAACCCAAAAGACAGTCTGCTATATCGAACGGTGTTGCCTGCCGAATATCGAAAGCTCGCCGAGCCCCACGGGGTGCGCGGGACCGTCGTGGTCGAAGCGAGTCCGTGGGTGGAGGATAATCAATGGCTGCTCGATCTTGCCGCACGGGAACCATTCATTCTCGGCATCGTCGGTAATCTCGACCCGCTCGCTGCGGACTTCGCGACGAATCTCCAGCGGTTCGCGAAGAACCCGAAGTTTCGAGGCATCCGGATCGCAGGGAAACAACTGGCCGGGCATGGAACCGGGAGTGTCTTTCTCGATTCCATTCGTCGCCTCGCGGACGCGGGGCTCTCGCTGGACGTGAATGGGGCCCGCGAATATCTTTTCCGCGTGGCCGCCCTGGCGACCGCGATCCCAAAGCTCCGCATCATCGTGAATCACGTCGGCAGTGCCGGAAGCCCGACGAAGCTCACCCAGGAGTGGCGCGACGGAATCCGCGCCGCTGCGGAAAACGAGCGTGTTTTTTGCAAGGTCAGCGCGCTCCCGGAGCAGTCGGGGATGCCCGTCGGAAAGGCCCCGTCCGACACATCATTCTACCGCCCGATTCTCGATACGGTGTGGGACGCGTTTGGCGAAAAGCGGGTGATCTTCGGCAGCAACTGGCCTGTCTCGAACAATGGCACTGCGTTTGAAAACGTCATGGCGATCATCCGTCCTTTCTTTGCCGGAAAGGGTGCCGCGGCCGAGCGGCGATATTTTGAAGCCAACGCGCAAGAGGCTTACCGCTGGGGCTAGTGCTCTGCCGGTCGTCGAGTGATGGTGAGCCAGGGTGTTTATCGGCTGTGATTTGTGATTAGTCGCAAGCCACGCCAACACGCCTTGCGACCAGTCCCCGCCGGATTGCTCAAGCCGTTACCAGATCACCTCACGACTGACAGAGCACTAGCGGCCCAATCGAGCGAGTTCGGCCGATCTCAGGTAGTTTGCCCGGAACCGATCCGAGAGCTCCTTCGCGAGCTGGACCTGACGAATCTTCGGCGCATCTTTTGCCAGAGATTCTTTGATGCGGCCCTTCGCGGCGGCGTAGTCCACCGCGCTCACTTCCTGAAACGCCGCGAGAGCCTCCGGAGGAAATGCGCCGGTCTTTTCCCGCGCGGCAATCAATTCGGCCCACGCTGTCGTGAGCTCCGGATGCGTGTCCACACACATCACGCGGACGATGAATGCGATCGATCCAAACAAGCTGCCTGTGCGCTTTCCGTCGTAGGTGAAATCCTTCGCGGCGACGTAAGGCATCACATCCGGGTCGCTGCGCATCGGGCGAAACTCTTCCGCGTAGAGCGACGGCAGCATGGGCAGTCTGCGAAGCGCGTGCGTTTTCGGCCCGCCGGGCATGCCGACTTTCCAGCCCCAAAGCTTCTGGCCTTCGGTCAAAGAGTATTCGATGAATGCCAGCGCAACGGCTTTGTTCGGCGCTCCACGAAGCAGGCCCACGGGATCCACGCCGAAGCTCGTGCCGCCTTTTGCGTCCGAGTATCCGATGCGCGAACTGCCGTCCGCACGGCGCACGGCCTCACTTTGGTAGCGTCCATAAAAGTCGATTGTCATCCCGGCAGCCGCCTCTCCGGATTCCACATCGAGCGAGATTTTTGCGGAGGAATCGCTGAAGTAGCGGGAGTTGGCCCCGATGCGCTGGAGAAGTCGAATGGCGCGCTGCCAGCCTTCCGCGCTATCTGCGCCCGCTTCGTTCATCTGCTGCTGGATGAGCATCTCAAACGCCTTGTTTGCCGAGCTGCTCTGCATCGGGTTGGCCAGTGCGAGACTGCGGAAGTAACGCGCATCCGCAATATCGGCCCATCGTTGAGGAGGTGGCACGCCGAGCGCCGCAATGCGGTCCCGGTTGTAAGCGATTCCAAATGCGCCAATCGCCGTGCCCAGCCAGCGTCCGCCTTCGTCGTAGTATGGCTCGCCGCCGACCACGGGCTCGATCGGTTTGCCGACTCCAAACAGCTCCGGGTGCGCTGAAACATAGCCGCAGTCCACAATGAAGCCCTGTCCCGCCATGCCTATGAAGTCGAAGGAGCCGCCGCCAAAAAATACATCCATCCCTGAGTGTACCTCCGAGGCTAGAAACGCCCGCCGCGCAATTTGCGCCGGGGTGTCGTCGCCGGGTATGCTGTCCGGCACGATTTTGGCATCAACGAATCCGGATTCCACATCCTTGCTCCATTTGCGGCCGAGGGTCTTCTCCCAGTGGTACTGGAATGCTGCTTTGTATTGTCCCGAGATATAGCGCCCGATTTCGCTGGTCCCGCCGGGTGTGCGGAAATCCACGGCTACAGTCCGCCCCGTTTTACGCTCATACCATTCGCGAAAACCGCGCCCGAATTCCGAACGGATCGCCTCATTGTGCGGGGAAATCACGACGACGGTATCCTGCCCTTTGAGTACGACCGCATCGCCGCGGGGGCGAAGCGCGATGGGGCCGATGACGAGAACTGCGAGAGCGGCTAAAAGTGACCAGGGACGGGACATACTCGTGTTTTATGCCAGCACTTCGCGGACGTGGGTGGTGAGTTGAGTGACGTTAAACGGCTTTTGCACGAAGCCGGCTAGACCCTTGCCCGCAAAGCGTGAGAGCGCCTCCTGCTCGTTGAAGCCGCTCATCAGGAGCACCTTTGTGCCGGGTCGGACGCGGCGCATTTCGCGGAAGGTTTCCTCGCCGTCCATGTGGGGCATGGTGAGGTCGAGGACGACCAAAACGAATGCCGGTTGCGCTTCGAATTTGCGAAGCGCCTCTCGTCCGTCCACCGCAGTCGTGACGGTGAAGCCGAGTCCCTCCAGGATGCGGGCGGTGATGACGCGCACCGTTTCTTCGTCGTCCACTACGAGCACGTGTCCCGAGGACTTCCAAGGCTTCCCGTTCGATGGTGCCGCGTGCGGGTGCGGCTCTCCTGCGGCTGACGGGATGAGAATCTGAAAACGTGTTCCGACGCCCTGCGTGCTCTCCACTCTCAGCGCGCCGCCGTGGCTGCGGATGATGCCCTGCACGGCGGCAAGCCCGAGTCCGCGTCCCGTGAACTTCGTTGTGAAAAACGGATCGAATATCTTCGCAAGTACGTCCGGGTGCATTCCAGTTCCGTTATCAGAGACTTCGAACCAAACGAAATTGCCGGGACGAATCTCCGGTGCAGACAAGGTGCCCGCGATGTAGTGCGAGTCTGCGACCATGCTGCCGGAACGAATCTCGATGGTGCCGCCGGATTCACCCAACGCTTCGCTGGCGTTGATGACAAGATTCATGATCACCTGGCGGAGCTGGCTGGCATCGGCCATGATCGGGGCTGGTTCCGAGGAAAGGGCAAAGGAGATGGCGGCGCGTTTGCTGATGGAGATTTCGAGGAGCTCCACCGTATCACGCAGGATTACATTCAGATCGTGTGGCAACACCACGAAACGCCCTTTGCCGGAGTACGCGAGCATCTGCTTGCACAGTTCGGCGGCGCGGAGCGAGGCGCGCTCGATTTGTTCGAGGTTGCCACGAATCTTTGAAGATTCCTCGATGTCGGAAGCGGCGACGCTCGCGTTGCCGAGGATGCCCGTCAGCAAATTGTTGAAATCATGGGCGATGCCGCCAGCCAGAACGCCGAGGCTTTCCAGCTTCTGGGTATCCTGCATCTTGCGCTCGATCGCGTGCCGCTCGTCAAGGGCGCGGCGGCGGACCGTGATATCGCGGCAGAAAAGGTGAACGCGGAGTCCATCGCGGGTCTCCTCGGTTTTGGCGTTAAACTCAAACGGTGCCGTGATGCCGCCCGCGCCGACGAGGTCCAATTCGATATTGCGTGCGCTGCCCTCCCGAAGAAGCCGCGCAAATTCTGCGTAGAAAACGGGGAGATGATTCTCTGCGATGAAGTTTCTCGCGGGCTGTCCGATGAGTTCGGATGGCGACGAAAGCCCGAAGAATTTGAGGTATTTTTCGTTCGTCTGTAAAATGCATCCTTGAACATCGAGCATAATGTAGCCCGTGTTCATCGCGTCGATCAAAGTTCGCAAAAGGTTGTCCGAGGCACTGAGCCGCTCCAGTGCTTCGACAAATTCTGTGACGTCCTCCGCCATGGTGAGGAAGGAACTAATGTTGCCCTGTGCGTCGCGTAGTGCGCTGTTGAACCAACGGCAGTGAATGGCGCGGCCATCCCTTGTGAGGTTGCGATTCTGGCTCGTGCTTTTCGTTTCCTCTCCCGAGATGAGGCGCTGAAATACTGCGGACACAGTAGCAGCTTCCTCCGGATGGATTGCGTGCAGTTCCTGGTGGGTTTTCCCGATAGCCTCGCTCTCGGTCCAGCCGAAGATTTCGGCGGCGCGGTTGTTCCAGCGGGTGATCCTTTGGTCGCGATCGAGTTCGGCTACGGCCAGGAGAGAATTGTCTAGGTGCTGGCTGAGGCGCAGCCGTGTCTCGTTGAGCTCATCCGATGCGCGCTTTTGCTCGGTGATGTCGCGGGCGATCCCGACGAGCCCGACGACTTTCCCTGCCGAGTCAAAAATTGGGTGCTTGTTGGTAAGAAACCAGCCGCACCGGTCCTCGCCAATTTGATAGGGTTCCTCGCGGTTGAGCACAGGCTGACCGGTGGTGAGAACATGCAGATCGTCCGCGTAGTAGGCTGCTGCTATGTCTGGAGGGATGGGATGTTCGGTGATCTTCTTGCCGAGCACCACATCGTCGGGAAGGCCGGTGATTTCACGTTGTGCCCGGTTGCGCATGATGTGCCGTCCTTCTTTATCTTTGAGAACGAGTACATCGCTGATGCCGTCGATGATCGTTCGCAGGAGCCGTCGCTCTTCGGAAATCTCCTCGATCTTCCGTTGTCGCTGCGTGACGTCGCGAATGCTCAGCAGACCACGGCCGCTGCCGAGGAGAATGATGACCGCTTCGCACAATCCGGTGTTGCCGCCCTTGCTGGAAAAGGGAACTTCTCCACTCCATCGCCCGCCGTGCTCAAACACGATTCGTGCGCTTTGCGCCAGGCCCGCTATGGCTCCGGGGGCGTGGAGATGCTCGATGGACATGCCAGTGGCTTCATCCTGGGTCCATCCAAACATGCGCCCTGCGCCCGCGTTCCATTCTTGAATGACGAGATCGCGCGTGACCACGATCACTGCTTCCTCGATGAGGTTCAGCAATACTTCCGAAGCTGCCTCCGAAGCAGAAGTGGCCCTAGTTTGGTGCTCTCGCCGGTCTTGCATGACTTAGAAAGACCACTTTCAAGAGCATGGGCCAATCCAAAAACCCGTATATTTAAAGCGGTGCCCGTCAGTAATCGACGGCCTGTGTGACGAGTGAAAGGGCCGCTGCCAGCGAAGCTTCGTCCCGGGCGTGAAGAGTGATGAGCGCATCTCCGGACGGAACCGGTTGTCCCACTTTGCCAATCTCGCTGCATCCGACCGCGAAGTCCACGGGGTCTGCGGCTCGCGCCCGGCCGGCTCCGAGAGCGACGCACGCGCGACCGATCAGCCCCGCGTCCATCCTGAGAATCGTTCCATCGCGCTCGGCGCGGACGGTGTGAAGAATCGGAGCAGCGTGAATTTTCAGAATCCGTTCGGTGTCGGAGGCGTGTCCAGATTGAGCTTCCACCATTTCGCACCACTTGCGCCACGCAGTGCCGTCGTTCAGCCAGGTGGCGAGTTGAGCGCGCGGGGCAGGGGAGACGCGCTCCGCTAGATCGAGGGTCAATTTCACAAGGTCCGCTGGTCCCCGTCCTTGCAGGGTCTCCACGCTCTCCCACACTTCCAGCGCGTTGCCCGCAGTTCGTCCGAGGGGTTCGTCCATTGGGGTCAAGACCGCGATGGTATCTACGCCGCATTCACGTCCTGCACCAATCATTGCGCTGGCAAGAAGCTCGGCTTCTCCGCGTGTTTTCATGAATGCCCCGCTGCCGAATTTCACATCGAGAACGAGACGGTCGAGGGATTCAGCGAGCTTCTTCGACATGATGCTTGCGACAATGAGGGGACGACTCGGAACGGTGGCGGTGACATCGCGAAGCGCGTAGAGTTTTTTGTCTGCGGGGCAGAGATCCGAAGTTTGTCCCATCATCACAACGCCGAGTTTTTCGAGCTGCGCGAGTGCTTCTTCCTCACTGATGCCGACGCGAAATCCCGGAATGCTCTCCAGTTTGTCGAGCGTGCCGCCGGTGATGCCGAGGCCGCGCCCGCTAATCATCGGCACCCACACGCCGGAGCACGCAAGCAGCGGCGCGAGGATGAGCGAGACTTTGTCGCCGATGCCGCCGGTGCTGTGTTTATCCACCTTGGGCGGGGAGCCCGCGGGCCATTTGCAGATGCGTCCACTGTCGCGCATCGCTTTTGTCAGAGCGCCGGTTTCGGCATCCGTCATTCCATTAAAATAGACAGCCATGGCCCACGCTGCGGCCTGATAATCCGGCACGTTTCCCTGCGCATAGCCGGCGATGAATTCCGAGATATCCTGCGGGGTAAGTTCGTGGCCATCGCGTTTGCGCTCGATGAATGTTGGGACGTGCATGCCGGGAGGTTCGGCATTTGCAGTGCGGATGAAAGGAAAAAAATCCCAAATAGAGGACGATGGCGCGACTTTGAACCTCGCATGAAAATCTCTACCATTCTTTGTTCTCTCGCCTTCTCCCTTCCTGCTTTCGCCGAGCTGCGGGTTCCCGCTTTCACCGGCTACGCAGACCCGAATCCCGATGGCGCCCGCATTTCTTCGCGCAGCGGCGTAAGCGAATGGAAGGGGCAGAGCATCTCATGGTTTGGCGATATCAAGACACCGGGAAAAATGTCTGTCGCGCTTTCCGTGAAGCTCGCAGCCGACGCCGAAGCGAAGCTGAGAATGACGGTCGGGAAAGAGTCCCGGGAGATTTCAGTAAAGGGCGGGGCCGAGCCTGTGCCGGCCGCTTTCGGTGATTTCACCGTTGCGCAACCCGGCTATGCGCGACTGCGGGTGGAGTGGGTGAGCGGTGCCGTTCCTGTGCTGGAGACGCTCGTGCTCGACGGCCCCGCGGCGGCAGACGCGCACTTCAACATCGAGTCGCGCCGCAACGCCGCAAGCGTGCACATGGGATTCCCGAACGCAGCCAAGGACGTCGTGCTGTTTTACAACGAAGCAACGGCTGTCGAGGACCCCGTCGCCACATTCTACATGGCGTGCGGCTTCTCTCGCGGGTACTTCGGCATGCAGGTAAATTCGGCAAAAGAGCGCCGCATTATTTTTTCCGTATGGGACGCGGCCAGCGGACAGACCGCGAAGGACCGCAGCACCGTCGCAGCCGAGAATCACACGCAGCTCATCGCAAAGGGCGAGGGCGTGGAGGCAAGTGTTTTCGGCAACGAAGGAACGGGAGGTCACTCTCATCTTAAGTATATGTGGAAAACCGGCGAGACGCAGCGCTTTATCGTCGCGGTGAAGCCCGATGGCACGTTCACGGATTACTCGGGCTGGTATTTTCATCCGGGAGACAAAAAATGGATGCTCATCGCGAGTTTTCGCGCCCCGAAGGATGGCAAGTATCTGCGCGGCTTTCACTCGTTCTCCGAGAACTTCGGCGGCAGCAACGGGCACCTGCTGCGCAAAGCGCGATTCGGCAATGGCTGGGTGCGGGATGCCGCGGGAAAATGGACCGAACTGACCGAGGCCTCGTTCAGCCACGACCCGACGGGCAAGGAGGCCCGACTGGACCGATTCATGGGTGTCGAAGACGGGCTCTTCTTTTTGTCACACGGCGGCTTCGTTCCCGGGAAGATGAAATTCGGTGAGAAATTCACGCGCCCCGCAGGAAAGCCGCCGACGGATTTGCCGCCGGGCTTGTAGGGGATTGCGAATGACGAATGACGAAACGCAGGCGATTGGGGTTACGCCCCACGCCTGCGTTTCGTCATTCGTCATTCCCCTATCTCCACAAAAAAACCGCCCGCTGGTTTCCCAGCGGGCGGTCTTTGAATTTGTTGCGATGTTCGCTTAGCCGACGAGCGCTTTCACGACCTTGCCGTAGTTATCGGTGAGGCGGAAGTCGCGGCCATTGTAGCGGTAGGTGAGCTTCTCGTGGTCAAAGCCGAGGAGTGCGAGTTGCGTGGCGTGCAAGTCGTGGATGTGAACTTTGTTCTCCACTGCTTTCGCACCGAACTCGTCGGTCGAGCCGTAAGCCTGTCCACCTTTTACGCCGCCGCCTGCCATCCATGCCACCATCGCGCGTCCGTTGTGGTCGCGTCCCGCAGCGTCATTGCCGTTGCGGTCTTTGGTAATGGTGCGGCCGAATTCGCCACCCCAGATGATGAGCGTCTCGTCGAGCAGACCGCGCTGTTTGAGGTCATTGATGAGCGCTGCCGCAGGCGTGTCGATCGAACCTGCCGTGCGTGGCAGACCGGCTTCGATGTTGCCGTGCATGTCCCAGCCACCGTGCTCGACTTGGACGAAGCGGACGCCGCGTTCCACCAGACGGCGTGCGACGAGGAGCTTGGAGCCCATGTCGGTTTTGCCGTACATTTCCTGAATGGCTTCGGGTTCTTTGGTGACGTCGAAAGCATCGGTTGCTTCGCTCTGCATCTTGAATGCCATTTCGAAGGCCTCGATCCGGGCTTCGAGCTGTGCGTCTTTTTGCAGCTCTTTCGCGTGCATCTCGTTCAGCTTCGACACGAGATCGAGCTGGCGGCGCTGGCGCTCTTGCGGGCTGAATTGATTGCGAATGTTCAGAATCACGTCGTCGAGATTCATCCCGCGGCTGTAGTTCACATTCACGCCTTGGAAAACGCCTGGCAGGAAGGACGCCTGACGCCATTCCGGGCGGCCACCGATGGTGATGAAGCCGGGCATGTTCTGGTTGTCCGTGCCGAGACCATAGACGGCCCACGAGCCGAACGAAGGCTTCGGAAGCTGGAGCGATCCAGTGTTCATGAAGCGCTGGGCGACTTCGTGCGCTGGAACGTCGGTCCACAGCGAACGGATGACGGCGATATCGTCGGCGACTTCACCGAGTTTCGGGAAGACTTCCGAGATTTCGAGGCCGGATTTTCCACACTTTGGAAACTTGAACGGCGAGGCGAAAGCGAGACCGTCGTGACCGGGGATGGTCTTGTTGTCGTATTTCGTCAGTTCCGGTTTCGGGTCGAAAGTATCGACCTGGGTCGGACCGCCCGATGCGAAAATGTGGATGACGTGCTTTGCCTTCGCCGGGAAGTGCGGCTGCTTCGGCAGAAGCGGATTCAACGATGCTGAGCCGGGTGCGAGAGCGGCTGCGCCCTCTGCGAAAGGATTGATGCCGAAAAGCGCGGCAAGGCTCATGGCGCCAAAGCCCATACCCGTGCGGGACAGGAACTGGCGGCGTGTGTGAATCACGTCGTCGAGCGATGGGCTGTGCTCACGAACGAATTTTTCTGTGGGACGTTTTGGAATCATTGTATTATTTTGCGGTTAGTTTTGCACTATGACGTTTTATTAGTTGCCACAGAGCGAACAGCCCTGCAACACCCATTTTCGAGAATTTTTTTCTGACAGCCACCAAAAGTCCGCAAGAAGCGAGCCACGTTTTCTAGTAATTATATCGTATTTCGCCGTTCAATCGCCCGTCGTTGCGGACCACGTTTCACCCGGCCTTTTTGAGCGGCGCGCTTTTTTGTCTGCGCTTCGCGTTGGGGATTCACGCGGAGAGTCGTGCAACCTGCGGTTGGCGGCATTGCGGCAACAGTGCCGCTATTTCGCGAACTGATGCCGGCTGGAAAAGCTGCGTTTCCGAAGCGGTCGCTGAGCCCGCTTGGCGCAGTATCGGCTACGTCGGCGGGCTCACAAATCCACTAAGCCCATTATACCACTATTAGAATAGCCCATTCCACTGCAATGGCGACCCGAGTGCTCACTCTGCTTGCCTCCTTCCTTGTTTCGCTCCTCGCTGCGTTCCCAAACCCCGCTTTTGCAGGGCTTGTGGGGTTCTACACGTTTGAGGGAAACACTAATGACGTTTCCGCAAACGGGAACAATCCGACTACCGGCACGGTCGCTTCCTACGCTCCCAGCGTAAACGGACAGGCTGCGTTTTTCAACGTCTCGTCGAATAAACTGCAATTGCCCATTGATGTAAGTCCGGGCGTCATGCCGACCCTCACGATGGGCGCGTGGGTGAAAGCCAGCACTACCAGCGGTCGTCGAGCGGTCCTTTCGGCGGATGACAGCAGCCCGGCGAACTACGACCGACAGATCGGTCTTGATGATCGCAGCAACAACGAGCCCACTGGCGGTGGGGCAGGCGGCACTGACTCTTACACAGCTTTTTGCGGTGGGTCGAATAGTGTGCTGTGGAGCGGGCAGCCGGTGAGCAGTTCGGATTACACGTTTGTCGCCGTCCGCTACGATGGCTCACGGGTCACGTTGTTCATTGGCGACAAGGTGTTTTCTGCAAATGACACGACCGACGACGATGCGGTCCATCACCCGCAATTGTGGATCGGGAAGAATCCAGTTTTCGATTCCTTCTTCCACGGCTACATGGACAACGTCTTCGTCTTTAACGAAGCGTTGAGCAACTCGCAGCTCACCACCATTCGGACCGGTGGTGCTCCGGCAATTGTCGCGGCAGGCTCTGTAAAGTCGCCTTTCATGTGGGGATACAATCCCAACGGCGAACTTGGCGACGGGACGAATACAAATCGCAACACTGCGGTGGCGTTGACTACGAGCGGTGCTCTCGCTGGCAAGAATGTGAGCGGAATCGGCGTTGGCGGTGCGCATGGTGTGGCGGTCACGACTGAAGGAAAGACTTACACTTGGGGCGCTAACAATTATGGCGTGCTGGGGGATGGGACATTGGCGAATCGCATCACTCCTGTAGCGACTGTCGGCGGTGCGCTCACGGGCAAAATCGTGACTGAAGTCGGCGCGGGGCTTTTTCATAACGTGGCGCTGACGAGCGAGGGAAAGATTTACGGATGGGGTGGCAACTATTACGGCCAGCTTGGCGACGGTCTGGGTGGGACGAGCGGTTATCCCGGCTATACCACAGCGCCTGTTGCCACGGAAATGACCGGTGTCCTGGCGGGTAAAACCGTCACATCAATCAGCGTCGGTTGGGAGCACACGATGGCGCTCACGAGCGACGGAAAGATTTTTGCGTGGGGAATCAACAACCACGGCGCAGTTGGCGATGGTTCGGCGGTCGCGGTGCGCAACGTCCCGGTGGCCGTCGATATGACAGGCGCACTCGCTGGAAAGACGGTTGTCGCGATCAGTGCGGGAGGAGCCCACAGCCTCGCCCTCACGAGCGAAGGCAAGGTTTATGGCTGGGGATTCAATTCCGCCGGAGCAGTTGGGGACGGAACGACGGCGGATCGGTTTTCGCCCGTGGCAATAGATATGACCGGTGCGCTCGCGGGCAAGACCGTGGTCGCAATCGACGCCGGCACGGATTGCAATGTGGTGCTCGCGAGTGACGGGAAATTCTATTCGTGGGGAATCGGCTCGGAAGGGTCGATCGGCGACGGTTCGTTCGCCACCCGGCTCACTCCGGTGGCGGTGAACATGAGCGGCGTACTCGCCGGAAAGACTATCGTCTCCTACAGCACAGGCGGCTATCACACAATCGTGCTCGCAAATGACGGCAAACTCTATTCCTGGGGCCGTGGCGGCGCAGGGCAACTCGGGAACGGTGGCTCCACAAACAGCAACCTGCCTGTGTCGGTAAACATGGCCGGCTTGCTCGCGGGCAAGAGCATCACCTCGATCAGCGCCGACTTCAATCAGACCGCGGTTCTCACTGTCCCATCGTTGGCGAGTGCGCCGAGCGTAGCGACGAGTGCGGCGACGAGCCCGGGCACGGGCGGCGCGACGCTGAACGGAACCGTGAGCAGCAATGGCGCTGCGACGGATGTGACGTTCCAATACTCCACGAATGCAACATTGAGCAGCGGAGTGACGACAACATCGCCGGCACAAAATCTCGCAGGTAGGGAAAGGGCACTGCCGTCAGTAAGGTGATCTCGGGTCTGGCAGCGCATACCACTTACTACTTCCGCGCGAGCGGGGCAAATTCGCAGGGGACGACCGACGGGACGATCCTGAACTTTACAACCGGCAACTCAAACCCTAGTGCGCCAAACGCCACGGTGACTGGAACGACTGGCGACCAGAAGACCGTCACGCTGACATTCCCCGGGAGCGATGCAGACGGAGACGCAGTGTCGCTCACCGACGCCACAGCAGTAGCGGGTCTGACGGCGGACAGCTTTGCCGGAACGAACGTGACCTTTACACCGACCGCGAGTTTCGTAGGAAACGCGAGCTTCAACTACACAGTCAGCGATGCCTTTGGCGGAAGTGCGAGCGGGACGATTACGGTCACCGTTACGGACAACGACGCGCCAATGATCACGCCCCAGGGAAACGTGGGCCCCATCGCGGCGACAAGCCCGGTTGGTGTAGTCGCGACGTTTGCTCCGGCAAGCGCCTCCGACAATGTCGGTGTGACTTCGTTGACGTATTCGCAAGCGAGCGGCACGGTCTTCCCGATCGGCACGACGACTGTGACCATCACGGCCACGGATGCGGCGAACAATTCGGCGATGAGCGCTTTCACCGTGACAGTGGTAAACACGGCTCCAATGGTGGCTCTCAATGGATTAACTCCGCTGACGTTCGAAGCCTCCGCCAGCTACGTCGATGGAGGCGCGGCGGCATTCGATTCGGAAGAAGGCGTGCTCACTCCATTCATGATCAGCAACAATGTCGTGGCCAACGTCCCCGGCAGCTACGCTGTTACATGGCAGGCGACTGATGTCGTTGGAGCGACGGGCTCCGCGACGCGCATCGTAAATGTGATTGATACTACGGCACCAGTCGTCGTGGCTCATGCCAATGTGACCGCCGAAGCGACAAGCGCCGCCGGAGCCACTGTCACTTATCCCGACGGTATCGCGAGCGACACGGTGGGAGTGACGAACATCACGTATTCGCAGCCGAGCGGCGCGGTCTTCCCCATCGGCACCAGTACGGTGACGATCTCCGCAGCGGACGCGGCCATGAATATTGGGACGAAAACCTTCACGGTGACGGTCGAAGACACCACAGCACCGATGATCGCAACTCATGCCGATGTGACCACGGAGGCGACCTCGCTTGCCGGCGCCACCGTCACCTACCCGGCCGCCGCCGCGACCGGCGCAGTCGGAGTGACGAGCCTCACGTATTCGCAAGCCAGCGGGACAGTCTTCCCGATTGGCACGACCATTGTGACCATCACCGCGAAGGACGCGGTGGACCACACGAGCACCGCGACATTTATCGTGGAAGTCACAGCGAATCCCGGCCTGCCAGTCGCAGCCGACGACGCAGTGGTATCGACGACAGGAATCACGACAGTCTATCCGCTCGCCAACGATATCGATCCGGCGGGATTGCCTTTGAGCATTAGCGAAGTGAGCGGACCCGGCGTGGTCATCAACGGACGCACGCTCGAAATCCCAGCCGGCTACACGGGTGCATTTAGCTATACAGCGAGCAACGGAAGCAGCTTCGCCACGGCCAGCGTAGTCGTGACCGCCGCCCCGTCCGTGGCTGGCGCGAGAGTGTGGAGCGGTTTGCTCTTCGACAGCACCGGCGCAATCGTAGGACGCGCAAAAGTGAGCAACTCATTTGCAGGCATCAAAGTGCTCTCGCTCAAAATCGGAAACTCAGCAGGGTTTGCTCGATTCACGCTGGGAGCGACCGGAGTGGCGACCAGTGGACTGGCGACCAAAGTCGGAGCCGCAAGTGTAACGCTCAATGCGGAGGGACAGCTCGACATGGCATTGAGCGGAGGAATCACCGGAACATTGCGCCCCGCAATGCTCAGCGCCAGCGCCCGGACCTACAACGTCGCGATCGCCGGAACTGCAGCGACCATGCCTGGCGGCGGCTACGGCACCGTCCGGGTGAGAACGAGCGGAGCAGTGATTTTATCGTTCCTTTTACCCGATGGAAAACGGCTCAGCGCGAGCGGAGAACTGTGCGACAACGGAACGGTGTCCGTATTCGCTCACGAAGCCCTGCCGAGTTTAGCACCGACCGCTTTCCTGGGAGGCGAGTTCAACTTCGCGAACCTGGCGAAGACGGACATCACCGGGGAACTGGAATGGAAAAAACCCGCGCAATCCGCCGGGATGCACCGGGCAGGATTGAACACCATAGTGACGATCAACGGATGCGCGAGCGATGCAACACCCGGAATCGCCGACGGCCCCGTGATCGTGAGATGCGCAGGAGGCGATTTCTCGGCACCCTTCAGTATCGCGAGCACCATTAGCAGCGGGCGCGTAGCCGCAGTGACCGGAAAAATCATGGACTGGCAGGTGAATCCGGTGACGAAATTCTTCCGCATCCGCTTCTTCCAGCCTGCGAGCCGGAAACTGACGTTGGCCTACGGAGTCTATCTGCCGAAAAGCGCGAACGCCGTCGGCTTCTTCAGCGGCGCAAATGTGGGCGGAAAAGTAGAAATCGCCGCACCATAACGGACATTCAAAACGAATCAAAGCCCCGCGCCCGAAAGAGCGCGGGGCTTTTCGCTGCTCTGATATGACACAATTTCCGTCGGCGAATTGAGTGCAAAAGCCTCCGGGATTCGTAATCTCACTTGCCCATTCCTGAAATGGCGCAGCGACATCGGAATCCTCGCGTTTGGGTGGTACACGCCGCAGCAAGAGTCCGGGTATTCCGGGGACATGAAGCTTTGTTGTCTCTAAAAAACAGAAGATAGAAACCTGGCGAGAAAGACCGGATGAGAATTGGAACGTCGAGGCAGGAAACGGGGTAAAGAGAAGAACTGCTCTAGAAACTCCATTGCCCCGGAACAATCTCGCGGAAGCTGCCTTGGTTTTGGCGGGCGAGCTCTTCCATGAACTTCTGGCCACTGTCTGCGAGATAGGCCACGACGTTGATGATGGCGGGTTTCGGAAGTTGCTTTTGCTTCTCGGAAACTTCGGTAAGGAGGACCTTGTCGAGCTTGTCGGTGGGCACGCCGTCGCTCACAAAAAGGATGGCGTCGGGTGACATGGCGAAGGCCATGTCGAGCGCGGCTCCGGCGCGGGTTCCGGCGTGGTTGAATTTCGATGTTCCGGCTGGGGCTGTGGACTTGAAGCCTGCGGCTTCCCGTTCGGTAGCTCTCATGGCAGAGAGGAGTTTTGCGGCGGGGCTGTGTTCGCGGACGAACTGGATGGCGCGATTCTTCTCAGCGTCGTTCACGGGGGAAAGCGCCGTTTTGTAGGGCTTTACATCTCCGGCAAAGGCAACGACGCTAAACTGCATCGTGTTATCGAGGCTATTGATCAGACGCGTCACCTCGCGCTCAAGGCCGGCGTAGGTTTTGTCGCTCTTCTTGGTTTTGCCGTCTTTTGACACGCCATCGACCATTGAGTCCGAGACGTCCACGCAAATGACGATATTGCGTGCGCGGGTGCGGAGACCGAAGAAATTGATGCCGCTTCCGCCGCCGCCGCTTCCGCCGCCGGGTGTGCCGGTCGCACCGAATGCGCTGCCTGCGCCGCCCATGCCGATGGCGCGGTTTGCGAAAACTTCGGTGGTCGCGGAGGGGAGTTCGGGCATTTCCGGCAGCGCGACTTTGGCCAGTGCGGAATTGGTCGTCACGCGTTTGGCCTGCTCGGGTGCGCTCATCGTGCTCTGCTTTCTGCCGAGCGAGACTTTATGCTCCGCTCCTGCGCGCGCTTGCTCGGCGCTGCCCGGTGGTGGCATGAATTTCTTCCGCGCGACGGACTCTTTCGTTACGATGAAATAGCCTGCTGCGACAAAGAAGACGACATGGGCTAGCGCGGAGATTAGCAGGAATTTCCGCGTCATCAGTTTCTGCCAGAATGTTGGCCCGCTCGGGGTTGATTTCGGCCTTACGGCTTTTGGTTGTGCGATGACGGCCATGGCTTACTCCTTTTTTGCTGCTGCGGTTGGTGCGGTTGCCGGAGCGAGAATCTTTTCCCGTTTCTCCACTTTGGCGAGGAGTTCATCGGTCGCGGCCGCTTCGGGCGTGCTCGCGAAATCGTCCTTCAATTCTTTAATCGCGAGCTTCGCACGTTCAAAGTCATCGAGCCCGAAATGCGCGCGCGCCGCGCCGAATGTCGCCTGCGGCAAATATCCGCGCTGGCTCGGGTAGAGCGCTGCGACCCGTGTGTAATTCAGCAGCGCCTGCTCGTAATAAATGATCGCCTCGGGAGTTTTGTTTTCCGATTTCAAGCCCTCGGCTATTGCAAGCATGCTGTCGCCGCGGTTCACCGCGATCATTCCGAGAATATCGTGACGCCGGACGGACTTCACGGCTTCATCATACAAGGCCAGCGCGGCTTTATGGTCGCCCTTGCGGGTCCGTGCCACTCCTGCGAATGCCTTGGTCAGGCGCTGGTTTTCCGGGTTTGAGGCCTGACGCGAAAATGTATCCGCCGCGTCCTGCGCTTCCTTATCGCGCTTTAGCGCGAGCAGCGCCTGGATCTGCATCGGCACGAGGTCCACCCACCAACTCCCCGGCGCATCGCGAAAGCCCGCAAACCGGTCCACCTCGGGCTGCATCGCCTTCAGCAGCGCTTCGGCTTTTCCTTCCGCGATGGCCTTCGGCGCGGCGTCGATGATGGGCGGTTTCACAAAATCCAGCTTCGCGATTTCCGCGAGCTTGATGCCGACTTGAATCTCCGAGTTCGGGATGTTCGTGATGGTCCCGTCCGCGCTCTTTTCCTGCCGCGGGAACGTCGCCAGAATATCATCCCCGTTACGGCGCATGGCCGTGGGCGTGAGGATGCGCCCGTCGTTCATAAAGATGCGGCCCGGATCGGGAGCCTGCGCGAAACCCGCCTGCACCAAGGAGAGCAGGAAGGCGGCGGATAAAAGAAGAGCTGGAAGGCGGCGAAGCATGCGGTCGATATCCAGTAAAAGCCCTACTAATTTGCAAATGTCCAGCCGCAGTTACGCGCTACATTTCCGCGACCTCGCGGCGTTCCACGTAAATCCGCAGTCCTTCCTTCGAAAAATTCTCCATCAGCGCGTCCGGCGCGAGCGCTTCCGGCATCATCACTCCGCGCTCCGGGATCTTGCCTTCGATCAAAAGACGGGCGGCCAGCGCAGGCGGGATTCCCGTTTGCACGACGGTGAGGCTGTAGCCGTATCGCTCGTAAGTCTCGTGATGGCTGTCCATCGTGTACACGAAATACTCCACGCGCTTCCCGTCTTTTTGACCGAGCACTTCGGTGCCCACGAGGCTGTAGCCATCGGCCGTCGCGCCGAGCGTCGCGGGCTTCGGCAGATTCGCGCAAGCCACGCGCACCGGCGAGACTTCCACGCCGTCCACCTTGATCTTCTTCCACGAATCCAGCTCCAGCAGCGCCAGCGATTTCGCGAGCTGCACGACCTTGTCGCTCAGCGTGTATTTGAAAACAGAATGCCGGACGCCTTTGTCCACAAACGGCTTGTAGAGCCCGAGCGACACGCCTTCTTCGTGCGCCACGGCGTAAGTTTTCATCAGCCCGAGCGGCGGCGGGAAACGATGCCACTCCACCTCCGTCTCCAGCGGCTTGCCCGACATCACCCTCCCGTCCTTCACGTAATAAGGAACCGCGCCGAGCTCCTCGAACAGCGTCTCTGGGCTGAACAGCACGGCGAACCGGTAGCCCTTCACGTCCGCATTGTCTGCATCCAGAACGCGGATGCTCTCCGCCGTATCCAGACGGTCCATCGCCCAGCGCGCAAACACATTCACCGCCCCTGGATCGCAGCCCATGCACAGAAGCCCGAGCAGACCGCGCTCCTTGAACTTCGCGTCGAACTTCTCGATCTCCGCCTCGTAGCTGTTCTTCGCCGGACGCTTCACCCCCGGCGGCGAATAAATGTCCGCCGCCATGTCCATGTAGTGCGAACCCGCCTGCGCGCAGGCTTCCAGCACGCTGTGATTCACCTGCCAAGTCGCCGCATTCATCACCACGGCGATTTCGTGCTCCTTCAAAAAAGCCGCCAGCCCCGCAGTGTCCATCGCATTGATGGGCACGACGACAAACCGGCTCTTCGGCGTCCGCTCATGCAGCCGCTGCGC
>JAYUSJ010000131.1:0-2105 GCA_043755735.1 Verrucomicrobiaceae bacterium | reverse complement strand
GAACCCGGTTACTTCACGAAATAGCTCAGGTTTTCGAGCTGGATCGCGAGGTCCACATTGTTCACCACGACGCGCTCCGGCACATGCAGGACGCTCGGAGCGAAGTTCAAAATCGCCTGAATGCCGGCCTCGATCAGCGTATTCGCCACCGACTGCGCGAAGCTGCCCGGCACTGTGAGAATCGCCAGTCGCACATTCCGTTCGCGGATGAAGGATGAGAGCTGCTCCATTGGCAAAATGGGCACTTTAATATCCCTCGGGCGTTTGCGTTCGGTATCCATGTCGAACGCTGCGACAAACTCGAATCCCTCCTTTGCAAACCCACCGTACCGCAAAAGCGCCGTCCCAAGCTGCCCCGCGCCGACGAGGATGACGGGCTGGAGCTTCGCCATCCCGAGCACCTCGGTAATCGCCTTACTGAGATCGGCGACGCTGTAGCCGAGGCCGCGAGTGCCCCACTGCCCAAAATATGTGAGGTCTTTGCGGAGTTGCGTCGGCTTTACCGCAGCCGCAGTCGCCAGCGCACCGGAGCTTACCGTGGACACTCCATTCTCTTTAAGTCGTTGAAGCGCACGGTTATAGATGGATAATCTGTATATGGTTTTCCTTGGAATATCGGCCTTCTGCATTTCTTTGTGAAACAGAACAAAAAACACGCGGAGCGCCAGTGTTTTCTTCTCCACGACAAGGAAAAGGTACCGACAGCGGGACTCGAACCCGCACGGAAGTTGCCCTCCAAGGGATTTTAAGTCCCATGCGTCTGCCATTTCGCCATGTCGGCGATACCTTGCGTGCATCCAATCCGATGCGCGTGCCGAATGCAATCGGGGCTTTAAAAAAATGCGTTTCTTCACGCAATTTTCAGAGGCATCCATCCAAAAGTGGAAAATTTCCCTTCTTTCCCACCAATGAGTGTGCTACTGTGACCCTCCTATGTCTATCGCAAAGAAACCCGCATTCAGCCGTCGGCTCCCGGATTTAGTGACAGAAGAACTCGCTTCCGCTCTGTCACGCAAGACCGGTTATGAGTTCAAAGACCTTTTCGACGTGGTCCACGAAAACCTCAAAGCGCGCAACGCAGCCAGTGGCGGCGAGGAGATGCTCCGCCTCCGCGCATACGAGAAACTTCAAAACCTCGTCTCCCGTGGAATGGTCAAAATCACCGTCGGCAAAGACGGCAAAAAGAGCTACAAGGGCCTGCCCAAGCAGCTTGCCACGCTCCAGACCAACGTCACACCTGCCATTTAAGTGAAAGAGTTCTTTCCCGTCCTTATACAGGTCGGAATCGTCCTCGGGTTTGGCGCGGTGACGCTGGCAATCAGCATCCTTCTCGGAAAATCCGGGAAGCGCACCACCACCAAAGACATGGCCTACGAGTGCGGCATGGTCCCGCAAGGTGAAGCGCAGCCGCGATTTGCGGTGAAGTTTTACCTCATCGCCATGCTCTTCATCCTGTTCGATATCGAGGTCGTCTTCCTTTACCCGTGGGCCGTGAACTTCAAAACGATGATCGTTTCGCATGGAGCCGGTATCTTCTGGAGCATGACGGGGTTCCTCACCCTCGTCACCGTCGGCTACATCTACGCCATCAAAAAGGGCGTGCTCGACTGGAAAAAGAGCTAACCATTCACCAACAAACTATTGCGGCCCGGCTGTTGCACGAGTAACAGCCGGGCCGCTTCTTTTTTCACAGCCCATGATTCACTCTGTCACACTCTACCGCGTCCGTCCCGAAGTGGATGAAAAGCGCCTCGACCAAATGATGATCTCTGCCCGAGTGGGGATGTTAAAAATCCCTGAAGTCCAAGGCGTTCGGACCGGGAAAAACGTGGAAGCGGGCGCTCCGTGGGGCTTTTTCGTCGCGCTGGATGTGGAGAGCATGGACCGACTGAAACTCGTCCACGAGGATGCAATCTACATCAAGTTCCAAGCCGACATCCTCTCAAGCACCGTCGAGGAACAATTCGTCGCCAACTACGAGATGCAGCCGGGGAAGAGCATCAAATTTTCGTAAGCCCTTTATGAAGGGTAAGCGGGAAGTTTCCGTATCTCCCCACGCACACCAATTTGAGCAATCCGAGTGAATACAGTTTCCATCCTCCCGG
>JAYUSJ010000130.1:0-6038 GCA_043755735.1 Verrucomicrobiaceae bacterium | reverse complement strand
CCGCTCGGGGTCGTAGCTGGCTGGCTCGGCACGACTTCGACGGTGATTGCGCCGGCTGTCCCACCGCTGCGGGTGATGAGCACGGGCACGGTGTTGAGTGCGCCGGAGCCGTTCACGGGGTTGGCGGAAGGCGTCGCATTTGCGAAGGCCAGCGTGCCGGGCATCAGGGCCTGCACCGTCACCGTGAAGCTCCCGGTGCCCGTGTTCCCCGCCGCGTCGGTCGCGGTGATCGTCACCGTCGTCTGGCCGATCGGGAAGACCTCCCCGCTCTCTTTCGAATATGTGATCGCTGGGTGCGCCGTCACCGCGTCCGTCGCGCTCCCTGCGGCGTAATTCACGACCGCTCCCGCCGCGCTCGTCGCCTCCACTGTCACATTGCCGTGTGCAGCCACCACGGGCGCCAGCGTATCCGCCACCGTCACCGTGAAAGACCCCGTCGCCATGTTCCCCGCGTTGTCCGTCGCGCTGGCGTTCACCGTGGTGAGGCCGAGCGGGAAGACGCTGCCGCTTGCTGGCGTGAAGCTCGATATTGCTACTCCGCTGGCTGCGTCGGTTGCGCTCGCCACGTAGGTGACGGTCGCGCCTGCTGCGCTGGTGGCTTCGGCAACGATGTTTGCCGGTAGTGTGAGCACTGGTCCGGCTGGGTCGTTGATTTCGAAGACGGTGAGCGTGTTCGAGATTTCGCTCGCTGTGATGAGCAGCGGTTTGCCGTTCGGGCTGTCGGCTGCGGATACTACGATGAGTCCTTCAGGATTCAGGTCGCCGGTGCGCTTGAACGATGTCGTGTAGGTCGCTGCGGCGGGGTTCGTGATGTCGAACATCATGACCATGTGCGCGCGTTCGAGGCCGATGAATGCGTAGGTCTGCGAGCCGAGTGTCGCCACGGTGACGCCTTCGGGTTCGGAGCCTTTGTTGTCGCTGCGACCGTCGTCGAAGTTCGAGAAATGCTGGGACATTACGATGAGGTCGATCATGTCGCCGCTGTCGAAAACTTGGTTACCCGCTGCATCGAGGATGGAGAATGAACGTCCGCCGTAAGACAGGATTTCGTCCACGTCGCCGTCGTTGTCCGTGTCACCGCGGAGGCCGGGCGCGTTGGAAACCGTGAGGCGTCCGAGCGATGCTACGTTTTTTAACGCTGCGGCATTCGGGAAAACGGTCGGGTCGAGCACGTAGTTCGCTGCGCCGACGGTCGTGCTTTCATCGGGGTTGATGAAGTCATTGCGGTCGTCGCCTTCATTCGCGGTGACGTAGTAGGTCTGTCCGCCAACGCTGTAGGAAGCGATGGAGTCCGGCATGTAGAGTCCGAAGACCGGGTTGCCGACAGTAGGATTGATGAGCGCAACTGCGCCTGGGCCGTCGCGGTCGCTGAAGTCCACGCGCAGTGGCGAGTAGTCTTTTTTGCCGAGCGGCTTGATGGACGTGAAGGTCGCCGTGGCGATGTCGAGAATCGCGACGGCGTTTGCTTCTTGCAGCGTGACCATTGCAGTGAGTCCGTCTGCCGCGACTGCGATGTATTCGGGCTCGAAGTCGCGTGATGGAATCGCGTCGATGGTGCCGTTGTTAAAGATGCGCACTCCCGCTGCTTTCAGCGCTGCGACTTGGGTGTCGTAGGCGGTGAAGTCTGCGGTCATGACGACTGGCGTGGTGAAGCCGCCGGAGACATCAATGATGCTCACGGTGCCGAGCGTGGTGTCGGCTGCGACGTCCGCGTTGCCGAGCAATCCGCCGTCGAGTTCCGCTTCATTGGCGACGAGCACTTTCGTGCCGTCCGGCGTGAACGTGAGGTTGTCAGGATTTGCGCCGACTTGTGCGGAGCCGAGCAGCGTTCCGTCTGCTGCGTTGAGGAAGATGACATAGCCGAGGTCTGTTTTTGGGTTCATCAGAATCGCCGCTGCGAGCACGCTTGGATTTGCGCCAGCGCCTTTGCGGACGGTGACGGAAGTCACGTCGTTGCTCGTGAGGCCGGGCACGCCGAGCGTCGCCGGAGTGATGGTCGTGATGAGCGTTGGCACTGCTGGGTCCGTGAGGTCCACGACTTGGATGCCGACACTCGACGAAGCAAACGCACGCTTGGACAGCGGGTCGAATGCCGGGATTTCCGCGCCTGCGAGAGGAATGCTGCCTTTCAGCGTCGAGGTGTAATCGTTGGTTCCTGGATACACGACCGGGATGGTGTCGTCGTTCGTGATGGTCGCCGATGCACTGCCAGTGCTGATGATGGTCGTTGTGCCGACGGTGTTCACGACATTTGAGAGCGTGACGGTAATCGTTTCGCTGCTCTCAAGGCTGGTGTCGCCGACGATGGTGAGCGTGATGTTCTGCACACTGCCGCCAGCCGGGAAAGTCAGCGTGCCAGCCGCGAGTGTGTCGAAGTCGGTGACGACCGTTGCGGTGCCGCCGGTGACTGCGTAGTTCACGCTGAACTCAGCCGTATTTCCGTTCGCGTTGACCGTGTGGGTGACAGGCAGATTCACGGTGACGGTGCCGCTGTTTCCTTCAACGACCGATGCCGCTGCGATGCTAACATTTGAGGTGTAAACGTCGCCAATGTTGACGGTGTCGAGGTTGCCGTTTTGCGCGAGCTGCTGGATGCGTGTGTCGAGCGCGACCGCTGTGTCAGCGATGTTGTAGGCCGTCCCCGGAGTCGCATGACGAGCGACGAGGAAATCCTGAAATGCCGCCTGTTCACCGAGGATGTCCGCAGCCGTGAGGCCGAGGCTCGTAAACGTCGTGGCTGCTGTGAAATCCAAGTTGCGAGCGACTGGCGCGGAGAGCGTTCCGTTTGTGAGGATGTAGCGGAAGTTCGTTATCGCGTTGTTCGCCGTTGTGTTGGTCGGCGCGTTTGTGAATTTGATCGGATAGTTGTCTCCGCCGTTCATCGTGAAGTTGAGCGCGACAGCCTGAATGAGCGCCGGAGCGGTCGGGAGGACGACGCCATTTTGCACGACGAGCGAGGCGATTTGGTCGTCATCATTGATGAGCGCCACCGTACGCACTCTTTGCGACGCGGGCCGCGCGAAATCATACGAGTAGCGAATGTTGCCCACTTGCGCGTAGCCGCCGTTTTGCACTGCCGGGCCACTGCTGAGGCCCGCTGCGAAGTTCAGCACGCCGAGCAGACCAGCCGGAGTCATGTCGCAAACCATCAGCTTGTTGTCGAAGCGCAGCGCGTTCTCCACGTCGAGTTGCGAGATGCCGCCAGCGGGTTTGCCGGTGATGGTGTTTGCGAGCGGCGCGACCTTCGTGCCGTCTGCGAGCACGGAGCCGAGCGAGGCGCGGAGACCGCCGCCATTCTTCAACGAGAACACTGCGGATTTGCTGCCGAGGCCGAGAGCGGCCTTCGCTTTCAGCAAGTTCGCATCGGCAGTGATGTCGCCGAGGTTTACTTCCTGCGTGCGACCGAAGACGCGGTCGCCTTCGAGATACACATTCGTGTAGCCAAAGACGTTGCTGTCTTTCGCGACGATGACGGTGTTGATGGCGTCGGTGATTGCTTTCACCTGCGTGCCGATCGTGCTCGCCGCGACGATTTGCGCCGCCGTGTCGCTCGTGCCGTAAACGGCTTGCAGCGATGCTTCCGTAGCCACGTATGCGCCGTTCGTCGCGGTGCTGAGGCTTGCCAAGATGAGTTCGCCGTTTGCGTCGAAGTCAGCGACCAAGCGCCCGAGGTAAGTGTATTCCGTATCCGTCGTGACGATGAGCACGGGCTTCGAGTCGAGGCCCGCAGTCACGATTGGATACGCGTCCGAGATGAAGTCCGCGTCGTGGCCGTTAAAGCCCGTCGCTGTGTCCGTCGCGTCGCCCATGCGCTCGTGCCCGCCGCCAGCGACCATGATGTCGATGCCGGAGACGAGCCCCGCGAGATCCTTGTTGCGCTGCAACGTATCGAGCTGGTCGATAAGGATGACCTTATTTACGCCGAGTGCATTCAGCGCGTTCACCGCACCCTGGAGATATGCGGCGACTTCCTGCAAGTCGCTCGTGCCAGCGTTCGCGTCGTCCTTCGGCACCGTGCCGTTTGGCGAGGACTTCGTGAGAAGCTCCCAAGTCGTCGCGCCGACAAAACCAATCTTTTCACCGTTCAGCGTCTTGATGGCGTAAGGCGCAATCTTCGCCTTGATAGCCGTCACTTCCGAACCCGCAACGCCGACGCTTCCTGCGCCAGTGCCGCCGAGACTCGCGTCCGCACGCGCCCGGAGCGAGCTGTCGTTTGCGAAGTCGAGGTTCGCCGTGATGAGCGGGAACTGCGCGCCGACCCAAGCACCAGCCGGGAAAAGCGCACCGGCGAGAACCGGCGAGCCGAGGTCAAACTCGTGATTTCCCAGCGCCGAAGCCGTCGTGCCAAACGCGTTCATGATCGCGATGTCTGGGCGACCGAGCGCTGTCGAACCGATGCTCGAAACCGCATTGAGAGCAGGGTCCGCACCGCCAATCAACCAAGGTCCAGGGATGAAACTATCGCCTTCGCCGAGCACCACGGTGTTCGCGAAGTCGTTGTCCATTTTATCAATCATCGCGCCCATGATTGGCGCAGTCTGGATGCCGAGCAGTCCGCTCTCGCCGTAGTAGTGGAGCACTTGCAGCGTGTAGATAAAGGGCGTCACCGTGACCGTGAACGAACCCGTCGCCGTATTCCCCGCCATGTCCGTCGCGCTCGCATCCACCGTCGTCGTCGTGACTGCAAAAGTGCTCCCGCTCGCAGGCAGGAAACTCGAAGTCGCCACACCGCTGCCAGCGTCCGAAGCGCTCGCACTATAATTAACCACCGCGCCCGCCACACTCGTCGCTGGCGTCGTGATGTTGGCAGGCAGCGTTAGCATTGGTCCCGTCTTATCGACCGTCACGCTGCTCGCATTCGTCGTCGCCGTTGCCGAGCCCACACCGCCGCCCACAAGCGCAGTCGCCGTGATCGAGAACGTCGCGAGACCTTCCGGTGTCGTCGCGCCGACCGTTACGGTGACGGACCAATTATCCCCGGCGGGATTCGTAATCGTGCCCGTTTCGCCGAGCAGCGTTACGACCGGCATTTGAATCGGCTCGCTCGCGGTGAAAGTCAGCGTCACTACGTCGCCCGATTTTGCAAAGGCGGCGTTCGTGTTGCTGCTGGTGATAGCGACAGGCGAGAGCGTGACCGTTGCCGGGACGCCCGCAAACAAGTTCGCGGTGGTGAATGTGAGCAAGCAAGCCAGCATTCGCATCCAGCGAAGTAAGGCAGAGCCAGCGTTTGAGAGCGGCGGTGCGCTCATAGATGTAGTTGTAGTTGGTTGTTTCATAGACGTGCTTTTCAGCGCGTCCTTGTTACCGCCCGCCCTCAGCGCGAGGGAACGTTGAGATAGCAATAGTCACGCGGCAACCATGTGCGGGACAGGCTTCAACGGCGTGAACGAAGCGTGGCGAACGCGACATTCCCGCGTCGAATGCGGGATTCGCATCTCCTTTGAACGTCTGTGTTGCGGATTCGCTGCACCCGCGAATCGGGCGCGTCACATTTATCCGCAAGCGATGCTCACATCCGGTGCTACTGTGCGCGGGAGACGGCTTCCCCGGCGCTGCAAAAGGAAAGCTGGCGACGTGCCCGGTTGCGGTGCCTCTTTTTACTTGGACTTGTGCAGCTCCGTGGATGCCGCAATCGAGATATTGGCGCTCTGAAACCTCCGCTGACACTTCTTGGCTGGCCGGGCGCGCTCGGCGGGAATGAGACGAAGCTCACGGCGCTGGATGCTGTGCTTTTCACCGGCGATGTGCAGCGCGAGGTGCTGGATGGGACTTATTTGCGGGCGCTGGGTGGAGGATGCCAATGTCGCGGTGCTGAGGCTCAACCTCGGACGCGAGAAGCACGCGCGCAGGCCATGATGGCCAAGGGTGGAAAAGCGCAGTTCATTTCCGTGGATTCCATGTCCCGCTAGAGCCTGCACGAGACGCCTACCGAATGCACAGCGAAGTGGCCGCGCTGTTCATCGCTTGACGGGATTGCGAACAGACGGCGACAGCGTCAGCGGGGATCAACCCGTGGGCGAAGCAAAACGCCGAGCATC
>JAYUSJ010000129.1:0-6042 GCA_043755735.1 Verrucomicrobiaceae bacterium | reverse complement strand
CTGTCCGCAGGCAGGCTGCAAATCAGCAACGACGAGGAAAGCCAGAACCGAGGCAGTGATGAGGCGAATTGATGTTTTCATATTTGTGCAGTTACGATGCTATTGGTTATGGGGTTGCCTTTCCGCTGCTGCTGACCGCAGGTTTCTTCTCCCGCTGCGGGGCGCGCTCGACGCGGCTGGCGCTGCGCCAGCCGGCGAGTTTGGCGGCGTCGCGGGTGTACTTGTTGTGCATGATGGCGTCGAGTTCCTGCACGTCTTCGGCGGCGAGGGCGAGGATTTGGCCGATGCGGGCGGTGTCTTCCACGCCGCCCTGTGTTTCGCCTTGGTTGTGTTTGTTCGTTTCGCGGATGGCGTCGCGGTCGGCGCGGAGGTCTTCGACGAAATCCTCCGGCCATTCGTAGGTGACGAACTTTGCGCGGAGTGCGGCCTTGGCGGTTTTCGTCGCGGCGGAGTCGGCGGGTTGATCTTCGAGGATGATGAGCAGTGCGTCGGCGTGCGTGATGATGGCGGATTCGCTCGGGTTGTCGGGGATGCGATACGGGGCGGAGAATCCGTTTTCCTTGAGCGCGATGGAGCGGGAGGTGCGGGAGATGTTTTTGAAATCGAGCATGAGCGCATCAAGCAGCGTTTCCTTGCTCACGCGCGCGGGTGTTTGCCCGGCCTTGGCGCTGTCGAGGTCTTTGATGTGCTGATCCACGTTGCCGAAATGCGTTTTCGCTTTGCTGGTCGCGGCGAAGTCGGCGGAGTTTTCACGTCCGAAAGTTTGGACGCGGGTGAGGCGGTCGTAGCGGCGTTGATCGCGATCATTCATGGAATATGGTGTCTGGTGGATTTCTAAGGGCGATAGGTTTAACACACGAACGAAACTCTCTGCCGGCGTTTGCTGTCAAGCGGAAAACTGCGAAAAAATACTGGATATGGGGCGGTTGCCGGATAAACAACTGCGCAACAGGGAAGAAAGCAACCCAGAGGGCATCTCGCACCAACCCAGACCCCGATGCGCACCTACCCAGAGCGAGGCTGGCACGACCCCGAAGTGTGCTCGCAGCGACCCGGACATCGGCACGCACAAACCCACGCATCGGCTGGAAATGCCGGTGCATCGTCGCGCAGTGACCGGGGGCGAAACGCGCAACATCCAGCGGGCGACGCGCAGCAACCGTGAGCGATGCTCGCAAGCGCCAGACACGGGCGCGCACCGATCCAGATATGCGAGAACGTCAGCCAGAGCGATGCGCGCATTGACCCGGAGCACTTCGCGAATCTAAATTCGCGCATCCGCAAATTGCACCTGCCCGCCGTCATCTGCCGCTTCTACCAGCCGATCCGCGCAGTCCACATACACCGCCGCGCTGGGCCGCCCCAGCGGTCGGAAAAACCCGCCATCAAAAAGGCGCGATAGTCGCCCGCCGAGTGATTGTGAAAGTGATTCCATGCTTCTGAACACGATTCGTTACGGTTTCGGTCATTTGCCGTCACGGACAATCGGCGACTGCTGCGGCGATGATGCCGGTGAGCAAAGGGATTACGTCCCAGCTCGGCGAAAGATAGTGGTCGGCCCCTAGGATCGGGCAGACGGTGCCGGGCAGTTTTTCGCAATCGGCGAGCAGGATTCCGCCGCCGTCGTTCGGCCCGAGTGGGGCTAGGCGCTCGTAGGCACGCGGTGCCCAAGGATGCGCGAGGTCTCGCTCCAACGGGAAGCCGACGACATGGACTATGCGTAGGGTCGGAGGAACGGCGGGCCATGCAGCGCCCGCGTCGTAGCGGAGATCTTCGAGCGCCTTGCCGCTGTGGCCGCGCCACCAAAGGAGCAATCGGACAGCCCACCAGCGGAGCGGATGATTCCGCAGCCACGCGATAAGCGGAGTTCCGCTCACGATTCCGCTGAGGCTCACCCACGCGGTCACATTCGAGAAAGCGTAGGGATACAGTGCAAGCGCACGCTTTACGTCTGCGCCGCCTTTACTGAGGCTGATGAGCGCGACTCGTCTGCCACGGTGGACAGCGAGCCACTCGGCAATAGTCGCGGCGTTCTCATCGAGCCGGCCGAAACCTGCTACGGGAATGCGCTCCGCTTCGCAGCCGAGCCTCCGGGCGATGTCGAATATCCGCGCACCGTCGGCACCACTCTCGCGATGCTCCCGGTAGAATGCTCCGGGAACAACGCCGATGATGTCCGCCTGGATACTCGCGCACTGCTCGAACTCACGCGCCGTTTTTAGGAAAGTCGCGTTCTCGGGAATGCTGGCGATGCGCTCGTAAAGCTGCGCGGTTGCGTTGTCGAGGCTCACGCCTTTCGACGCCCGGCGAAGAATCCGACGAGCACGCCAAAGACACCCGCACTGATGCCGCCCCACAGTGCGACTTTGTGCGTCGCAAGGCCGAGCACCGGATTGTCGAATGCATTCACCGAGACGTGAAACGCAGTGACCAGCCAGCGGTCGCCGCGCTTTGCGACAGTTGCTGTAAAGACACTGTTCATCGTTAGGTCCGAGCCATCCATGAGGATGAAACGATCGTGCAGATTCCCCCATGAAACGGCCCAGTCGCCATTCACCTGACGTCCGATAACTTCAGGCTCGGATTGAGCCTCACGCACGATTCGTTTGTCTCCGGTCATCATCCGGGCGTGATAGGCCTTCACTGCTTCGGGACCGCGGCAGACTTCGCCATTTTGCCAGGTCACCACCACATCTTTGTCGAGGTGAGTAATGAGCGCATCAATGTCGCCCTTTTTAAAACTTTCGATAAGGCCGTCGCGAAGCTTTGTGATTGCTGAGCCGACCTCGTCGGCGGGCGCCTGAGTGAAAGCAGGAAGAGCCGAGGAAAGGATGAGAAGAATGCAGGCGATTATTTTCATGGATGGAGAATTAGCGATGCACCTTGTGCAGCCAATCGAAGTAATCGACGAGCATTTTGTCGGCTGCGATCATCCGCTCACGGCGGAACTGAATCCCCGCGAGGCGGCCAAGATCGGATTTGAAGAATTCGGTAATGAAATGACGCCGCACCGCAGCGTGGAGCGGATCGAGTACGACACGACCAAGCAGAGTCTTCGAGCGCGGAACAAAGACGACGACGCGTGCGTGCGTCGCGAGATTATCCAGCGGACGAATAGAGACCATTCCGTACGTGGTCGTATTTCTGAATCTCGCCGTCGCGAAAACCAGCGTGCCGCACCACGATGTGACCGTCATCCGCGATTGTGTTCCTGCGATCAGTCGCGTCAGCCGGTCGGTGTGCGAAGAGCCGCCAATCGCAAGGTCGAGTTGGTTGCGCATCGCGAACGGATGCGGCGAATCGACAACTGGTTCGGCGACAAGTTGCCGGTCGTGAGTGTTCTCGAAGTGCTGTTTGTCGAATGCGTTTCCGCCGACAAAATACCATGGAGTCTCCTCCCGCAAATCAAACGGCCTTGCCGGAATCATCGCGTCAGGATCGACCCCATCAAAAAACGGCAGCGGGAACCGCGCTTCCGGCTGGTTGAAAAAGAACACCAGCCCCGCGCGTTCCTCGACGGGATAGGTTTTCTGCCGCGCGAATTCCGGAATATCCGCTGAGGCTGGGATATGCTCGCAGCGCCCATCGCGACCGTACTCCCATGCATGCAACGGGCACACGATGCGCCCGTTTTTTACGCAGCCGCGTGAAAGGTCCGCTCCCATGTGGCTACAGCGCCCGCTGATTACCGTCGCCGTTTTGCCGGGAGCCCGAAACGCGACGAACGTCTGTCCGTCGGGAAGATCAAAACGCACCGGTTTGCGCGCCAACTCCGCAACTGTGCACACAAGATACCAGGACGACGGAGCCGCCGCGAACTCTTGCTTTGTCTCCGGCAAATGTGGGTCGCGAATCATTTTACTTTCTCAGGGTAAGATAGAGGGCGCGGACGTCCATCACCGACTGCCCCGGCATCTCCAGCGCTCGCAGCGCGAGCGGGCCGCGGCCCTTTTCCAATCGGATCGTTCCGAGCTTCAGCGGGCGGAATTCCTTCATCTGCGACTCGCCCGCCGGACGCGGGATGGTGTCTTGATTTGTGTAAAGCGGCGGGTCCCAACCAGGCTGCACTTTTCCGGCGAGCTTCGCGCCGTTCAGGCTGAGCGCGATTGTCGCGCCGGCATCGGCGAGCGGCGCTGTGTAGTAAATCACCGCGTCGTATTCGCCCGCCGTTTGAATATCGACATCCCAGGTGATGCGACCGTCGAGCGACTTCCAGTTTACGAAGTAAGATGAGTTCGGCGCGTTCGCGCTGCGCTTGATTCCGCCTTCCGCAACGCCGTCGCGCGCGGGCAGCGGCGTGCTCGGGAACTCAGCGTAGCCGACGGGATATGGACGATCGTCGGTCGGCAGGATGCTCATGGAAGTCAGGCCCATTTCCTTCTTCCACGCTGCAAGCGCCACCGCCATTTTGGAAGTCACAGCAGGCTCTTGCTCGGCGATATCCTTCTTCTGCGAAGGGTCCGCTTCCATGTCATAAAGCGCGCCTCCATGATCCAGCCGGTAGCGCTGGCTCCGTGCGCTCACCTTTCCACCCCATGTGGAGAAGATCATGCGCTCCGGCCAATCCGTCGTCTTGCCGGTGAGCAGCGGAGAAAGGTCGCGACCATCGAGAGGCTTCGTGCCGATGTGACGGACGTCCGCCATGGCAGCGAGCGTCGGCAGCAGGTCGATCGCACCGGCAATTTCCTTCACGCGAGTCCCGCCGGGGATGTGGCCCGGCCATCGCACGAAAAGCGGCGAGCGCACGCCGCCTTCGTCCGTCGTCCCCTTGCGGCCTTTCATCGCGCCGTTCCAGCGCTCGGAGTTCGGGCCGTTGTCGGAGAAATAGATGACCACGGTGTTTTCGCTCAACTTCAGGTCGTCGAGCCGCCGGAGCACGCGACCCACATTCGCATCAAGGTTTTCCATCATGGCGAGCGCACAACGCGTCGTCGCCAACTGCTCCTTTTCCCCCGCCTCGCTTCGCATCGCGATCGGGCGATCCTTGAAGCGCTCCCACACATCAGCCGGCGCGGCCCACGGCGAGTGCGGCGTGTTGTAGGGGACGTAGCAGAGGAATGGCTTAGCGGCGTTTTTCTCGATGAACTCCAGCGCCTTCGAAGTCAGATCGTCCGCGATGTATCCCCTGCCCCGGACCACTTCCCCATTATGCTCCAACGGCGGGTCGAAATACTCGCCCCAATGCCCCGAAGTGAAGCCGTAGTATTCATCGAACCCGCGCGCGTTCGGATGGAACGGCCACTGGCTGCCGTTGTGCCATTTCCCAAACGCCCCCGTCGCATAGCCCGCCGCCTTGAACGAATCCGCGAGCGTTTTCTCGTCGAGATTCAGCCGCTCCTGCCCGGTGGACACTCCACGCACGCCGCCTCGCAGATGGTAGCGCCCGGTGAGCATTTCCGCGCGCGTCGGCGAGCACACGGGACACACGAAGAAGCGCTCCAACAATGCGCCATCGCGCGCGAGCGAATCGATGTTCGGCGTCTGGAGGTTCGTGTTTCCGTTCACGCTGTAGTCGCCCCAGCCCGCATCATCCGCGAGAAAAATGACGACGTTGGGCGGGTTTGCCGCGCTCACCGTCGCGACGGCGAAAAGGAATGCTCCGAGGAAAAGAATGGTTCTCATGCGAGGGCCAGTAACCGTTCAGTCTTCATCAAGCAACGCCGCTGCGAGCCCGATCACGAAGTTGCAAAATGACGATCGTCATCCACGCCCATCGACTACTTCACGTAAACTCCGACCAGCGGACGGGCGGACGGCTTCGTATTGGTAAAATCGCTGACGAATCCGGTGCGGGTGCGGAACTCCACATGGCCTGCACCGCGGCCACCATAGACAAGGACGCTGCCGAGCGGAGCCTTGTAAGGGTCGGAACAGGAGATGCGGCGGAAACCATACTTCTCCGTGAGCTCGCTTGCCGCCTCTTTAGCGTAGGCGGAGGTGGGGCGGGAATCAACGAGGCCCGCGCTGACGAGGGCGTTTTTGACATACCGCCAGCAGGTGCCTTTGCTGTGTGCGTAGGCTCGGGCGGAAGCGATTTCCATC
>JAYUSJ010000128.1:0-53084 GCA_043755735.1 Verrucomicrobiaceae bacterium | reverse complement strand
GAGGGCAACCGCGTCACCACCGAGTGGGTCAAGGCCGGCGCAATCGGCAAAGTGAAAGAAATCCACGTCTGGACGAACCGCCCGATCTGGCCGCAGGGAAAGTCTGCAAAACTCAACGGAACCGGCACGGCACCCGCCCACCTGAACTGGGAAGCATGGCTCGCACAAGCCGTGGACGCGCCGTATTCCGAAAACGTCCATCCGTTCAAATGGCGCGGCTTCCTCGAGTATGGAGCGGGCGCGTTTGGCGACATGGGCTGCCATCTCATGGATGCGCCGTTCGTCGCGTGCGGGCTCACCGTGCCGAGCTTCGTCACCGCGACGCAGGTGGACGACCTCACCGAAATCGCGTGGCCCACGGGTTCCGTCGTGAAGCTCGAATTCACCAACGTCAAAGGACACGGCGACATCCCGTTCACATGGTATGAAGGCAAAAAACCGGACGGCTCGCCGTATATCCCGGACTTCCCGTCGTCCATCGACATGACCGAAGCGTTTGGCGGAAAAGTCAGCGCCGGCGGCTGGATGATCATCGGCACGGAGGGCGTCATTTTGAACAAGAAAGACCAGGCCGACGGCATGCAGCTCTGGCCCAAGAGCCGCCGCGACGCATTCCCTGCGGACAAAATCCCCAAGACCGAAACCCGCAGCGTGCGCCCCGGAAACCCGCAGCAGGAATGGGTCGAGGCGATTCGAAATGGCAAGGAATTCGAGACGATGGGACACTTCGACTACTCCGTGCCGCTCACCGAAACGACGCTCATCGGCGGCCTCGCCATGCGCTTCCCCGGCAAGCGCCTCGCATGGGACAGCGCCGCGCTCAAAGTCACGAACAACGAAGAAGCGAACAAGTTCATCAAGCGCGCCAAATACCGCGCCGGCTGGGAATACAGCGCCGCGAAGGTCTAACCGACCCGCATAAGAAACTCACAAAAGCCGGGGGCCAAAAGCTCCCGGCTTTTTTGTGGGCTGATGACAGTTTCCGCCGCGAACATCGGCGACGTCACTGAGTCTCGCGCAGGCTGTCGATTGCGCTGAGCATGTCGCGGATTCTGAAGCAGTCTTTCACTCCGAGGACTACAAGCCGGTAGCCACCCGTCGTCGTCATCTCAAGGCAATGAATGCCAAACCTGCGCATCAAGGAACTCTGCACGACTTCGTAATCGACGATGGCGCGGAAGTGCAACTTGCGGTCAGCCCATACGCGATCATGCACCCGCAGTCGGAGAAATGCGCCTTCAACAGAAAGCTCCAAACTCTCCGAAAGCTGAGCGGCGCGGCGATGTCGGAAAATGAGGTAGGGAATGAACGTAAGTATGAAACCGGCGGCGAATCCGATGGCGGCACCTGCGGCAACAACCACCGTCCAATTGAGAAGCGGAGGCAGATTCAGCGCGACGGCCTGAGCTTTCGGTGTCATCCCGATTAGCGCCCCGGGAATTGCACCCAGGATCGACAGTGGAGCCGTCCAATCCAGCAGCGCGAAGACTTGCAAGTATGACTTCAGGCGCGGCCGGTCGATTTCTATGTGCAGCGTTGCTGGATATGGATCGTCCATGGAGACACAAAGTTTAGCGTGCAATCTCCAACTGGCTGCAGGCACGGAGGTCCTAAACAGAGCGCACAATTGGTCTGCGTACCATTCCTCGGTCACGGAAATGAAGAGCGACGCCAAGCTACAGATCAAACCAGCGGATACGGGATTTGGTCAGCTCTGATTACGTCGCAATCGGCAAACCGAAATGGGAACGCCGGAATCATATGCGAGTTCGCGAGAAGCAGTCGTTCGCTTTCCCGCGAGATCGCGGGTTTGATGGGAACAACTTCGCGTTTGTAGGCACCCGATGAGAAATCGCCGTCAAAATCAAAACCATAGCATCCAGCTGCTCCGACCATCGGAAACCAATCAAGTTGCTCATGTCCCTCGAAGAGTGCGCAAGCGATTGCCCTGTGTGATTCGCGATCCGAGACTGAACAAGCGGGGACATATCCCGAGCCCGCCGTAGTGAAAACAGCGATTCGCCCGTCTGCGTCCTTGGCAAACCATTCGAAATCGACAACGGGGCGCATTCCCTCGGCAACGCAGCAGAAATCTTCTGCAGTAAATGGATAGCGCCATGTTCTCTTTGGAGTCTGCCCAAAAAGTGCACTCAAAAGTCGCATTAATGTCGGTTTGAAAATCACTACCGCCAGCAGAAAATCCGATCGCGGCACGATGTCAAACGGCGATCGATCCACGCCCAAAAATGCCGCTTTGTATCGGCCTCGTATCGAACTGTTTTGATTGAGCGCACAATCAGTCAGTCAAATCACCCCCTACTCGCCGTCACGCGGCTGCGCCCTCCTCACAAAGTCTGTCTTGCCGCAGTTTGATACGGCGGCTACGGTCAGGAAATGAGATCGCTGCTTGAGAGTTCTGATATTCAGAAACAAATCTATCGCATCGCTGTGGAGGACTACCAAGCGTTTGGTGCCGCTGGGTTTTTGAATGAAGATGTCGAGCTACTTCAAGGAGTGATCGTTCGCAAGATGCCCAAATCGCCACTCCATGAATACCTTTCTCAAGTCCTCCGGGATTTGTTGATCAGCCATGTTCCACCGGGCTTTGTCGTCCGGCAGGAATCACCGCTTACCTTCAGTGATTCGGAGCCGGAGCCGGATATTTCCGTAGTTGCCGGTAAGCCTGCCGATTGGCTCACGGAGCATCCGCACACGGCCGCTCTCGTGGCCGAAATCGCGATTACGTCTATTGCCGTCGACGAGAAGAAAGCCGGCATTTACGCGATTGCGGGTATCCCGGAGTACTGGATCATCCGACCCGAAGCACGGGAGTGGGATGTCTATCGCGACCCCACCGCCGAAGGCTACCGCACACGAGTAACGCTGCGCGATGGGGATACGCTGCGCGCCGTAGCGTTGCCGGGAATCGAGTTTGCGGTGAGCGACGTTTTTCCACCTCGGGTTTAGCAGCAGGAGTACGATCGGGTGCGGGCGAAATGTTCTGATTGGAAATGCAGCGCGAGAGGACAATATCCGCGCCATGTCGAACATCGCTCATTTTGCCGCACTGGCCTTCCTCTTTACTACATCCGCTTTCGCCGAGGACTCGAAGTGGGTCCCGCTTTTTAATGGCAAGGATCTGACGGGCTGGACGATCAAGATTGCGAAGCGTCCGCTGGGGGAGAATTTCGCGAACACCTTTCGTGTTGAGGATGGAATCCTGAAGGTGAGCTACGACGGCTACGAGAAGTTCGACCAGCAATTCGGCCATCTTTTTACGAACGTCGCCTACTCGCACTACACCCTGCGCATGGAGTATCGCTTCACGGGGAAAATGATGGCCGACGCGCCGAATTACGTGAACCTCAATAGCGGTGTGATGCTCCACGCGCAGTCGCCGCAGAGCATGAGATTCGATCAGGGCTTCCCCGCGAGCTTGGAGATGCAGTTTCTCGCCGATGAAGGAAAAGGACAGCGCCAGACGGCGAACCTCTGCACGCCCGGCACGAACGTGGAGATCGGCGGCAAGCTCGTGACTCAGCACATCGTGAAATCGAGCGCCCCGACTTTCCCCGCCGAGGAGTGGGTGCAGGCGGAAGTGGAGGTGCGTGGCAACGAAGAGATCATCCACCGCATCAACGGCGTGGAAGTCCTGCGCTACCAGCGCCCGCAACTCGACCCGAAGAACGACAACGCCCCCGCGACGGACCTCCTCAATGCCGGCGGGAATCTCATGATTCACTACGGCCACATCGCGCTCCAGGCCGAGGGACAGCCCGTGTGGTTCCGGAAGATCGAGCTCAAGTCGCTGGAAAAGAAATAGGCTGCGGTCGGCGGCGCGCTCTCCCTTCATACTCGGATGAAAATGCCGCGATGGTAAAGGAATCGGGCGAGTGCGAGGAGGAGGCCGAAGCCTACGGCGGGCCCGATCCATTCCCACGGGCCGTGTGGAATCGGCCCGGTGAAACGCGTGGCGAGGGTGCGGGGCTGCGCGAGGTTTACGACGATGTAGAGGGTGATGGGGTTCATGCCGATCCACACAAACGGGGTGGCCCAGGCGCGCCAGTTGCGGATCTCGATGAGGTAGTAAAAGAGCGCGAGCAGCAGCGCGCTCCAGCCGCCGGCGACGAGGACGAAACTGGAGGTCCACAGCTTTTTCACGACGGGAAACTGCCAGCTCCACGCCCAGCCTAATGCGAGTAAAACCGCACCGGTCGCAGCCAGCGCCGCCGTTTTCCGCGCAGCGGTCGCGCCGCTCTGCAACCACGTGCCGGCGAGGACGCCGAGCAGCGCTGTGGCGATGGCGGGGAGGGTGCTGAGGAGACCTTCCGGATCGTGGTCGCCGTTGTATTTCCGCCCCGGCAGCCATTGTGCGTCGAACTGGTTGGTGAAGTTCGCGCCCTCTGCGAAGTTGCCGCCATTCGTGAAAGTGAGCAGCGCCCAATATCCGCCAAGCAGCGTAACGGCCGCCGCCACCAGCCCGCGCGGTTTCAGCCATAGCGCAAGCAGTCCCGCTCCGAGCGACGCGAGCGCGATCCGCTGCAACACGCCGATCCAGCGGACCCCGTCGAGCCCCTTGGAAAATCCTCCGCTGTAGAGGACGCCGATGAGGAACAGAATGATGCAACGTCTCGTCAAGCGCAGCGCCGCTCCGCCCTTCCCAAGTTGCGCAGATGCCCGCGGTAGTGCGAACGTTTGCGAAGCGCCGGCGATGAAAACGAACAATGGGAAGATCAGATCCTCAATCCGGAACCCTTCCCACTCCACGTGCTCAAACTGGCGCGCAACTCCCGTCGCGCCAGCCGCCATGGCCAGCGCACGCAGCAACTCGCCAAAGCCAATGATCATGGCCATGTCGAATCCTCGCAGCGCGTCGAGTGACAGGAGACGTTTCGGGTGGTCGGGCATCGCGCACATTTACCCGGCAAGGCGGGCGGGTGCAATCACGCGCATATCGAGCGCACCCAACCCGAGGATTGCATGGCAATTTGCGGCATCGCCGGACGGGGCGTCCGGGGCCCGATCACGAACGAGGGCGTTCGTGCCACGCTGCGTCGGCGAATTACGGCTTCACCGCGCGGACGCGGATATACCGGGCTGCTGCCGACTGCGGGATGGTGTCGCGGAAGGTGACTTGCTCGATGCCGTTGCCGAGGTCCGTGGCGGTGCCGACTTGCTCGGTCGTGGGAATCCACGTGCCGCCGAGCGTGTCGGTGGTCTCGATGGTGTAGGTGAGATCGAGCGGCTGGTGGCGGCGTGTGAATGTGACCGTGAGGTATGTATCCGCGCCCACCGTAGTAGTGCCAGGCGTCGCGAGGCCGTAGTTGTCGTTTATGCGGGCATTGCGACCGAAGGCGTATTCGCCGGCGTTGTTCAGGCCGTCGCCATCGGCATCGGCGGCGGGGCCGACGAGTGCGAGGTTCGATGTACGGCTCGGGTTTGGCGGCGATGGGAGATAGATTTCTGCTTCGCTAAATTGATCCCAGCGCCAGCCGTCGAAGTGATTTGCAAAGTCGGCATCGGCGCTGCCGGGCGAGCCGTTCACCGCGCCGCTGATGGCCCAATGAGTCGCGTAGTCGTAGTTCGCGAAATTTGGCAATGCGTTGCGGACGACGAGCGTGCGACCCGCGCCATCGGTCGGCGGGAACCAGCTATTTTCATAGCGGAAATCGAGGATGACTTCGCCGTTTGGATCCACGAGTTCGAGTTCTTCGCCGGAGTTATCGAGATTGCCGGTGAAGGTCCCTGCGATAGTCGCACCCGCTCCGTAGCGCTGGAGAAATGCGGGCTGATTCGCGACGAGGATCACGCGTGCTCCGGCGGCGATCGTATAGCCTGCGGAGAATGTAAACGTGACGCCCTTGGTGAAGGTCGCGCCGCCGACTGCGAGCGCGCTTGCGCCGGTATTCTGAATCTCGATCCACTCGAAATCGCTCACGCCCACGCCGGGTAGCGCGGTGAGTTCCCCGCCGGTGGGCGCGGTGGGATTAAAGTTCAGCTCGGTGATGCGCAGTTGCTGTTGTCCAGCCGTCGGGGCGGCAGGCGTAGTCGCGCTGGTGACTATGATGCCTGCGGGATCGCGCAGTTCGAGGATTTCGCCGCGTGCAGAAATCTGCCCGCTGTACGGCCCGACGACAAATTTCCCTTCACCACCGCGCGGCGTCGTAGTGCGTGCGCGGAAAGCGAGTTGCTTCGGCGAGACGAAAACCGACGTGCCCGCTGTGACGACGGTGCCGCTCTTGAATGTGAACGTAACGCCGCCCGTGAGTTGCCAGCCGGAGATGTCGGCATCGAACGCATTGGGGTTCGTGATTTGAATCCACTCGGCGTTCTGTTTGCCCGCATCAGTCGGGTTGTAATCATACGCGGTGATGGTCATCGGGAAACTCGCGGCTTGAGGCGTAGCCGGGATTCCAGCGCTGTTTGCGTTCGCGATGCCGACGTTCGCGGTCGAGGTGTGCGTATTAAAATAGTGCGTGCGGCGCGGCGCGATGAAGCCGTTCTTCATGTCGCTCACCGCCGTGGAAAAGGCGACGTTGCCGAGGCCGTAAGGTCCGCCGTTCGCGGGCCAACCCCACTGCGCCCGGTCGAGGACGGCTTCCGGCGTGATGCGGGCGATGTGCGCGTCGATGGTTGCTTCGAAGAGCGGGTTCACCGTTCCGGGCGCTTGCAAATAGGTGTCCATCAGCGTGCGGATGCGCCGTTTCAGCATCGCGCGAGTGCGCGGCACGGAGATGATGGCATCGTAAAACCGGTTGTAGCGCAGGCCCGCGTAATTGAGCGTGTAGCACGATGCGTTGCCATAAAGCGGGTGGCTCTTGTCCGTGTCGTCGGTGGCGAGCATCGCGGTGTGCGTCGGCGTGTAGTCCTGATAATAGAGCTGCCCCCACGAGAGATTCAGATCGTAGGGAATGATGCGCCATTCACCCGTGCCGTCGCTGTCGCGATAGATGACCATGTTTGCCCACACGTCGTCGCCTTCCTGCATCATGCGCGATGCGGCGATGTAGTTGATGGTCGAAGGAATATCGATTTGATCAAAAACGTTGTTTTCCCGCGTGGTGAGATTCCCATTCGTGATCGCGGTGACGAAGTTCCCCATGTCGGTGGTGCCTTCCGTGATGCGGGTTTGCTTCTCGCCCGCGACGCCACCCATCTGCCCGACGCTTGCATACATCGCGCCGTTTGGGTCGAGCCCCATGTTTTCGAGCAGCTCAAAGTCCTGCGTTTCCGTGTGAAAAGCGAGCTGCCAAAAGACTCCGTTGATCTGGCAGCGGACGGGGAAGTGATTCGCCGCGCCCGTGCCTGTGATCCGGTGAAACCACATACTCATAAACTGCCGCGAAAATGTCGGGTCCACGTACTCCGCGTTGAGGTTTAGCTCGCGGAGGCGCTTCTCTCCGGCGGCCCAGCGGAGCTGATGGTCGCTGTTGAAATCCACACGATGCGCGCGCTTGTTCAGCGTCCGCGTGGTGTCGCCTTTGATGCGGATATACACGTTGTCGTAAAGCTCGCCGTCGTAGAAAAACGCCGCGCGTCCGCCGACGTTGTTTTGGTCGATGACGTGAGCGTTGTTAAACGTGTAAGTGCCCGGCACGAAGACGTGATAAATCGGGAGCTGCGTCGTGATTCCATCGAGCGAAACCGTGCCGTAATATTGGTCCGAATCCGTCGCACTGAGGAAAGACGGAGCAGTGCTTTGGATGGCCGTGTTATCCGAAGCAATCACGCGCCAGCGCAGCATTTGCCCCGCCGTGAGCTGCGTCGTCGGCACCGTCGCAGTGTAAACACTCGGCGTCGCGGTGAGCGTCATATTTACTACGGTCTCGGTGCCATACATGGTGCGGTATGCGAGTTGCACCGGATTCGTCGTCGCGAGCGGACGCAGGCTTTGCGCGACCTTCGCAGTGACGACAATGGCTGCACTCCCCGCGCCGCCCACTGGACGCGCGACGAGGCTTCCTGGTTCCCCGGTGACGTTTGAAATAAACGGCCCGATGTTCGTGCGGATGCCGCTATTCGCGGCACCCGGTGTCGCGGAGACGAGATAATTGCCCGCAGGGTCGAGCGACACGCCGTCGAGCGTATTCAGCGCGAGCAGATTTGCGTCGCTCGTCGAATTATTCATCGCATGGATGGACAAAATATTTGCGCCCGTGTTGAGCAATCCTGCCGTCACCGCGACATCCGTGACTTTCGCTTTCGTCGAGAGCGCTGTGGTCGTCGCGATGGAGTTATAAGCAGGCGAACCCGGCGCGTTGAGCGAGTCGATTTGCGTGCCGTTGATGTAAGCGACAAATCCGTCGTTCACCCGCGAAGTGAGCCGGAGAGAGGAGAAGATGGAGGGATTTCCGACCGTGAACGGGATGCGCACAAACGCGCCCGCATTTCCCGGCAACGCGGCGGAGACGTTCAGGCCGACATCCGCAGTGGCGACGTTTTCATCGGCCCCGTTGACGATGCTCGCAATCTGCGCCTGCCCGAGCGCGGCGTTGTAAAACCGCACTTCGTCGAGAAGACCGTTGTATTTGTGCCAGTATCCATCGTGCGAGCGACCGAGTTCGATTAGCTGCGCAGTCGGCCACGCCCACGCGCTTCCATGCGTCACCGAGCCACTTGCAACACCGTCCACGTAAAAGGTATCCACTCCGCCAGCGACTTGATTGTAAACGAACGCGACGTGGTGCCACTGATTGTCGTCCACCCGCGCATTTGAGTAGAACTGGGTTCCACCGCCGTTCGGTTGAAAGAACAACTTGCCAGCGTTTCCGACGTTGAAGGTCGTATTCATCAGCCCGATGATTCCGCCAACGCCGCCGATGCGCCGATCCCAGATCATCGAGGACTCGCTGCCGCCGCCAGTCACGTTGCCCGCTTTCATCCAAAACATGATCGTTCCGCTCGACGCCGTGAAATTCGCGTGCGCTGCAATTGTCACCTGCGAATTGCTCGCCTGATCAAACTGCAACGCCCCTCGACGCAGAATCGGCGATGCTTGCGTATCCGTCGCGCTCGGCATGAAGATCGTCGTGTTGCCAGTATTCACACCATGGTGCACCGCGCCGGAAGTGTCCGTCACAAGATTCGCCGCATCGTTTGCGTTCAGCCGCAGCTTCAGATTTGCGGCGTTCACCGCTGTCGCAGTCCCCGCGACCCCGACGCCCAGTGTGCCTGCCGTCCACGCGGAATCATCAAACGGCTCCGCTCCGCCGCGCCAGGTCGCGCCGAGCGTGCTGCCGCCATTTCCCGCCGTGGGAACAAACGCTTTCGCAGCGGACGAAGCCGACACGAGATTCGTCGTATTGATCGCGAGTCCGTAGGGCACATCCGTCACCTGCTTCGGGTAATTTACATACGACGAAATCACCGCAATCGAGCCGCCCGCGCCGTCTTTGCTCAGCGCGAGATAGCCGTTTGGCGTGGTCGTGCTGCTTGTCGTCAGCTTGAAATTTGTCGCAAGTCGCGGCGACGCAGCCGAACCCGTGTTGTCCTGTCCCGCAGTCGTCTGCACCGGCGTCCTGTTTCGGCCCGATGCGAAAACGACGAGTCGGTTTCCGGCATTGAGCGTCCACGCGGGCATCGGCCATTTGCGCAAATTCGCGGCTTCGTCCGTGAGATACCAGCCGCCGAGATTTACGGAGCCAGTGCTCGTATTTTGAATCTCCAGCCAGTCCTCCTCGTTACCGAGTTCGTCTTGAAGACCGTTGGAATTACTGGCGAGAAACTCCGTGATGGAGAGTTGCGCGTGCGAGGATGCCGTGACGGCAAAAAGGAAGATGATGAGGTAGCGGAGCATTTTGGCTGTTTGGTGCAGAATGAGTCGGGAGCACCCTACAATGCTCGAAACGGCAGTTTCTGCCACACGAATGTGACATGCACCACAGACCGCAGATTTGGAGTACCAAAGCCTCCTTACGTGAACGCGAAGGGCAAAGTAACCGAGGTCGCTTATTTGGCAGACGGGAAGGTCGCGCCCGAGTAAGCACTACGCATGATTCGCCGTCTCACCTTCACCTCTGCGCTCGTCCTAGCCTGCGCGGGATGTGTCCATTTTGAATCCGCGCCGCTCAATCCGTCGCGTCGCGCAGCCGTGCTCACAGGCCGTCAACTCGGCGGCAAAACGTGGACGCTGCGTTCGCTGACGGACCTCGCGTTGGCCAATAGCGCCGACGTCGCCGTGGCGCGTGCCCAATACGACACCGCGCGCGCCGCCCTCGGCACTGCGGGAGAGCGGCCCAATCCCACCGTCGCGATTTCCCCGCAAGTGGTGACACCGAATACCACGTGGATCGCGGGGACGTATGGCGTGGATTTCGACTGGACCTTTGAGACCGCCGGCAAGCGCTCGCGCCGCATGGACGTCGCCAGCGAGCAGTCCCGCGCAGCCGCCGCGCGGGTCATCGAGGCCAACTGGAAAGTCCGCGGGGCGGTGCGCAAGGCGATGCTGGAACTCTCGGCGGCGGAGCGCAAATCAGCGCTCATCGAAGAGGCATCGGCAAAGCAAGCCGAAGTGTTGAGGCTCATCCAGGAGCGAATCAAAGCCGGCGCGGTTTCCATGATGGAAACATCACAGCCGCGTCTGCTCGCGGCGCAACTCCGCCTGCAAGGCTCCGACGCCGCAAAATCTGCCGCGCTTGCCCGCGCCGCGCTCGCAGAATCTCTCACCATGAGCACGAGCGGACTCTCGGGCGCGAAGTTTTCGTTTGCGGCTTTTGAAACCGTGCCGGGCATCAGCCTCGCGCACCGAAAGGCCGCACTCACGCACCGCGCCGATGTCATCGCCGCACTCGCCGAGTATGCCGCCGCAGAGGCCGCGCTCCGGCTCGAAGTCGCGAAGCAGTATCCCGACATCCATCTCAATCCCGGCTACCAGCTCGACGCGGGCGAAAACAAATGGGCGCTTGGAATCGGGCTGACGCTCCCTATCTTAAACCAAAACAAAGGCCCCATCGCCGAGGCCGAGGCGAAGCGCAAGGAAGCCGCCGCAAAGTTCGACGCCGTGCAGGCCAAAGTCCTCGCAGATTGCGACCGCGCCGCAGCCGGAGTGGAAGCAGCGCGCGCGAAGCTCGCCACGACTGCGGACTTGCTGAAGGAGCAGGGCCGTCAAATCGAGAGCCTCCAGCGCATCCTTGCCGCGGGCGAGGGCGACAAGCTTGCACTCATCAGCGCCGAAGTCGAACGCGCCACAACGCGCATCTCGCGGCTCGACGCGATCGTCGAGTTGCAAGCCGCAATGGGCGCGCTCGAAGAGGCTACACAGACTCCGCTGTCGCGGTGACCTGATCGTTGAACTGGCTGACATAAGCGTAGTGGCGCAGGCGACTCGCCTGCATTGGTCCCGGAGGGCGCCCCGCCCGATGCGCGAAGATTGGGCGAGTCGCCCATCAAGACTCAGACGGGCGGGGTCGCCCGTCCCACTACTCGCGGCGCTGGCGGGAACTTGACCCACGGTGCCTCGGGTGCTTAAACAACGGGCGAAACGGCAATGGATTTCTGCCGCCTGGCGTGTTGCCGGGGAACCGCCACAGTTAGCAATGGCTGATGATTCCTGCTCACCAAAGTAGAATCATGTCCACATCTCAGCCGCGCAGTTTCACAACGATGCAACGGTCAATTTTTGAACGGGAGGTTCGGGCATGATTACGGTTCGGCAACGGATTGCGAACGGGTTCGCAATTGCTCGGGCCGGGCTCAAATGGCTCGCGCTCATCATCCCGATGGCCATGGCTGTGGGTTCGGCGGTGGCGTTCTTTTTGTGGAGTCTCGATGCGGTCACGTCCGTGCGCATGGATCATTCGTGGCTGCTCTACTTTCTGCCGCTCGCAGGTGTCGTGGTGGGGCTTGTGTATCACTACGTCGGGCGTTCTGCGGAGGGCGGGAACAATTTGATTATCGATCAAATTCACCAGCCCGGCGGCGGTGTCCCGCGGCGGATGGCACCGTTGGTTTTGTTTGGCACGCTGGTCACTCATCTCTTCGGCGGATCGGCGGGGCGCGAAGGCACGGCGGTGCAGATGGGCGGAAGTATCGCGAGCGGGTTTTGCCGGATGCTCCGGCTCGATACCGCGACCATGCGCATCATGCTCATGGGTGGTATCGCGGCGGGATTCGGTGCGGTATTCGGAACGCCGATCGCGGGCGCGGTCTTTGCGCTGGAGGTTTTGGTGATGGGGCGCATTCAATACGAAGCACTGATTCCATGCTTCATCGCGGCGGTCGTCGGCGACTGGACGTGCCACACGTGGGGAATCGGTCACACGCATTACGCCATTTCGTATCTCGCAAATGACCGGCCTCCTGCTGCGTTTTTTCATTTGGAGCCCTGGCTTCTTTTCAAGGTGGTGCTTGCCTCGGCTGCGTTCGGTGTCGCCAGCACATTCTTTGCAGAGCTATCGCACCGGACGGGCGCACTTTTTAAAAAGCTTGTCCCGTATGCGCCGCTGCGTCCGGCTGTTGGTGGCGCGTTGGTTATCGGATTATTCTTCCTTGCCGGCACGAAGGATTATCTTGGACTGGGAGTGTGGTCGCGCGACCCTCATGCGATCACGATTTCGTCGTTCTTCACTTCCCCGGAGATTCACCCGTGGAGCTGGCTGTGGAAGATTGCCTTCACGGTGGTGACGCTTGGCGCGGGGTTCAAAGGCGGCGAAGTCACTCCGCTTTTCTTCATTGGCGCGGCGCTCGGAAATGCGGTCGCCGGACTTCTCGGCGCGCCTCCGGATCTTTTTGCGGCGCTCGGTTTTGTTGCGATTTTTGCAGGAGCTACCAACACGCCGCTGGCCTGCACGCTGATGGGCATCGAGCTGTTCGGCGCCACGCATGGCGTCTATCTCGCCACGGCATGTTTCCTCGCCTATCTCTTTAGCGGACGCTCCAGCATCTATCCGTCGCAGCGCGTCCGCTAATCTTCGTCCGGAGTTTTGTGGTGGTCCGGCGCGCGTTTTCGGCTGAGCAGAATTCGACCAAGATCATCGAAGAGCGCATAGGTTACCGGGGTGACCAACAAGCTGAGGAGAAGGCACATCATCTGTCCTCCGATGATCACTTTCGCCATGCTCGCGCGGCCCGCGCTGCCGGGACCGGTGCCGAGCGCGAGCGGAATCATCGAGGCGACGAGAAGTAGCGTCGTCATGAGGATCGGGCGAAGCCGGACGCGGTTGGCCTGACGGATCGCTTCATCGCGGGGAAGGCCCCGGGCGCGGAGGACGTTCGTGTAGTCGATTTGCAAAATGCCGTTTTTCTTCACCACGCCGAAGAGCATGAAGACACCGAAAATTGCGTAGATGTCCAGCGGCTGCCCGAGCCAGATCATGGCGAGGAGAGCGAACGGGAGCGATAGTGGCGTGGCGAGGAGGATGGAGATGGGATAGATGAAGTGCTCAAACTGCGCCGCCAAAATCAAATACATGAAAAGGAACGCAAGCAGCAGCGCCTTCAGGAAGTTATTCAGCGTCTCGTCGAGGCTCTTGGCGCGGCCTGTGAAGACGATGTTGTAGCCCGCGGGCAGCTCGGTCGCGGCGGCGAGCTCGCGGGCGCGGTTCATGCCATCGCTGAGGGCGAGGCCGTTGAGATTTGCGAGCACCGTGACTTTGCGCGTGCGCTGAAAACGCTCGATCTCCGCAGGCCCGCGCGCCTCGGTGAACTGCACGAAATTTGCCAGCGGGAGAAGGCCGGTCTTTGTGCGGATGGCGGTCTTCTCGATGGTTTCCTGCGATGTGCGGTCGGCCTGTTCGGCACGTAGCCAGACGTCATACTGCTCGTCGCCCTCCTTCCACGCGGAGACGATTTCCCCGCCGACGGCTGTGCGAAGCGTTGCGGCGACTTCCTGCACGCTCACGCCGAACTGACTCGCTTTTTCACGATCGATGCGAGCCTGCAACTCGGGCTTTCGATTGGAAAGGGAGACGTCCACATCGATGAAGTGTCCCTCGGCTGTGAGTGTGGCCGCAAATTTCTCAGACTGGGTGATGAGAGTCGCTAGGTCCGGCCCGGTAAGGCCGACTTCCAGCTCGGCGTTGCGGGAGCCACCGCTGCTCACGCGGAAGATGGATTGCACGCTGGTGCGAAAATCCGGGTAGGCCGAAACGACTTTGCGCGCCTGCGCCATGGCGTCGAGCTGCGACCATTGCCGCGTCTTGCCCCGCCAGGTGTCCACCATTCCACCGAGCTCCTGGAGGCGGCAGTAGATGTTGCATTTCGTCACGTTGCCCTCTCCGCGCGCCGCGCGCCCGCTGGTGTCGCCGATGGTCACGAGGGTATCGGTCACGGCCTGCATGTCTCCAAACTTGATGTTTTTCAGACGGGTTTCTATCTCGTCCACGATCGCTTTTGTCCGCTCCAGCGAAGTTCCCTCGGGCGTTTGCAGAGTCACTTCAAATTCGCTCGCGTCGTCCTGCGGGATGAATGCAAAGCCGACGCGTTTGATGAGCACGGGAATCGTGCAGGTCACGCCGATGGCGATGACGATGATCACCCAGCGATGACTTAGCGACCAGCCAAGCAACCCGTCGTACCAACGAGTCAGCGCGCGCATGAGCACGCCGCCTTCCGCCCGTTTGCGGCGTAGAGCGGGGTTTGCGGTATGCCGGAGCATTTTCGAACAGAGCATCGGCGTGAGCGTGAAGCTCACAAACATCGACACCAAAATCGCGAACGTCACCGTGACGCCGTAGCTCGCGAAGAACCGGCCTGTGCGGCCTTCCATGAATGGGATGGGTAAAAAGATCGCGACCAGCGAGAGCGTCGTCGCCAGCACGGCGAGGGCGATTTCCCGCGTTGCAACCATCGCCGCCGATTTTGCGTCGAGCGCCTTTTCTTCGAGGGTGCGCTGGATGTTTTCGATGACCACGATGGCGTCGTCCACGACGATGCCCACCGCGAAGACGAGGCCGAGCATGGTAAAATTGTTCAGCGTGTAGCCCATCACGCGCAGCAGGGTGAACGTGGCTATGATGCTCGCGGGAATCGCCAGCGTGGCGATGAACGTGCCGCGCCAGTCATGGAGAAATGCAAACACCGTCAGCGCGACCAGCACGGCACCGAGCAAAAGGTGGAAGCTCACTTCATCCAGCGAGCGCTCGATGAACCGTGATTGGTCGCGCATGACCTGAATTCGCAAGTCTTGCGGCAACTCCTCCGCCAGAGTGGCGAGCCGTGCTTTTACGCTGCGGATGACTTCCACCGTGTTGGTGCCGCTCTGTTTTAGCACGACGAGGGAGACGGTGTTTTCGCCATTCAGCCGGGTGAGCGAGCGCGGCTCTTCGATTCCGTCCGAGACGGTCGCGACATCGCCGAGCTTGATGGACACCGTGCCACGGCTCGCGACATTCAGATCGGCAAACTCCTCCACGCGCTCCAGCCGTCCCAGCGTCCGCAGCGTCAGTTCGCGATCGCTTTGATCCACGCGACCGCCCGGCACTTCGATATTCTGTGCGGCGAGCGTTGTCCGCAAATCTGCCATGGTGAGCCCGCTGGCCCGCAGGCGATCCACGTCCACGGCGACCTGCACCGCGCGCCGCCGGCCGCCGACGAGATTGACCGCGCCGATATTTGGCACGGTCTCCAGCCGCTCTTTGATTTGGCGCTGCGTGATGAACGACAGCTCTTTCATCGAGCGCGGTGCGCTGACGCAAATCTGCATAATCGGCGAGGCGTCGGAGTCGAATTTTCCAATGACCGGCGGCTCGATGCCTTTCGGCAAACGCGGGAGCAGTTGGTTCACCTTGTCGCGCACATCCTGCGCGGCCGCGTCTTTCGTGCGCGAGTAAAGGAAGCTCGCCGTCACGCGACACGAGCCCTCGCTGGTGTTCGACGACAGCTCATCCAGTCCCTCAATGGTGTTGAGCACTTCCTCCAGTGGCTTTGTCACCGTCGTCTCCATCTCCTCCGGCGAAGTGCCGGGAAGTTGCGCCGTCACCGTCACCACTGGCAGGTCCACATTTGGGAACTGGTCCACGCCGAGGTCCCGGAAGGAAATCACACCGACGACAAGCAGGAACAAATTGATGACCGTCGCGAAGACGGGCTTGCGGATGCAGACGTCCGCAAGAGAAGTCCGTTCACTCATCGGCGGCGGCGGATTGGTAAAATAGACAATTCACAGGATGCGCACCGTGGCGGAGCAAGCGGCGGCGGGTCAAGGGCGGGGAAGGGACTATATCCATTTTCGGATGAAATCGCGGAAGCGGTTGTAGAAAAATCCGAGTAGAAGGAGCACGGCACCGAGGACGAGGAATGCGGTGATTCTTTCGAACGTACCGAGCCGCCAGACATCGACGAAAAAGACTGCGCCGACCGCAAGGCCCAGCACGCCGAGGCCCGCGCGGCGATAGACGCGTTCCCGGCGGACGATTCCGAGGATGAGGATGGCAAGCGCGAAGATGGCCCAGAAGACCGTGAGCAACTTGCTGTGCTGCTCGGACGTCAGCCGCGTGCCGAGTTGCAAGCCTGTGGCGGCGATGCCGATTGCGAGAATGCGTGACAACTCCCCTACGCTATAGCGGCCTTGCTCGTTGGCGCTGCGGGTGAGTTCGAAACCAACGACGCACAACGCCAGAGCGAGCCAGCCTTGGGCGACGGGCGGCAGGATCACGAGTAAAAATAGCGCAAACGCGGTGCACGCGGCTGCGGGAACATAGATATCCGGCCGGCGCACGCTGGCGGCGAAGAGTCCACAGCCGACGGTCGCAAAGAAGACTGCGCGCCACTGCTCCGGAACGTAGTACATCGCCCAGATGCCGGTGAATGAGAGAGCTCCGATGCCTTGGACCTGCGCGATCGCCTGCCACGGAATGATGGAGTCCCACGGGAAGCGGCGTAGCCGCGTGAGAACCGCCAGCGCCGCGAATGCACCGGGAACCGCGAGTGGAGGGAGCCAGAAATCTCCGCTATCGAGTTGATCGAAAAATACCTCGATTCCCAGCAAGAGAGGGAGCTGTCCCATGAGGAAGACGCCGGGCGAACGAATGGCGAGGCCGATGATCGCGAATCCAAGAACGACTGCCGGCGCGAGAGTCTGGCGGGCATCATATCCGTCTCGGGAACAGAGCCAGTACATGCTCACCACGACGGCGATGGCCGCATTGGAAAACTCGGAGAAGAGCCGCGAGTGCGGCCGAATCTCGACGCGACGCTGATGCTGCCACCACGCAGCGGCGGCGATTCCGCATCCTAGTAATCCGAGTGCGCGGCCTCCGTGAAACGGCTGAAGCATCAGCGAGGCGAGGCCGAGGGACAGAAACCCGAGGGTGGAAACCGGCAGCTCCGCGATGCCGATGAGATGCACGGATGCCATACAGACGATGGCGGTCGCGGCGAGGATGGTGGATTGGTTCGCCGTCGCTGCGTGGGCATAAACGGTGAGAGCACCGAGCACCGCAGCCAGCAGGATGCGGAACGCGCCGCCGCGAGAGAAACGCGCCGGGTTGAGCAGCGCCAGTCGCTGCTTCGTATGCCACGCGCTGAACACGTGAGCCGCGCAGACAGTGAGCGCGACCGGCAGCGAATGTGCCTGTTTATCGATGAGGGCCGCCGTCGCAAAGAGCACCGACCCCATCGCGCTCAACACCGCCGCGATATCGAGCAGCCATGCCTGGCGTCTGTGGCTGACCAACCCGAAAAGCACACTTTCCACCGCGAGCACGATGGCCATTTGAGGCCCCGTGAGCTTCATGATGAGCCCCGCAGTGAAGAGCAGCATACCCTGCGTAAAGAAGGTTCCGTCGAGCGCGAGATTCTCCATTTCCCGCCTGCGGGCAAATGCTCCCAGCGCGAGAAGAACGACACCGAATCCCACGGTAAACGCCCAGTATCGGTCCGGCTGATGCGCGATCACGCTGAGACTCGCGTAGGTGAAAAATGCGCCGTTGTTGAGCGTGGCAAACACCGCACGCGACATCGGCGGCGCTGTCTTCGTGATGAATACCGCCGCCGTGAAAAGCGCCCAGTAGCCGGAGAGAAACGCGGGCCCTGTCCACGCCGGAACGGGCGACGCGCCATGCACGAACCGCCAGTATGCGTAGCTCGCATACGTCGCGAAAAGGGCGGCTCCCGTCAGCCTCGCCCAGCCGTGTCGCGCGACGAAATAGACCGCGACTGCCGTGAGCAGGAGCGCGGAGAAAAGTGTGAATGTGCCGATCGGATTGATCGCCGACGTGTAGTAGGAGAGCAGCACGGCGAGCATCGCGATTGTCTCGGACCGCTTTCGATTTGCGAACCACACGATGCCACCCGCGAATGCGAGCAACAACGCGCCGCCTAGCACCGGACTTTCGATGACCCGGAGCTTCTCGACGAAGTGTGCCGCGTAAAACGTATAGTAGCCCGTGGCCAGTCCGCCGGCCATCAGCACGCGGGCGTAATTGCCCATTTCTTCGCGCGTCTTTTCCAGCCACGCGCCGACGCCAAACAGTCCGCCGCCGCACAGCAGCAGCATCGCGACCTTGCCGGCCGGGCCATGATGAATGATCCAAGTCTGGTAGGCGTAGTTGCCGAGGAAAACGAGGCCCGTCAGCAAAATCACAATGCCCACGCGAACGAGCCAGACCGTTCCGAGCTGCATCTCAAACGAGTCCTTCTCCACAGGCGGCGCGGGTGGCCGGGGCGGCAGGATGGGGAGCGGGGCCAATGGCGGCGGCGGAGGCTTCGGGAGAGGCGGCGCGGGAATTTCCACCTTCTCTACGACCGGAGCCGAGACCCGAGGCATCGAGAGCGCGACGGGCGGGCGGCTCTCGGTAATGATCGTCTCAGCAGGCATCGGGGCGGGCTTTTGCTCGGGCACCGCTTCCGTCTCGCAACGCTGAACAAGCCGCTCCACCTGACGTGCGAGCGCGGCCATTTCGTTCGCGATTGCCGCCTGTCGTTCGCGGATGTTGTCGAGTTCGGCGCGAGTCACTGGGTTCATTGGTGCTGAGAATGACAGAAGCTTTCGATTTGTCCAAATCGATGGCGGGCAAGTGCGGTATCTGCGCCTCCCGGCTTATTGAGGCGCACAGCGGTGACGGACTCACGATGCGCTTTTCCTAAAGCGCATAGCCTGCGGATGCTGCGCGAGGCGGGATGTCCGACGACCGATAACGAACCGTCGGTCTTTGAGGCCATAGCTCCTGGTTCGAGCGAACCCGCGCTGTCTCCGCATGGAAAAGTTTCGCGCTGATGACGATGAGGAAGAATCCGGACCTTTTTTTGAGATTGCCTGCAACATTTAGGGAAATAACGTTCTGGGGTGTTCAGACGCATCACTTTTGAACCCATGAAATCACACCTGTCTTCGGAGCCTTCCGGCTTCACGCGCACTTCCACTCATATGAAAACGACGCCCTTCCGCATTATCGCCCGCTCACTCGCCGTCGCCGCGCTCGCGTGCGCCGCACATTTCTCTGCCTCCGCGCAGTCCTCGGATGCGCTGAAGCACAGCATCCCGCCACCGCTGACGGGCGTGCAGGTGAGCACGCAGTTTGGATCGGCCGTCGCCGTGGATGGCGGCTATGCCGTGGTCGGCAGCTTGAGCGATGACACCGGTGGGGCCAATTCCGGCAGTGTGAAGGTGTTCGACCCGGTCACGGGCGCGCTTCTCCACGTGCTCAACAACCCGCGACCGGAGTCCAGCGCGGGATTTGGCTGCTCCGTCGCGATCTCCGGCAACTGGCTGGTGGTCGGGGCAGATTTCGCCAGCACTGCGACAGCCGCATCCGGCACGGCCTACGTGTACAACCTCGCGACGGCGACGCCCACGGTGCCGGTCGCGGAGCTGACCTTTCCAGGCGCGGCGGGGGGCGACCGGTTCGGCAGCGAGGTGGCGATCGACGGCATGAAGATCGTCGTGGCCGCGCCGGACAATGTCGTGGGCAGCGCCGAATACGCGGGCACCGTCTATGTGTACGACCTCGCGAGTGCGACCCCGACGGTGCCCGTGCAGACCCTGAGCAACCCGTCACCCGACGCGTATGACCGCTTCGGAGATTCGGTCGCGATCAGCGGATCCCGCGTGGTCGTCGGCACCCCGGAAGACTCGGACGGGAGCGGCGTGCCCTCCAGTGGCACTGCCTACGTTTACGACCTCACAAGCGCCACGCCGTGGAATCCGGTGCTCACCATTCCAAATCCCACGGCGGTGGAGCGGGATAATTTCGGCGCATCAGTCGCGATCTCCGGCACACGCGTGGTCGTGGGCGCTCCGCGCGACAGCACGGGCGCCGACCAAGGCGGCGCGATCTACTCGTTCAATGTCGCCGGCGCGACGCCGACGACCCCGATCGTCACGATCACCGGCACCACGGCCAACCTCCAGTACGGCGGCAGTGTGGCCATCGCCGGCCAGCGTGTGGTGGCGGGTGTACCCGGGGCGAACAACGGTGCTGGAACGGCGCACGTGTATGATCTCGGAAACGCCTCACCTGCGACGCCAATTCACACCCTGAACAACCCCACTGCGGATGCCGACCAGTTTGGCTTGGCCGTCGCGATCTCCGGCGCCCGCGTGCTCGTGGGCGCCCCGTTCGACGACACCGGGGCAAGCAACACGGGAACGGCCTACACCTACGATCTGGGCGGCGCGACACCCACCACGGCGGTCGCGACGCTTTTCCACGCGAGCCCTTCCGGCGGGGACCAGTTCGGAGCCGCGATTGCGATCTCCGGTACGCGCGTCGTCGTGGGTTCACCGTACGAAAACACCGGGGCCGACGACTCCGGTAGCGCCTACGTTTACAATCTCGCCACCGGCACGCCCGGCACACCCGTCGTCACGCTGAATAACCCGAACCCTTCGACGAGCGACCGGTTTGGGACCGCCGTGGCGATCTCGGCCCTGCGGATCGTCGTGGGCGCTCCGGCGGATGACATTGGCGCGCAGGACGGCGGCCGGGCCTACGTGTACAATCTCGCCACCGGAACCCCCTCGATCCCCGTTCTGACCCTGAACAATCCCTCGCCGGAAACCAGCGACCAGTTTGGCAACGCCGCGGCGATCTCCGGCACCCGCATCATCATCGGGGAAAAGTCCGACAACAACGGTGCCACCGACGCAGGACGCGCCTACGTGTACGACACCACGAGCGGGACGCCGACACTCCCGGTCCATACGCTGGCCAACCCGAATCCCGCGCAGAGCGATAACTTCGGCTCCGCGGTCGCGATCTCCGGCACGCGCGCGGTCGTGGGTGCGCCCAATGACGACACCGCCGGCCCGAACGACTCCGGCGCGGCCTACGTGTATGACCTCGGCGGCGCGACACCGACCGTGCCGGTCCTCACGCTCACCAAGCCGGGAGCGGTGCTGGGCGACTACTTCGGCTCGGCCGTGGCGGTGTCCGGCACCCGCATCGCGGTCAGCGCCTACGGGGACAACACTGGCGGGACAGATGCCGGAGCGGTTTACATTTTCGACACGACGAGCCCGACGCCGACTGTGCCGGTCGCCACGCTGCCCTCCCCCTCCACTCCGCCGACCTACAGCAGATTCGGAAGCAGCATCTCAATCTCCGGCACTCGCCTGGCCGTCGCCGCAACGTATGACGATACTCCGCAAGGTGCAGCCAACGCCGGGGCTGTGTTTCTCTACGACCTCGGGAGGGCGACCCCGACCGTGCCGATCCAGACTCTTCGCAAGACCGCCCCGCGAACTTACGACAACTTCGGCACCGGTACGGCCACCGACGGTACCACCACCGCCGTCGGCACACCCTACGACGTCCAGGCCGTGGAGGGAAAAGGATACGCCTACATCTTCGACGCGCCTACCACGGCGACGGGCACGCCCTCGCTCACCTCGCCGGCTGCGGGCGCGACATTTGGCTCGACCGTGCAGGTGAATTTCACCCTGCCCGAGGCCGCGCTGCCGGGGACGGTGAAGCTCGTTTTCCGCAACGGCGCGACGAACCACGTGCTCACGCTCGCGGCCTCGCAAGAGACGGCGGGGGCGCACAGCTTTTCCTTTGCCCCGTCCAATCCCACTGCGTCCGCGCAGATCGCGGCGGCGCCGGTGATTCCGGAAGGCACCTACTCCGTCGCACTGAGCTACCAGGACGCAGTCGGAAGCTACGCCGCCACCAGCAACGTGGCGACGGGCGTGGTGATCGACACAGCCGTGCCGCAAATCTCGCCACCCGCCGGCGGCTTCACCCCGCTCGCCGTCATCGCCGGCACACCGCTGGTTGATTACCGCCCGCAGGCCGTCGTGTTCGACGGCACGGGAATCGTCAGCTTCACCCAGGTGCCCGCACCCGGCGGCAACACGGTGGTCGGCCCGATCAATGTCACGCTCACCGTGACAGGCGCGACCGGCCCTGCCAGCAGCACGGCATTCACAGTGAATGCAGTCTCCGCGGCCAACGACACCGACGGCGACGGGATGAACGACGCGGCGGAGGTCAAGTGGGCCTCGCTGGGCTTCGACTGGCAGGTCGCGCAGCCCGGTCTGGTAAATACCCTTCTCGCCAACGCCAACGAAGCCGGCCTATTCACGACCTCGCAAATCCAAGCCCTCAACATCGGCACGCCGCTCATCGCGAGAGACCAGACGACCGGAATCTTCAAGCTCACCATCGGTGTGGAAAAATCCCCCAACCTGGTGACGCCCTTCGCCCCTTTCCCCATGAGCGACCCGCAGACACTGATCAACGGCGCAGGCAAGCTGGAGTTTTACTTCACCGTGCCGGGCGACGCCGCGTTCTTCCGCCTACAGTCGCAGTAAGCCGGCGCACTTGGGTGGATCCCGCCGGTTTCTCAGCCCGTCCCCGGGAAGAAATCGCATAATGAGTGGAAAAAAGACAAAGATTCGCCCGTGTTCCGCTTCGTATCTATGAACCAACCAATCATGAAAAAGCTCACACTACTTCTCATCGCCACACTCGCCAACTTCTCGCTCTTCGCCGCCGACGGCGAATGGCTCACCGATCTCCCCAAGGCTCAGGAAAAAGCCAAGGCCGAAAAGAAGATGGTGCTCATTGATTTCACCGGCTCCGACTGGTGCCCGCCCTGCAAGAGCCTGCACAAAAATGTGCTCACCTCGCCCGAGTTCGCGGCCTTCGCGAAGGACAACCTCATCCTCGTAGAAGTTGACTTTCCGAAATCCAAGGAACAATCCGCCGAACTCAAAAAAGCCAACTCCGAGCTGGGGAAAAAATTCGCGATCCAAGGCTACCCGACCGTCATCGTCCTCGATGGCGAAGGGAAGGAAGTGTTCAAGAAAGTCGGCTACGGAGGCACCCCGGCGAAGGACTACGTCGCGGACCTGGCCAAGCTGAAGAAGTAAGTGGCTTCGGCTTTAGCCGAATCAACCCGTCCGTGCGGCTAAAGCCGCAGCCACTTTTCGGCAGACCTTATTCGACAAGTGCTTTCTCCAAAGGCGTGACAAATCCGCCCGGCGCGGTTCACTGAGGCGCATGTTGAATCAACTCCACTTGGATCGCTGGGCCGAAGTGCTCGTGGATCACGCCACCAATATCCGGACGGGGAGCATCGTGCGCATCAATGCGCAACCGAGCGCCGAGCGGCTGCTCGAAGCCGTTTATCGAAGAGTCCTGACCGCAGGTGGTTTGCCCATCGTCAATTGCCGGCCCGAGTTTTTGGGTGAGGCGTTTTACGAACTCGCCAACGAACAACAACTCGATTGGGCAAACCCTTTTGCCCGCTTCGAAGCCGAGAGCATCGATGCGTCGATCAATATCGGCGCGTCCAACAACTTGCGCGCTTTGGATAAGTTCGACCCCAAAATCACCCAACGTGCCGCACGCGCGGACCGCCCCACTCGCGAACTCTTTTTCCAACGCGCTGCGGTCGCCGACGATCCGTCCATCGATTCCACCCTCAAGCCGCTGCTCTGGACCACGACCCTTTTTCCCACCAACGCCTACGCCCAGGACGCGGGTATGAGCCTGAACGACTACTGCCAATTCGTCATCCGGGCTTGCCAGCTCAATCAGGAAAATCCCGTCGCTTTCTGGCAGGCACTCGATCGCTGGCAGTGCGCACTCGCCGCGCAGCTCATGACCGGCAGCGAACTCCATTTCCAAACGCCCGCCGGCACCGATCTCAAAGTGAACGTCTCCGGCGCACGCTGGCTCTCCAGCCCCGGTCGGAAAAATTTCCCGGATGGAGAAGTCTATTCCGGCCCCAATCTCGACGCCGCAAATGGCGGAGCCGACGGCGTGGTGTTTTTCGATAAACGCTGCGTTTACCAAGGCCACGCCGTGCGCGACGCCCGCATCGTCATGAAAAACGGACGCGCCACCGAAGTCACCGCTGCGGAGGGCGAGGACTTTCTCATCTCCATGCTCGACCAGGACGATGGCGCACGCCGCATCGGCGAAGTCGCATTTGGAACCAATCGCGCCATCTCCCGACCCACCGGGCAGATTTTGTTCGACGAAAAAATGGGCGGCTCGTTCCACCTAGCATTCGGCTCCGGCTATCCCGAAACGGGCAACTGCAACAAAAGCGCCCTTCACTGGGACCTCATCGCCGGCCTCGCCCAAGGCTCACGCGTGACTCTCGACGGCAAACCATTCTGCATCGACGGACAATTCGTCACCATGCCGCCGGAAGTTCGGTGGCTGTAGGGAAGGAGGTTCCGAAGTTTTGGCGACATGGCAGATTGATTGATGTTTTCCCGATGGTTGCGCGTCAACGGCACCGTTCAATGCCAGTCTGATTCTTGCTCCCAAAAGTGGCTTCGGCTTTCGCCGATTCAACCCCTTCCGAGCTCGGCATTGAGGGACTACATCGCGCCTCATTACTTTCGCGGCAGCTTGTTTTTTGGCGGATGCTTTTTTTGGCGGATACTTCGTCAGACTGATTGTTGTGTTCTGCGAAGGACTACGTCGAAGAGCTGGCCAAGCTGAAGAAGTAGGCATGGTGCGTGTGGAATCGAAAGCGTCCTTGCGCGCTGACTATTCAGTGCCAGACTTGGATTTCGGCCCAAATTTGTGTCAGTGTGCGCCCCAAAACGAATGCCCGCAAACTGTTCCGGTAGTGCGCCGGATGTAGCACTCGTTAACTCGCCGAATTCCCTGTAAAAGTGCTAAACCCTGTTCTGGAGAAATGTGCCCCGCTGCGCTCCTTTTCCAAAACGCCGCCCACCCAAATAAAAAGGGCAAAGATATCCTTGTCGGGTATAGTTTGTTCTGGTAAATGCTAAATTCTAGAGAATGTTCCGCAATGGTCTCAAAAAGCTTACTCGGGTCTGGCACCCAGATGTGCATCATCGTTTCGATGAGAAGTTGTGTTATTTTCTGATTGCGGTTAAGCCCTACGATGAGAAAGCATTTAAGCGGAACCTGGCGGCATTGCTCTCTCACTACGGTGTTCCACAAGACGGTTACTGCATATACGAGTTGCTCGGGAGTTTCGATTTTCTTTTGAGGGTCTGGCTACTTAGAGGATACAGGGCGGACTTTGAGAAAAGAGCGCGAGGGGACGATCGTAGAGGAGGGGATGTAAAGAGTGACGGATGTATTCAAAATCTCGGTGCAATTCTTTCGTTTGAGGTAGACGCGTCTATAAAACCTTGGGGATTCGAGAACGACGAGAGCCCCGAGAATCTAGAATCAATCACAGTTGAGCAAGTCAAAGCAATTCAAGCAGATTCGTTTTATCAGGCACCTGTAGATTTGGTCGAACGTCACATCATCGCGGATGGCGCAGAAGGAGAACGCAAGCTAAAGAAGCCTATTAAGGCATTCGTCGCGATTTCAGCCGGACCAGAGCTCTATGCTACGAAACATGGTGGTGCCGTTATTCGAGAACTGAAAAGCGACCGCCTCTTGGGTGATCTTTCGATCAAGTCCCACGCCATGTACCAAGGAATCGGGTTTGCGTGGTTGCTTATCAAGTTAGTGGTCGAGGACTACTACGCAATTGGCGCGTTTGTTGCTAAGCTTCACGAGAATTTCAGTCACCATGGACTTACCACCAGTACTTTTTTGGTTTCGGAAAAGGCTGACGTATGGTCTCAAGGTGACGGAATCACATCACTTGCCCTCCAATTATTTGAAGGACTCGATACCGAAGTCCGTGATCGGTTGCCTGAACTTTACAGTGGTAGTTTGCCCCGCGATACTATTCTATCGATCCAAAAATGCGCAAAAACCATAATCGAAAAAGAGCGAAAGCAGGAATTGAGTCCAGAAGAAGCGCAAATTATCGTCGATTATCTCTCTGCAGTCGTATCTCAGACTCGCGAACGAGTACTAATTTCGCTCTTCCCCACGCTCGGCGCAATGGAAAGCGATCTACGAAAGCCGTTGCACCGTGCGGCCGACCTTTTTTTTACAGGTGGGAAGAAAGGGCTATATAATTTGCTCAACGTAAAGGACCCTTCAAAAATGCCTCTTGGCGACGTTCTAAAGGGATGGGCGGCAATAATACTGGATTGTTTCAAACCTGACGGACAAATAACTTTATCGCCCGAAGAGAAGTTGCTTTTGGGCGCTGAGAATTTGAACAGCATTGCGAAAATGAGAAACATTGTCGTTCATTTTGGGGATTTCGATCCCTCTACCAGAATGTGGGAGGGATGGTACGAAACACTCATCATTCTATTTCCCGTAAAACGCCTACTCAATCGGATCATTAACGAAATAAGTCAATATAGCACGCCAATACAAATACCATGAGTAATCAGCTATACTATGTGAAGCCGGGCCCTGAGATTCCTATAATGTTTTCCGCTGACGCGCCAACAATTGGCGGCAGGCAGACTGGAGTGAACGAAAGTGACGATTCCCTCAGATTGGCGCTCCGAGTTCATCTGCGGGTGCTTTTTTCAGTTGCCGCAAGAGAGGTTTGGACAAGTCTTTTCATGAAAGACGTACTGTTTGAGGATCGGAACGAAGTTAATGATGCGAGTCTGAAATCACTTCCAGGGTGGAATTCTGCTGGCGAACAGGGCGTTTTAATTATGCGAATCCTATCTGCCGCTTGCGGAATTGGATTTGTTACTTATGACCTTCCAACTCAAAATCGAAAAGCGGGATGGCGATTCACCCCGCTTTGGGCAGGTTTTAGATACGAGGCGAAAAGAAATCTTTGGGATTTACATAAGCTCGACTCCGAGAAGATTTTAAGGTTGCTGCTTGATGACCAGAATTTAAGGCCATTGCTAAACCGGCAAATATCTAAATCTCGTGAGATCGTGAAGACTTCTAGGGGGCGCTTTCTGCTACGGAAGTGGATTCGGAAGCCCATGGGCATGAGCCACTCGGAACTTAAAGAAATAGGGTTGCAAATGGGATTTACGGAAAACGAAACACTCAATATATTGTCCGCATGCTGCAACTTAGGGGCGATGAGTTTTTCCGGCGCGAGTTGGGGGCCCGAGCTTTACGGGGCGGTCCTCGCTGCAGACAACCATTAGACTGCTTATCCCGCCAACATGAAGGGACCGGTTCTTGTCTGGGGAAGCACGCCAAGTGATCGGACTCCACTCTTCTGCACCAAGCTTCCATCAGGGAAGCCTGCGGTTGGTCCGAGATCCGGTAGGTTTCGAATGCTAGTCCGAAATCACCTCAGAAAAGCATTTCCCACCGAAAGCATCACATTTTCTGAAGATGCGAGCACATACGGTCATCATCCGTCCAATCCTGGTTTCTATGAAGCTCAACAGCTCAACGACGCAGCAGCTGTGATAGTGCTCTTGCCTGCCCAACGCTCTCTTGGGGTCAACACCTGGGAGGTGACGTTGGTTTGCGAGACCGATGCATTGGATAAGCCTCTTCACTTGACAAAAACTTTGTTTTTGTTCCCTGAAAGTGTGTGGCAGTACTTGTGCGATTTTTTTGAACATGCGCCACGCTACCCAAACCCTGATCCGGCCCGTTTTATCCCGGGAACGAGACAACCTGAGTTTGGTCCTGCTAACAGTTTCTTGATAAGGTGGCTTTCGATGACGGTCGTGCGCGACTATCGCGCACGGCTTGACGCGGTTCCAAAAATGCCGCCTGTCTCATATGCTGTTTATCCGGATAACGAAAGGATATGCCTGAAGGATTTGTACCCAAATGGAAAATACCATGAAATATTCAGGAAAATGGCAGACCGTGTGACCGAGGTTCTGCATTAGCTGCCAGATCCGTCCGTCAAACTGAGGCAGATCCGGTTGTAAAAACACGGTCGCGGGGAGTGTGGAAAATTTCCGCCACTGTTGCGAATGAATCGATGGGCTTCCATTGGATCTGCCAAGTCGACACTAGCGCGGTTTCCAAAGCAGCAAAGTTATCCCCACGTTATTCACATTCAAAAAGCCGGACTTTGGGCGGTTTATTGCAGTCGTGTGACGGGAATTGAGCATTCCTAAAAGAAAGAGTGGACAATTTGTGTCTGTTTTCGCATTTTCCGCGTCCGATTTCATCCGGGGGAACGAATGGAACGGATGGAGAACTTTACGACGATGCAAAACGACCAACCAACTAGCGACACGTCCACGGCAGTTTCTATCGGGTATCCGAAGAAGCAGGGGCTTTACGATCCAAGGTTTGAGCATGACGCTTGCGGCGTCGGCTTTATCGCTCACATGAAGGGGCAGAAGTCGCATGAAATCGTGGCGCAGGGCTTGCAAATGCTCATCAATCTCGACCACCGCGGCGCTTGTGGCGCGGAGGTGAATACGGGCGACGGTGCGGGCATTTTGATGCAGATGCCGGATTCGTTTTTGCGGAAGGTGACGGAGGGGAAAATCAAGCTCCCGGCGGAAGGGCAGTATGGGACGGGCGTTTTCTTCATGCCGAAGAACCCGACGCTGCGGCGGAAGTTGGAGGAGGTTTTCGAGAAGATCGTGGCGGCGGAGGGGCAGTATTTCCTCGGCTGGCGGAAGGTGCCTACGGATAATTCTTCGCTCGGCGAGACGGCGAAGGGCGCGGAGCCGGCGATGATGATGGCCTTTATCGAGCGCGGGGAGAATTGCGCGGATGATGCGGCTTTTGAGCGGAAGCTCTATGTGATCCGCAAGCGGTCGTTTAATGAAATCCGCTGCTCGACTTTGCCGGGCGGCAATTTCTGGTATGTGTGCAGTCTGTCTTACAAGACGCTGGTCTATAAAGGCATGTTGCTGACGGACCAGGTGGGTAAGTATTTCGCGGATTTGAGCGACCCGGATATGAAGTCGGGGCTGGCACTGGTTCACTCGCGGTTTTCGACGAATACGTTCCCGAGCTGGGACCGTTCGCATCCTTATCGCTACATCGCGCACAATGGTGAAATCAACACGCTGCGCGGGAATATCAACTGGATGCACGCGCGTCAGTCGCTGGCGGATTCGCCGCTGTTCGGCGAGGACTTCAAGCAGACGCTGCCGGTGGTGAATCCGAACGGCTCGGACTCTTCAATGTTCGACAATGTGCTGGAGCTTCTCGTGCTCGCGGGGCGTTCGCTGCCTCATGCGATGATGATGATGATTCCGGAACCGTGGAGCGGTCACGAGTCGATGAGCGATGAGCTGAAGGCTTTCTACGAATATCACTCGTGCCTCATGGAGCCTTGGGATGGCCCGGCATCGGTCGCTTTTACCGATGGTAAAATGATCGGCGCGACGCTGGACCGCAATGGTCTGCGGCCTTCGCGTTACTACGTGACGAAGGACGACATCGTGGTGATGGCGAGCGAGGCAGGCGTTCTGCCGTTTCCGCCGGAGAATATCGCGATCAAAGGACGGTTGCAGCCGGGCCGCATGTTCATCGTGGACATGGAGCAGGGGCGCATCGTTCCGGATGAGGAAATCAAACGGAAGATTGCGACGGCGCAGCCTTACCGTTCGTGGCTCAATGAGAACCTTCTGCCGCTGGCGAAGATGGCGGAGGTGGATCATTTACCGGAGCCGGATCACGCGACGGTGCTGAAGCGTCAGCAGGCGTTTGGGTATTCGTTTGAAGACTTGCGGATGCTGATGGTGCCGATGGCGCGCGACGGTGTGGAAGCCGTGGGCTCGATGGGCACGGACACGCCAATCGCCGTTCTCAGCAACAAGTCGCAGTCGCTTTTCAACTACTTCCAGCAACTCTTCGCGCAGGTGACGAATCCGCCGATTGACTGTATCCGCGAGGAAATCATCACGAGCACGCTCACAACGATTGGCTCGGAGGGCAACCTTCTCGACCCGCAGCCGAAGAGCTGCCACCTCATCGCGCTCGACTCGCCGGTTCTCACGAACGAGCAGTTTGCGAAGCTCAAGCACGTCAGCGAAGAGGGTTTCAAGTCGGTGACGATCCCGATTTTGTATCCGGTCGCGGGCGGCGAAAATGCGTTGCGCAAGGCGATGACCGAAGTGTGCGCGAAGGCTTCACAGGCTGTGGAAGACGGCGTGAACATTATCATCATCAGCGACCGCGGAGTGAACGCGGAGCTGGCGCCGATTCCGTCGCTTCTCGCGACGAGCGGTCTGCACCATCACCTCATCCGCGAAGGCACCCGCACGAAGGTCGGCCTCGTTCTGGAATCGGGCGAGCCACGCGAGGTGCATCACTTTGCGCTGCTCATCGGCTACGGCATCGGCGCGGTGAATCCGTATCTCGCATTCGAGACGCTGGACGACATGATCAAGCAGGGCTTGCTCGGCAACATTGATCACAAGACGGCGTGCAAGAACTTCGCGAAAGCGGCCATCAAGGGCGTCGTGAAAGTGGCGTCGAAGATGGGAATCAGCACCGTGCAATCGTATCGCGGCGCGCAGATTTTCGAAGCGGTGGGACTCAGCAGCGCGGTGGTGGAGGAATACTTCACGTGGACCGCGTCGCGCATCGAGGGAATCGGCCTGGAGCAAATCGCGGGAGAAGTCGCGATGCGCCACTCGCACGCATTTCCAAAGAGCTCGGCTACGAGCAACACGCTGGAGGTCGGCGGCAATTACCAATGGCGCAAAGACGGCGAGGAGCATCTCTTTAACCCGACGACCGTGCACAAACTGCAAGCGTCGGTGCGTCAGGGGAACTACACGATCTTCAAGCAATACTCGGCCGAGGTGAACGAGCAGAACAAGAAGTGGTGCACACTGCGCGGACTGCTCGATTTCAAAGGCGGTAAGGCGATTCCAATCGAGGAAGTGGAGAGCATCGAGAGCATCCTCACGCGATTTAAAACGGGCGCGATGAGCTACGGCTCGATCTCCAGCGAAGCGCACGAAGCCCTCGCCATTGCGATGAACCGCATCGGCGGAAAATCGAACACCGGCGAAGGCGGCGAAGACCCCGAGCGCTTTACCTGGACGAACGCGGAAGGCGATTCGAAGAACAGCGCGATCAAGCAGGTGGCGAGCGGACGTTTCGGCGTGACGAGTCACTACCTGACGAACGCAAAAGAGATTCAGATCAAGATGGCGCAGGGCGCGAAGCCCGGTGAAGGCGGACAGCTCCCCGGCTCGAAAGTCTATCCGTGGGTCGCGAAGGTGCGTCACAGCACGCCGGGCGTGGGACTCATCTCGCCGCCGCCGCATCATGATATTTACAGCATCGAGGATCTCGCGGAGCTCATCCACGATTTGAAAAACTCGAACCGTGCGGCGCGCGTGAGCGTGAAGCTCGTCGCGGAAGTCGGCGTGGGCACTGTGGCAGCGGGCGTTTCCAAGGCGCACGCGGATGTCGTGCTCATCTCGGGCTACGATGGCGGCACCGGCGCTTCGCCGCAGGGCTCCATCAAACACGCGGGCATCCCGTGGGAACTCGGCCTCGCCGAAACGCACCAGACGCTCGTGCTGAACAACCTCCGCTCGCGCATCGTCGTCGAGACGGACGGCCAGCTCAAAACAGGCCGCGACGTCGTAGTGGCCGCGCTGCTCGGCGCTGAAGAATTCGGCTTTGCCACCGCGCCGCTGGTCGCGCTCGGCTGCATCATGATGCGCGTCTGCCATCTCAATACGTGCCCCGTCGGCGTCGCGACGCAAGACCCGGTGCTTCGCAAAAAGTTCACCGGCGACCCGGCGCACGCGGTCAATTTCATGAAGTTCATCGCACAGGAAGTGCGCGAACTCATGGCGCAACTCGGCTTCCGCACGCTCACCGAAATGGTGGGACGCACGGAATTCCTGGAGCCCAAGCAGGCCGTCGATCATTGGAAAGCGGCGGGCATCGATCTCAGCTCGATTCTTTACCAGCCGGAAGTCGGACCGGAAGTCGGCCGCTTCTGCACGCTCAAGCAGGATCATGGACTCGAGAAAGGTCTCGACCTCACGACGCTGCTCGACATTTGCAAACCCGCAATCGAGCGCGGCGAAAAAGTGAAAGCGACTGTGAAAGTGCGCAACGTCAACCGCGTCGTCGGCACCATCACCGGCAACGAAGTGACCAAGAAATACGGAGCCGCCGGACTGCCGGAGGACACGATTCAGATCAAATTCGAAGGCAGCGCAGGCCAGAGTTTTGGCGCATTCATGCCGAAAGGAATGACGTTCACGCTCGAAGGCGACGCGAACGATTACTTCGGCAAAGGGCTCTCGGGCGCAAAGCTCATCCTTTTCCCGCCAGCCGCTTCCACGTTTGTCGCGGAAGAAAACATCATCATCGGCAACGTCGCGTTTTACGGCGCAACCGCTGGCGAGGCATTCATCCGCGGAATGGCCGGCGAGCGCTTCGGCGTCCGCAACTCCGGCGTCACCGCAGTCGTCGAAGGCGTGGGCGACCACGGCTGCGAATACATGACAGGCGGCACCGTCGTCATCCTCGGCGCGACCGGCCGCAATTTCGCCGCAGGCATGTCCGGCGGCGTGGCCTACGTGCTCGATGAAAAGGGCGACTTCCCGAAAAAGTGCAACCAGCAGATGGTCGCACTCGAGCAGCTCGATGACGAAGACACCGCCACGCTCAAAGGCCTGATCGAAGAACACGCCATCAACACCAAGAGCACCCGCGCCGCAAAGATCCTGAGCAATTGGGACGCGATGCGCGCGAAGTTCATCAAAGTGATGCCGAAAGACTACAAGCGCGTGCTGCAGGAAATCAAAAAAGCACAAGCCGCCGGACTGACCGGCGACGACGCGCTCAACGCAGCATTCGAAGCCAACTCGAAAGACGCAGCCCGCGTGGGCGGCGGGTAGAAAGCGCCACTTGGCAAAAGTCCCGAACTAAACTACACTGCAACCATGATTCGCGAATACATCGCCGCTGCTGTCGAGAACGCGCAATTCGAGCTGATGGAAAATGGCCGCTACTTCGCGACCATCCCGGCTTGCAAAGGCGTGTGGATTGACGGTGCGACGATGGATGAATGCCGGGCACAATTGCCCGACGTTCTCGAATCGTGGCTGCTGCTGGGTTTGCAGTTCGGGCACAAACTTCCGGTCATCGCCGGAATCGACCTGAACCAACAGCCCGCGTATGCCGAAGCCGATTAGCAGACGCGATCTCATCAGCCGACTGAAAAAATTCGGATGGGAAGGTCCCTATCCCGGCGGCAAGCACATGGCGATGCTCAAAGAGGAAACGCGTATCACCATCCCGAATCCGCACGGCGGCGACATTGATTGGTCGCTCGCGAAGCGGATTATTGAGCAGGCGGGGATTTCCAAGGAAGAATGGGAGGCGGCCAAGTGAACCACGAGATCGACCGCCATTATAAAAATTACCCAACGATGTCGCCCTATGTCGGGGAACACTATGGGGCAAAACGAATGCCGAAGCTTTTGCTCGTTGGGGAGAGCCATTATTTGGAAAAGTCGGAAAACCAACACTCAACTCCTTCCAAATGGTACGAAGGATCAGCAAAAAAACTAAAATTCGCTCATTGGATTGACCTCAACTCCGTCTTCAAAGAGTCCCGAAAAAAACGGTTCGCACTCCCTCAACACTCGATTTGGAGAAACTCGCTTTCGGAGATAAATCGCAGAGGTCCTAATTTTTCGGACTTCACGCAAGTCGCCGACTTCATTGCGTTTTACAATTTCTTCTTACGACCAGGCGCGGAAGGCTGTTCGTTGCGGGTGGAAAAGGAAGATGTCGAAATGGCGAATGCCGCTTTCGAGATACATTTCGGAACACTGAAGCCAACCGCCGTCATTTTTCTGTCACAACTTGCGCACTGGCATTTCGACAAATCTTTAGTTGGGTCGGTCCCGCTGATATGCACCCCTCATCCAGGCTGCGCTTGGTGGAACAGAAAAGCCAAGGGATACGGAAACAAGCGTGGACGCGATGTTCTCGGTGATTTTATTGATTCAACTTGGCCCAAGAGCAAACGAGCCGCGAATACCTGATTTTCCAAAACCACTTCCACATTTAACCAACCAACTACCGACAACTATGGGCAAACCAACAGGCTTCCTCGAATTCGCGCGCGAACTTCCGCTCGACCGCAGCGCCATCGCACGCATCAACGACTGGAACGAATTCCACGAGCACATGGACGAGCCGAAGCTCAAGCAGCAAGGCGCGCGTTGCATGGATTGCGGCATCCCGTTTTGCCACACCGGCACGCTCATCAGCGGCATGGCCAGCGGATGCCCCATCAACAATCTCATCCCCGAGTGGAACGACCTCATTTATCGCGGCCTGTGGAAAGAAGCGCTCGACCGTCTGCACAAGACCAACAACTTCCCGGAGTTCACCGGACGCGTCTGCCCCGCGCCGTGCGAAGGCTCGTGCGTGCTCGGCATGAACAACCCGCCGGTGACCATCAAAAACATCGAGGTCTCCATCATTGATAAAGGCTGGGACGAAGGATGGGTCACACCCGAACCTCCGAAATCCCGCACCGGCAAAAAAGTTGCCGTCGTCGGTTCCGGCCCCGCTGGCTTGAGCGCCGCCGCGCAGCTCAACAAAGCCGGCCATTGGGTCACTGTCTTCGAGCGCGCCGACCGTCCGGGCGGGCTGCTCATGTATGGCATCCCCAACATGAAGCTCGATAAAAACGAAGTCGTCATGCGTCGCATCGGCCTGCTCGAGCGCGAAGGCGTCACGTTCCGCTGCAACACCGAGATCGGGAAAGACATCACCGCACAGGAACTCACGACCGACTTCGACGCCGTCGTCCTCTGCACCGGCGCGACCAAGCCGCGCGACCTTCCCATCGAAGGCCGCAACAGCAAGGGCATCCACTTCGCCATGGAATTCCTCCATTCCAACACCAAGGCGCTACTCGACGGCACCGAACCGCCCATCACCGCGAAGGGCAAAAACGTCGTCATCATCGGCGGCGGCGACACCGGCACCGACTGCGTCGGCACATCCATGCGCCACGGATGCACGACTGTCACTCAGGTCGAAATTTTGCCAAAACCTCCGCTCGAACGCGCCAAGGACAACCCATGGCCCGAGTGGCCCAAGACCTACAAAATGGACTACGGCCAGGAGGAAGCCGCCGCAAAATTCGGCGCCGACCCGCGTGTCTATGTCACCACCGCGAAGAAATTCGACACCGACGCCGCCGGCAATGTTAGTGCCGTCCACCTCGTCGAAATCAAGTGGGAGAAAAACGACAAAGGCCAATTCATCCCCGTGGATGTCCCCGGCACCGAGCGCGTCCTCCCGTGCGAACTCGTCCTCCTCGCCATGGGCTTCCTCGGACCCGAGCAACCACTGCTCGAAGCCCTAAACATCGAGCGCGACCCACGCAGCAACGCCAAAGCCGAGCACGAAAAATACACGACGAACATCCCAAAAGTCTTCGCCGCCGGCGACTGCCGCCGTGGCCAAAGCCTCGTCGTCTGGGCCTTCAACGAAGGCCGAGGAGCCGCTCGCGAGTGCGACAAGTTCCTGATGGGCGCGACGGACTTGCCGTAGGCGTTTCTCGACAAAGCGGCCAATGGGACTAGTTTGCCGACATGGCTGAACAAACCGCAGCATCTCCACTCGACTGGACTAGCGTATTTCGTCCGATGGGCGAAAAGCTCGCATCGCAACTTGGTGTGGCGCTCAAAGATTTGAGACTCAGCGAGGAAGCGCAAGGACGCTATGAAGCTCTGGCGTCTCGCAACACCGAAGGAACTTTGACCGAAGCTGAACGGGTGGAACTTGACGAATTCGTCGCGCTGAACCGCATGGTGAGCAACCTGAAAATCGAAGCCGCCATTTCTCTCCGGAACAAAGCCGTAACGAAAAATCCGCTGCGGAAAGACTTACCTCCGTTACCGTAGTCGATGTTTTCTAAACTGGAGGACGTTGTGCGGGGGGCTCATCTGCTTGCTCCCGAACAAACACGGACCACTTTGAAATCGCTTTAAAGAAATCGCCCACGCGCCCCCCCATCATGGGCGCTTCGGCTTTGAATTCTTTTCCCAGTTCCACCAAATTGAAGGTAATAAGTTCTCGGGCATCCAGTGAGTCATGCGGAGAATCCTCCCAAATATTTTTCTCCGCATCGCGGCGTGCGACTCGATGGCAGACGGCTCTATCAGGGTTCCGTTCGCAGGCTGTCGTGAACCACCGTTCGATAAACCTCACCTCTTGTTCCTCAATGAATGAACCAAAATGGTCAAATTGGGATTTTGTCTTCCTCATCGGTTCGATTGAAGCGATTCCTTCTTGGGGCTTTGGAAAAGGGACAGACACCTGCACTCGTAAGTCAACACCCCATGCACGGAAATCTACCCGCTGTAAATTATAGGTCATATCGGCCCACGTGAACTTCGCCTTACACCCCTTCAGCGACTCGTCACCGTAATCTAGCTCAATCAATAACCTTCCAGCGTCTTTCCAATGATAGTCGCCCAGGTTCGCATCTCCCGAGGCTTGAAGCGACAGCCCATACCGTTTTACAGGGCCAAACTGTTCTTCTTGAGGAGTAAGCGACGCTTCCATCATCCGACTCAGCAATACCGAAGGCGAGCGGTCAAACCCGAGTGATGATCGCCCCCACTCCTGCACCGTATCACAAAGAATCAATAGCGCCGCGACAGGATCGACTCCGGCATCTACTTGCGGATGCCGGGTATTGTGAAAAGCGATTGCCCTTACCGCCGGGAGGAATCGGTTGCCCGTGGTCGGCCCGATGTTCTTGAGCACTTCTGTCAAGCTTGCCGCAGCGAGCACACCGTGATCGCCCTGCTTTATTGGCGCTCCTTGCAGTTCGGGTGCGATGCCAGTGAGCTTCTCCGCCATGTCCCCTACGGTACCGCGTGCTTTTCCCAGAAATGTCTTCACCTCTTCCCTATTCGTAAAGAACTCAAGCAGTTCGAGTGTGCCACTGAAGATGTCGATCCCGTAGGCGGTGTCGTGAACTAGTGCGGCAGTCCACCATTGTGCGAGCAATTCATTCGCGTCCTGCGGTAAAGGAGGGAGCTTATCAGTGTCCTTGAGCCCCTTCCAATATTCACGACATTCATTGAGTAGTCTGTCGGCGAACGTCTGCTCTGACGCACTATCGGGACGACTCGTCAGTAGCGCAAACCCGATAAAACAGACTTCGAGCGTGTGAAAGAAATGATCTCGATACCGGGACTTCAGCGTGTGCAACGCCGTCTCGCCACGGAGCGTTTGCTTCAAATGCCGAACAAGGTCCACGCGTTCGGGTATATTTAGGACACAGTGCCCGAACAGCGCCACCGTTTGCAGCAGGTTTTCGATTGCATCTGGGGTCCAGTGCCCATCCCCGAGTAAGGTAGAGGCCAAACTCGCGAGCTTGGCCGGAAATTCGAGTTTCGATGGATGGGTATCGGGATGATTCCATGTCTTACCGCCGTCGGTCTGGAGGGCCTTGGAAATTGCATGAGCGCAGAAATGCCGTAACAACGCACGCTCACCAGCGGGCGCATTCGCCCCTTCGGAAAAGTCGATAGGCGATTTGCGCTCCACATCCTGCCAGTGAAGCGCAACTGCCGCATCCTCCAGCCCCTGCACTCCTTCCTTTAAGAGGCCGTGACGCTTTTCCTTCACATCGTTGCCAGTCTGTTTCCAAAAATCGGTTCGCCAGTATTCCAAGCGTCCCATGATGTTTAGCACTCTGTCTATCTCCTCCGTTTGCGGGCACGGGAATGATTGTTTCCCATCAGGCATCGTGCTGCAAAAACACCGGCATGTTGATGGCTTTACGCATTGATACCTTATTTTCTCGATCTCCGATGCCCACGCAAACGGGCTCAGCTTTTTAGGGTCAGGAGTAAAACGGGATAAAATCGCCTGAAAATGCACAGGTAAAACCGGACGAACGATCAATCGGCGGAATTCCTTCAGCACCTTATCTGTATCCACAAAAGGGCGGGCCAACAGTTCGTCATGTAACGCGAATACTTCGTTTTTCCAGCGAATGAAGGCAGACGCGAGCCCACCAAAATGGACAACCAACTCATCGTCGGCTGAATGCTTGGGCGACACCACAGCTTTCGGATTGTGAACGTACAACCAGAATGCTTCACGAGGGGCCTTTTGCCATGCCTCCGCAGGCCATATCCTCCGTAATATCAGGTTCTCATTAAGCGATTGAATCCACACGCACCGCGAATACTGTGGCCGGCGCAATGGTTGAATGTTTTCGACTAGCTCGGACCGCAAAACAAATTCTATCTCATTGAAAGCCGCCTTTAGGCCAGCACTGCGGCGTTTGATTAAACGGTTTCCTGAAACCGAAACTACTCCGGCCTCATCTGCACAGCACTGTTCGGCAAGATTGAACAAAAACGAGCTAAGACAACGAAACTCATCTGAATATAGTCGATGTCTGATTTCTCGGGCAACGTTATCAAACGCAGGATTTTCCATTTTTTTTATCGTTCGGTTTTCGCTTCTTTGAATCAGCTTACTTGCAGCAGGTCTTCTAACCATTGCTCCAAATCAATCGGAGACACAGGCTTTTCAAACCAAACATCAGGTTCCCTTTCGAGCGCATTCTGCACCGCCGCCTCCAATGTCCCATCTCCCCCTTGTGGCCCATTCACGTGATCGGCACGACGAGCCGTGAAAATCGCAACCGTTACGCCGTTTCTACGAAGCATCTTCTTTCCACAGTCAGACTGGATAAATTGAATGCCTGCATCATCGACAATCCGCTCCCTAATCTGTTTGTCGATCCCATCCATATCGTCGTTGGCGCGTTGCTTCTCCTCGGAGTCAGACTCACCTCTCCGTGGCCGTTTCGTCAATTTTTCCCCCGCTTTTACCCTTCGCTCAAGCAAATCGTCAACTTCTCCCAAAATTTCATCCGTTTTCGGAAGCATCAGATCGATGAGCGATACGGTAATCGTCGTGCTATGGCTTTCACAATGTCGTTGAGCCTCCTCCAATGAGCGGGCCGAAATGACATCATAGCCAATTCTCTGTGCGAGTTTTGTTACGTCTTTAGCGAGCTTTGCGTTATCTTCTAATAGAAACAAGGTAGGTTTGGGTTTGTTATTTTCGTTAATCATGCTATTGGTATATGAATAAAGGCTGTCACGCGGGAAATCGCTCCGCTCCGATCCGACAACTGCTCGCTATTGATGTCAAGCGAGCCACCTGCGGCTTCAATATATTCCTTCGCCTGAACTAGGCCTATGCCGACGCCAGTTCGCTTCCATTCCCCCGATGAATCGTCTAAACGAGTTCCAAAGCTAAAGAGGTCGGCCTTTTTCTCATGTGGAAATCCGACGCCGATATCTTCAATCTCGACAGCGATCATGCCGCGATTCCGATGATGGGTCTTCCCGCTAGTCGAAATCCGCTGAACGCGCACCTCTATTATTTTGTTTTCGAATGAATACTTAATTGCATTCTCAAGAAGATTCGAAAAAGCGACCCTGACGTGAAAGCGAACCCCAAAAACAGTGCAGGACCCTTCTGGGCGGGTATGAAGACGGATTTGTATTCCTTTCTGGCGAGCAATCGGGACCAATTTATTTGAAAGATCTCGCAGCATCTCAAAGAAGTCGAAGCGCTCTTTTACGGGCGGTAGGGCCGCACCTTGGAGCCGCAAAGCATCTACCAATCCTTGTGAAATTTGCGTTTCCGCTTCCCGAAGATGTTCGCCGACTTCATCCCCTATCGGAGTCTCTTCGGCAAGAATCGCAGCGTCTCTCATCGAAAATAACGCCGACTGCAGCGGGGTTTTCAAGTGATGACCTGTAAAGGAAGCAGCTCGCGCAAAATCCCTCTGCTGTTTCTCGAGCTTTTGAAATAAACTTGCGACCCCTGCGGGATAAGCAAGCGCTCTTGCGCACGCTGCTGCGAACCGCTCGAATTCGGGTAGTAGGCGTGTGCCAAATACCAACACGACCGAAGAGACGTCAGTCTGACTAATGGCCGCATCACAGCGAACCAAAGTGGCCGTGAGAGCACCATTCCCCAGCTTGGCGACTAGTTCCTTTGCCGCCGGGCCGCCCTGTTCGACGAGATACAAAACCTCTGCAGGAACATGAATCAAAGCTGCGACCGCGAGATTTGCTCTAAGCGACTGAATTCCCAACGGTGAAGCAGCTACACATTGGTAACGAGATCCGCGTCGCTGTAGCATCCATACTGGTTTCCGCCCTACAAATGTTTCCAATTCAGCAAAAAGACCTTGGGTCGGTTGTGTCCATCCCACCGGATCATCCATCAATGAACGACCTAATTCCTCACCGATTTCGAGTAGTGCGTCCCTCTCAACTTCTTCAACCTTAGCTCGGACAAATGCCTCTACGGTTCGTTGAAATGCTTGCGCAAACTTTTCGAAACTTATCTGAAATGCACTAACCGCCTCCGAAGATTCAGAATTTAACGACAATAACGATTTAAGTTCAGCTGCTATATCGGGTGCTTTTTGATCGACGTGCCATTCAATAGCCGAAATTCGGCTGGGCTCGTTCGTGATCTTTTGTCCACCAAAAATCACGCCTCTCACCTGATTCCCTATTTTTATTGGAAAAGTCATGTCGGTGAGCCCCATGTGACATTCACACTCTACCGATTTCTTCGTGCCGCTAAACTCCATCTTGGCATATTTAAGATCACATGCTTCACACAACGTATTCCGGGTCGGGTTCTCGCGAAACTTGGCACAAAACGGATTGAAGTTCTGGAACTTACCCCTCCACTCCTTTGCTGTTTCTTCTTTGTCATCTACGGGCTCAAGTCGTTCTAGGACCGGGCTCCCGTCCGAGTTCTTTCCCTCATCATAGATCAGGACCATTCCGGCGCGGTAACCGAAGAAAAAACCCTGCATGAGATTCTGAAGAACATCACGTGGTACAACTTCAAGAATAGATGCTGGATTTAACGCGCTTTGATATTTTTCGAGCATGGGTTGAGTGCCGCTTTCGGATAGTTCGGTGGAGATGCGATTCGGAAGGTATTTACTAAATCCTCTGCTCTTGGTCGCAGTTTCCCCTGTGTTTGGCAATGCGAAAGTTGCTTTCCAAATACACGCGCAATGGGTCCGCCTTTGCGATTGTCAATGTCATGAGGGATTTTGGTTTGTTGAACCTGTTGAAGGGAGACATTCGATCTGGCATTTTGGAAAGACGTGCAAGGCGTGGCTCAAAAAGGCTGCGGTTCTCTGATTTGGCGGTGCTTTCGAGCGGAATTTTTCTTTCCAAACTCCCCCCCCGCTTCCTGAGTTTCACGCTGCAGTAGGGAAATTCCGCGCCGGGCGCATTTCCCTGTGCACCAATCTTTCCGGGGTGTGGGCCTCGTGAGGTTTGGTGGGCGCCATTCTTTGCGGGGTGTGGACCGGGGTTGGTTTGGTGGGGACCAATTTCAGTTTGGTGCGCACTTTTTCTACTGGGGTGCGGAATTTTTGAAAAAACTTTCGGGGATTTTGAAAGATTTGGCGAAAGGGACCGTATCAGGAGGTGAACCGCATTCGGTTCATTCAAAAAACAAACAAAACAAGACACACAGAAACACATACAATGAAAAATCCATACTATCCCGACGATAAAGGCCAGCAGGCGGATTGGTGGCAAAATATCCTCAACTTTGCCTCTGCGCAGCTATTGCTGCTGGGGTTCACTCCGGCGCAGATTGCGAAGATATTACTTGATGCTGCTTGGGCCGTTTTTCTCCTGCGCACGTTGCCCAATACCTATTTGGAATTCGGGAAGCGCGTGACGGGTTATGCGGACTCTTATTTGGACGGTCCGGCGAATGGCCCGGCTCCGTTTCCTCCGGTGGTGCCGGATTGGCCGAGCGGGGCGGGTGCTCCAATTACCACGGGAATTGAGGCGCGTCGCATCGAATGGGTGCGGCTGGCGAAGGCAAATCCGCTTTATGACCCGGAGACGATCGGGGCGGTGCTGCGACTGGAGCAGACGGGGGATGATTTTGACCCGACGACTTACAAGGCGGAGTTGTCGGACTTTGTGAGCCCGACGGTGAACACGGTGACGTTCAAGTTCCGCAAGGCGAGCGGGGAGATTGACGGAATCAATCTCTACATGCGCCGGAAGGGCGAGGCCGCGTGGACGTTTGTGCGCTTTTTCTCGAAGTCTCCGGCGACGGACACGACCGCTGTAAAAGTCGCGGGCACGCCTGAGGAACGAGAATACCAAGGCCGCGCGGTGATTGCGGATGTGGAGGTGGGCATCGTCAGCGACATCGAGAGTGTGCTGGTGCGAGGGTAAGCAAACGGTGGCACCGGGCTAGAATAACGGGCGGCTCTTTGCGGAGCCGCCCGCTTGTGCGTTATGGGGAAGTTGTTTTTGCGCGTAGGCCTACTACCTCCCAAAACCGAACCCTGCGGGCATTGCGGTCAGTGCTTTTTTGAGTTGGGGCAGTTTCTTTTGGAGAAGGACGGTGATGCCGAGTGCTTGGGCGAAAGGCCTGAGCGTGGTGGCGATCCGGGATTGGGTCACGTGGACAGCTTCGGGGCGCACTCGCATGGCTTTCATGGCGGCGACGAGAACTTGCCCGGCAAGGATTCCGGAGTGAGTGTTCGGGCCTTTGCTTATCTCGAATCCCGCGACGATGCCGGTGCGATTTTCGACGACCATTGCGAGTTTTGGGAACCACGGTCGTTCGCCTTCCGGGATGGCGTCGGTGCTGAAGATTGCGTCCACTTCCAGCACGAGTCCGACTTGGCGAGGTAGGGCGGCGAGGTTGGCCATCGTCACGTAGTCCACGGTGAAATGCGTGGGCGGCTGTGGCGGTGGCTTGACGCCGAATTGTTTGATCTCGCTGATGGGCAAGGGCTGGTCTGGATCTTTTCCGTTCGGCCAGAAAGGGAAGCTGTTGCCCGTTTGCGCATATCCGTTTTCATAGGCGGGGCGCAAGAGGGCGCAAAGCGCGGTGATTTGGGGGAGAAGGCTCAAAAGGATAAAGGCGTCCTCTTCATCAATGTGCCATGGGACGCAGCCGGGCGTCTGCTTCCGAAAGACCGGCCATCGTTTGCTGCGGGGGACGAATCCGATTGCCTGGATGCGGCGTTTTTCTTCCGGAAGAAGTTCGCGTTATTGTGCAAACTCGACTTTCAATCCCGAGATGCCGAGGAGGTCTTCCGTGGATGTTTCGGGCGTTCCGTCGTCTGCGGCGAGCAACCATCGCAGAGCCTGATTTCCGTAGTAAAGTGTTACGGAAAACACTTCTTTTTGTTGCCCGGTGACGCCGACGAGTACGGGCTCGCCTGTAAGTGGATGGAGCACTCCGACGAGGTCCGGGGCGGGCATGCACTCCCACATCCGCAATTGCGCAAACGCATCGGCTTTTGCATAAAGCAGCCGCCACATGTCTGGCGAAATTCCCGAGCTTGTTGCTTTACGTTTTTTTGAAGGCATCCCGGCTGTCGAACAAGGTTTGCAGCAGAATGGCGATCAGATTCTTCGGCAGAGGCGCTCTTGGCAAACGCGCAGAACAACCCCTCGCCCAAATGTCCGACGCTTACACCGCTTGTGCGCGGTTCAGGCGGGTTTGGAGTTTCTCATCGCCGATGCGCGGCTCGGACGTGGAGAGAGCGAGCAGGCGGCGCATGTCGGATTGGTCGGCGCGGTGTTGTCTGCAGGCGCGTTCGTAGGTGGCGCGGGTTTTGGTAATGAGCAGTATTTGCGGCCTCGGTCGGGTGTCGGTGACGCAACTCATATCCAATTTGCTGGCGGCGACAGTATCCTCGATGTGCGAGCGGCGGTGTTGGACCGCTTTAAATGAGAATGAATGTAGGCCGGGGTCGAGAGCGAAGGCGGCAAGGGCGCGGCAGTCTTCGCAGGTGCAGGAAATTCGCGCAGCGTCTTGCGTCCAGTCTTCGGGTTCAGCGGGTGCGGCTTCGCTACGGCGGAGGTAGTGGTTTGCGGCGTGTTCCCAAAGCCGGGCGAGTTGCGTGTGACCTTGCCATTCGGGTTCCGCGTTGCACATTTCCACGGCGCGGAGCAGCACGCGCTCGATGGGGAAAACGGTCGTATTTTCAATCACCGCGCTCACGGCCTCTGCGAGCAGCGGGTCGCCAAATGGACGCAGTGCTGTGAGGAAGCCAACGCTTTGTTTCGCAGTGACGATGCTGCCCTCGGCTTCGGCGGCTTTGACAGCGTCGGCATACGACTTCGCAGTATCGACGAAGCCCGAGTATCGGCTGAAATAGGACGCCTCCAGCTTTGGCGCGTCTTGCTGTATTGCTTGCGGAAGTTGCGCGATGAGTTCGGCCGCGACGATGGAAAGTTGCACTTTGCTGAGCGGATTCCGTTTTGCGAGTCGCAGCCAAAGGTCAATGCACTGCGCGGGCCTCACCTTTGCGTGAATGCATAGCTGGCGCATGAGCGGCGTCGCGCGGTCGCCGCCGAGCATTTTTGCGCACGCGGCGAGCATCTCGTTCTGCATTCCGTCGTAGAGCGGGAGGACGATTGGCTTGAAAATCTGCTCGAAGAGTCGCGGTTCGTTTGCTGTCACTAGATGCGTCAGAAGCGTGCAGAGTTGCCTGCTGCGTTGGTGTTGGTCGTGCCATCGATCGATGATGGAGTTGAGCATACCTTCGATCCCCGCAACGGCCGATGGGCGTCTCTTTTCGTCGCGACTCTCCGATGCGAGTTGGCCGATTCGGGCGATGGCGGCATCCGTCCCTCCGGCGAGGCAGACATCGTTGAATCGGGCGTTCGGCCAAAGGATCAAAGCTGCACGCAAATACGTCCGCTCGAATGACGCGCCTTCATTTCCGGTGGCTTCGGAAAAATGGGACTCATCCGGCTCCTCGTCGTCGAGCGAACAGACGGGGATGAGTTCATCGTCCGCGAGCGGGAGGCTGCCAAAGTCTGCGGGCACATCATTCGGCGTCCGCCACTGAGCGATGTACTTCGCGCTGTCGCAGACTTCGCCTATCTCAAACTCGGAGTCGTCCTCATCGTCTTCGTCGTCTCTGTATCGATTGCGACGGCCATAGTACCCGCCGCCGGTATTCTCCGCCCAACCGGATTCCTCGATGTGAACAAGCCCGAGGTGCAGTGCGCAATCCGCCTGTGCTGCGGCTTCTCGCAGCACGGTGGCGAGCGCGGAGTCGCCGTTTTTTAGCGCGGCAAAAGCGAGGCTCGCCTCGGTGTACTGATGCTCCAAAAGGTAAACACACTTCGCAGGCATCTGAGGCTGTGATGCCCATGAACGCAAGGACTCAGCGATGACCGCGACAGCCTCGCGGTGGTCTGGTGCTGCGAGTTTGTCCGACTTCGCAACGCGCTGAACGAGGTTGTAGATCAGGCAAACGCGGTAGCCGCTCGCGATGGGGAGAACCTCATGATCGCAGTCCGCATAAAACGCCGCGTAACGCACCTCGCTCGGCTCTTCGCAGCGCAGCTCGTGCCGCACTTCGCGCCCCGCGTGACGAATAATCAGCGTGCCGCCTTCGTGCTCGGATGGCAGCGAGACGACGAGCGTTCCAAACATCCCGCCCGTTTTTTCCGAGTCGCGGTGGGAGACGAAAAAGGCACCTTCGTCGTACACGAGCACCTTGTAAAACTCGGCCTCCACAGACGCATCGCCGCAGCCGAGAGCGTCCGCCACATTCTGCACGATGTCGGCAAAAGCAAATGCCCACGCTTTGCCGGAGATGGTGAGTTTTTCCGGCGCGATCTGCCACACTTTGCGCACGGTTTCATCCACGAGCGTCTTGTCGCCGCGCCCATACGGAGCGCGTTCCGCAGCCACCGCGATGATCGCCTTTGCCTGCGCTGACGGGACGGGAAAAGAAAGCGTGCCCACGCCCTCGATCACGATTTTCGGCATCGCCGTCTCGACTGTTCCCGCCGAGTAAAAATCGCCGGGCCGTTTGACGGTAGAGAGCAGCGACTCGAGTTCACTGAATGACTCGCTGTAGGTGACTTGGATGTGCGTATCGGCCATGCTCGACCTGCTATCCAATCTCGTAAGCGCTGGCTATCGCCAAGTGATGAAAACGGTATTGCCCAATTCCGCTTTTGGTAATACTGTCTCGCGATGACTACGATTTCGCTGAAACTGCCGGATGAACTCGCTGCTGCGCTTGATGAAGCTGCGCGGGCGAAACATGTGAGCCGGTCGGAGTTTTTCCGGGAGGCGCTGACTCGGGCAGTGGAGGGCGATTCGGGGAGAAAACGGGGACGGAGTTTGTTTGACCGTAGCCGCGACCTTTGTGGCGCGGGCGACAGCGGGATGGGCGACCTTTCTAGCAATCCGAAGCACCTTGAGGGCTTCGGTTCGTGAGCGGGACGGTGATTGCGGATACGGGGCCGTTGGTTGCGTATCTGGACAAGCGGGATGAATTTCACAAGTGGGCGAAGGAGCAAATGCGTGAGTTCACTGAGCCGCTGGTTTCTTGCGAGGCGGTCATCGCAGAGGCACTTTTTCTTCTTCGCCGGGGAGGGATTGACCCGCAGCTTTTGCTTCAGCTTGTGGAGCGAGGCATCGTTGTTATCAGCATCCGGCTGGACGATGAAATCGCCGCGTTGCGAAAATTGATAGCGCGGTATCGAAGTGTTCCGATGGCGCTCGCGGATGCGTGCCTTGTGCGGCTCGCTGAACTTCATGAGCAATGCATCGTCTGGACGATTGATTCCGATTTTACGATCTATCGTCGGAACGGGCGGCGTCCGATTCCTTTGCTGATGCCGCCTGTGCGTGATTGAGACTCAGCGTTTCCGCGCTGCAATGGCGCGGTGGATTGCGTCCAGCACGGTGTCGAGATGCTTGCCGAGGTCTTCGGCGAGGAAGCGGAGGATGTGGTAGCCGTGCGTTTGTAAAAGGGCGTCTTTACGGCGGTCGCGGCGGTAGTGGTCGGGCGTGAGGTGTTGCGGGCCGTCTATCTCGATGGCGATGCGGTGCGCTTCGCTGAGGAGGTCGATTTCCATTTCTCCGAAGCCGTCGAATGGGATGGGGAGTTTGGTGTTGAGGCGGAATTTTCCGGCAAGCGCGGGGAGCGTTTCGAGGCGGCGGAAAAGGAACGCTTCACTCGCGCTGCGGGCGCGGTCCGTGGAGTCGCCGAGCGAGCGCGTGGCGTGGACGAAGAGCGTGGCGAGCGGCTGATCCACACCGTCGCGGATGAGCCGCTGAACGCTGGCTGCGTAGTCGATTTTCCACTGCGAGTCGATCGGCAGCGGGACGTTTGCGGGCCATCCGGGGAGCGCGCTGGCGGGCAGCAGGAGCGTGTAGCCGACGGCTTCGTATCCGGCGCAGCGGCGGTCGAACATTCGCAGGAGCATTGGCGCGTCGAGGTCGCCGTAATCATAGACCTGCACGACTCGTTTGCCGTCATGGAGACGGTGCCGTCGCCCGACGTATTGGGCGATGGTGCCGCGCCACGAGACGGGCATGGTGAGTAAAAGGGTATCGAGACGCGAGTCATCGAATCCCTCGCCGAGGAAGCGCCCGGTGGCGACGATCACGCGCGGTTCGTTCTCCGGAATGTCGCGAATTTTCTCCATCGCAGCGGTGAGCGCTTTGCTGACAGTGCCACTTGGCAAAGGTGAGATTTCGTGAAATACGACGCCTATGAAACAAGGCGTGATTATTCAGGCTGTGAAGGAGGAGGCAAAAGGCACAGTCGCTGCGGCCTGTTTCTTCCTTTTCATTTGCGCGGTCATTTTCGCTATCAGTTGGCGGCATGTGTATAATCAGCTCGCAGGGCCCGTTCGTCTTACGGGTGAACTAGCTGCCAACCCCGGGGCGACGGAGTTCGTCACGCTTTCGGTCCGGGACAATGCAATGCTGCCGACGGGCTTCACCGAGCAATCTACGGTCCGGTTAAAAGGACTGAATCTCGGATCCTACACGATAGCGGATTTCAAGATGGTCAAATTGGGAGACCGCTTTTTGGTCGTGAAGGTGGATACGGAATTCAAGAGCGACCTCATCGAAGGCGGGTTGCGCACGCGACCCCAAGGAATGGAGCAATTGTCCGGGGCCGCTCCATTTTATCCAGTGATGCTCGTGAAGGAGAATTACCGACTTAGCGGAAACCTGTTTTTCCTGCTGGCGACGCTGGTGTTTCCGCTTTCCGTCTTGCTGCTCTTGTATGGGATGCGGCGTATGGCGAAGCCCGCAAATGCGCGAGCCATCCGGAGCTTGAAGCGATTCGGTCGGCCAGACGAAATAGTTGCCGCCATCGATGCGGAAATTGCGAACTCAGGAGTGGAGATTGGAAAGGTGCCGCTGACTATTCTTCCGTCATGGATCATCATCACAGTTCCAGCCATCGAAATTATCGCGAGAAGCGAAATTGTCGCGATTGGGCTGCAAACAGCCCCACCGAAACCCGGTTCCAAAAAGCCACCCGCGCATGTCCTGTATTTTTGGCTCTCCAAGACAGTCGGCGACTCGCCCGCCAATATCAGTGATGACGCATTGCCCGAGATCATGCGCCAGATTCGGGACCAATTCGCCGGTTTGCTGGTGCCGGATGTCGAGGCCTTCAAAAAAGGCTGGCTAAGACGCTGCGCCGAAGACATGCACGGGATCACGAGCGAAAAATCGCAGAAGAACAGAATGGCAACTGCTGGCGCCGCAGCAGGCGCTCCATCGCTACCGCCACCGCTGGCCGGCTTCAGTGACGAGCTAGTAACGGAGTTGGCTGCGGCGAAATACAACGATGACTGTCTGACTGCGACCATCGGTTTGATGAAAGCAGGCAATCAGGAACTCATGCCGGGATGGGCGCGGGAGTTTTGCAAAGGCAGCCTTTTCTGTCTGACCACGATCAAGTATTCGCGAGAGCCTTTTATTTTCGGCCCAAAAGAGGATCGAAACTACATTGCAGTCTTTACCCGGCAGGAGTTCGCCGAGGCCGCCAAAAAGGAAATGAACGAATATGGCGTCCTCGAAGACTTTTTCAAAATCGACGGCACATCCTTGCTGAACCTCGCAAAAGCGTCTCAGCGAGGCATCTGGATTAACCCGCTACACGAGACCTGCACACTGACGCTAACGCCCTATCGGACGGAAACATTGCTGCTTATGGGTGCCGCCTGAAAGAAGCACGCTTTGAGGCTGCCGCTCACCGCGCCCACGCCACTCTCGGCTGATCCGCCTTTTTTCGAGACGTTGCTGCTGAACGAGACAGCGGCGGCGTGCGGCGGCGGCAACCATCGGCGCAGGCATCCTGACCTGCGGGGATTGCGAAAGGAGCCCGTTTGCTTTTCAATCGAGTCGAGATCGCTCCCTCTCGGAAAGGCTGCATCCGTCGTAAACTAGAGCGCGCGTTCTGTTTGCTCGACCCGTGCGAGATTGAAAATCTCGCTTACTTTGCGGTTTCTCTGATGGGGCGAATAACTATTTGTCGGACTAACGGTGCACTCGCTGAAAAAGCCGCACTCGAAAAGGCGCTCGGCACGAAGTAGTGGCTTTGGACGGAGCCGACTATTTCGGGGGCGGTTCGATGGTCCACCGGGGCGGAGCGGGTTGCTTTGCTATGATCGGATTGCCGTAGTTGATGAAGCCCTCAAACTCAACGACGACTCCGTCGACCTCGGCGCTGTTGAGGTTCAGATTCCCGTCGTATTCGAATGAGAGCAGGCCGCCGCTGATTGTGAAATCGATGCTGCTGCCGGTGAGAATCGTGTCGTTCTGGAAACTGGCGGCGACGGTCAGGAAATCCTTCGCTGGCGTGATTCGGTCGAGTTGCCCGTGGACGTCCGGCGGCAGGATTCTCCGTAGTTCATCTTTCGCTTGGTCTCCGATCATGCTGAGTGGCTGGCCTTCGCGAGAGCTGGCCCGGATGCCGCCGACGTAGTCCTTTGCGTAAAATGGCTCCAGCGCCCCGACGATTTTTTGCTGGATGTCTGGCGGCTGGTCGAGCGCTGCGGTCACGATGGCCGCGAAGTATTCGGCTCGCCGTCGCGGGTGGACGTCGCCGTCGTCGAGACGGAACGGCGCATGCGTTTTGCGGAGTTCTTCGGGAATTCGGGAAACGTCGAGCAGGCCTTTGCCGTCGGACGTAATTTTGCGGTTTGAGTGGATGTCCCGGATGAGATTTCCGAGGACGTAGCCTTTACCTCGAATCGTGGCGAGGCTCAGAGCTGAATCGGTTTGCGCTTCAACGCGGTGGTTGGCTGTTGGCACCCCGGCATTCCTTTTGTCCACGACAGATTCTTCGAGCCGGGAAGGAAAATGGGCTCGCGGATTCCCCCGAGCGTCACGATAGAGCATTGTTCCAATCACGAGCCCGCATGCGATGCATCCGATGAACACAAGCCTTGCGCGGCGTGTGACTGCGGCCGATTTCATGCGTCGAATGTAGAAACGCTGGATGCCGGCGGCAATGCACGAAATTTGGTTACCGAGCGGTGAATCTTCGCGTTCGCTGCACAGTTCACAAACAATTGACTCTCTGAGTGACAACTGAAAGAGGCCCCGTGGTTTTTTTGAAACTCCCTTCTTTGCGGGAGCGTTACCGTTGTTAAGCTCTTTATCTCATGTCCACATCGCTCGTTAATCCTTGGCTCTCGCGTCTCTCGAAGATTTGTGTCTTTTTGACGTTCCTGCTCATCCTGATGGGAGCCGTCACCACCACTGGCGGCTACGGCATGGTCTCGCCGAACGCGCCGCATGTGGATGGGCAGCTCTTTTTCCCGGCGGATATGTTCAGGAGCTTCGGCCTCTTCTGCGAGCATGCGCATCGGCACATCGCCATGACCGTCGGCGTCTGCGTCGGCATCCTCACCGCGATGCTTTGGAGAAACTGGCCCGCCTTCTTCGTCTCCATCGCTTTCATGGGGCTCGCGAGTATCGGCACGAAAATGGGCCTGGATAAAGTCACAGTCGCCCACCTCCGCGTCTGGCCCGCCATGCTCATCTTTGTCACATGGGTGATCATCGCCTCACGCAAGCGCGGGGAGAAGCCAACCGCCGATCAATGGCTCGGACTCATCGCCTTCATCTGCACCTGCTTTCAAGCCGTCGTCGGCGTCATGCGCGTGGAACTGGAGACAGCGGGAAGTGTGGCGCTGGCCACGAATATCCGCACTTTCCACGGCGTCTTCGCGCAGGTGTTTTTGGCGCTCCTCGTCGTCATCGCCGCGCGGCTTTCGCCCGTGTGGAACGAACTCGGCGAGCGGTCAAAGCTCGAAGGTGCGCGGAAGATTCACGTTATGGCGATTGCGCTGCAATGGCTCTACATCCTCCAGCTCGCGTGCGGAGCATACATTCGGCATCGGCAGGGCTTCTGGGCGGCCATAGGCACCTGGCCGATGGCGGGAAATGGCCTGCTCCCCGAACAATGGACGCACGCAGTTGGCATCCACTTTCTCCACACGCGCATCCTGCCGATTCTCATCACCGGCCATGTCGTCGGATTAGCCATTGCTTGCGCGAAAAGGGCAAAGGGCGAGCCTCGAATCACACGCCTCGGCTGGGCGCTGCTTGCGGCAGTCGGCGTGCAGTTTCTGCTCGGCGTCATGGTCATCTGGAAGTCGCGGCAATCGCACATCACAAACACGCACGTCATGGTCGGCGCGCTCATCTGCGCGACGACCGCGCTGCTCGCGGCGCGGAGCTGGAGGGTGAAGGCGTGAGTGAACCCATAGCCGTGCCGGCGGCGAATGCCGAGCCGGGCATCCTCGCCGACCTCCTGGATCTCACGAAGGCGCGGCTGAACATGCTCGTGCTCATCACGACGTTCGTCGGCTATTGGATGGGCGCGCCGGGCGCGATCGACTGGCTGCGGCTCATCCAGGCGATGCTTGGCACCGCCCTCTGCGCGGCAAGCGCTGCGGCGCTGAACCAGCTTTGGGAGGTGAAAATCGACGCGAAGATGGCGCGCACTGCGGATCGCCCCATCGTCGCCGGGCGCATGAAAAAGAGCGCGGCATTTTGGATTGCGCTCGCACTCGCTGCCATCGGCGGGACCTGGCTTTGGGTCGCGGTGAATCACCTCAGCGCGATTCTCGCCGTGAGCACGATCCTCATTTATGTCGTCCTTTACACGCCGCTCAAGCGCGTCTCGGCGTGGTGCACACTCGTCGGTGCGGTGAGCGGCGCGATTCCGCCGATGGTCGGCTGGGCTGCGGCAAACCCGCATCTCTCGCTCGGCGCGTGGGTGCTTTTCGGCGTGCTCTTCGCGTGGCAGATGCCGCACTTCCTCGCCATCGCGTGGATGTATCGCGACCAGTATCGCAGTGCGGGGCTCGTCATGCTGAAGCGCGACGACAACACCGGCTTTCCCACCGCAATCACCAGCCTCTTCTTCACGTTCCTGCTGACCGCGGTTACGCTCGTGCAGTTCAACGCAGGCCTCGGCGGCAGCATTTATCTCGGTGGCGCGCTTCTGTTTAACAGCATCTTCTTCCTCGCTGCCCTGCACTTTTGCGCCGACCGTTCGCGTCCCGTCGCGCGGCGGCTCTTCTTCACGAGCATCATTTATCTTCCGCTCATTCTCGGTCTCATGGTGTTTACGAAAGTATGAGGGCGCTCGCATTTCTCGCCGCCATCGCGCTCGTCGGGTGCGAACAAAAGCAACCGCCGCCGTTTGACGCACCCGCGAAGGAAGTCACGAATCCGCTCGCCGATATGCTGGAGCATCCGCGCTACACGGTTCCTGCGTTCACGCTCACGGAGCGGAGCGGCGAGCCGTTCGACTCCACAACGATGCGCGGCAAAGTGTGGGTCGCCGATTTCTTCTTCGCCACGTGCCCCGGAATTTGCACGGCGCTCAGCGCGGAGGCGCAAAAAGTTCACGTCGCCACGGCAGGACTCGCCGACGTGCGGCTCGTATCTATTTCCACCGATGAAAAGGACACGCCCGAAGTTCTTCGCGACTACGCAAAACGCTACAACGCCGATGACCGCTGGTTTTTTCTCACCGGAAAAAAGGCGGATGTCTTTCGTCTCGGCAACGATGGCTTCAAGCTC
>JAYUSJ010000127.1:0-20562 GCA_043755735.1 Verrucomicrobiaceae bacterium | reverse complement strand
TGGATGGGCGTGAGCGTGGAGAATGATGCGGTGACTTGGCGAATCGACCATTTGCGCAATGTCCCGGCGGAGGTGCGGTTTCTCTCGTGCGAACCGCTCATCGGTCCGCTCGATAGTCTGTCGCTGGCTGGGATTCATTGGGTGATTGTCGGTGGAGAGAGCGGCACTTCACCGCGCCCGATGCGCCCGGAGTGGGTGACCCAAATCCGGGAGCGTTGCGCCGCAGAGGACGTGGCCTTTTTCTTCAAACAATGGGGCGGTCGGAACAAGAAAGCCGCAGGTCGGGAACTGGACGGCCGGACGTATGGTGCGATGCCGCGGCGAAATACTTCGCTTGCTCATAGCCCATGAAGTCGGCTTTGCTCGCCGGGTGGTTCAGCGACTGACCACACGAACTTATTTTCCTTATGAACGAATCCGATTCATCCAATGAAGGCCCTGTGACCGATCCGCGGGAGTTGGAGCGAGTGATGAAGCTGGCGCTCCAAGACCAAGGGCTGCTGGGGCCGCTGATGCGGTTACTTTTGGAAGCGCGACTGTGGGTGTATGTGCCGCCCCACCCGGAACTGGAGGGCGAGCACATGATGAAAGTGAGCGATGGGTTTACATGGAATACGTATCGGGACGAGCAAGGGGATTTCGCCGCTGTGTTCACCAGCCTGCGAGCGGCGCAGGAGGAGCTACGCACCAGTCTCCGAAACCAGAAGAAGCCGGCAATCGTGGAACTACCCGCACGGGTGCTGTTTGGCTTCCTCAATAATGGACGCACGACGGTGCGAATCATGGCACACAATGAGGCGGTAATCCGGCTCGATCCGGATGGAGTCCGGCAGGCGCTGGAAGGTGGGTTCAGCGAGCACCAGCCACCTCCAGCCGAGTCGAGCGGGGGCGAGGCAATGAGGCTCGTGCCGGTGGAGCCGGAGGATGTGCCATTGAAGCTGCGGCAGGCCATCCGGGTTTTTTGCACGCAGCGGCAGGGAGCCATCGCCGTGTATGTGTGCCATTCGCCGGACAAGGCGACGGGCGAGGTGAACGATCTGGTTTTGTATGTGCTGCTGCGCCTGCGGGACAATTCCGGGTATTTTTACAACGACTTTCAAATCATGGCGCACAAGAACACGCCGAACCCGTACGAGCTATTCCTGGGCGTGCCGTCCGCCGAGGAATGGGAGGCGCCTGATATGGAGTTCCTGCGCGAGGCGACGCCGGTGTGGCCGGTGATACACAGGCGAAAACGGAGCTGATTATTGTGGAAGCGGCACGGATGAAGTAGGCGAGATTTTCACTCTCGCCTATTTTTCCGCTCGCCAAATGCGTCTGGCTGGCTACTTTCGTACCCGAACAAAGTAACCTCTATTCATTACTCCTATGGACCGATCCCAGCAGAATTTCCACAACATGACGCGCACTGTTTTACGGACGCGCATTGACCATCCCGATGCAACGAATTCGCCAGCGGCGCTGGTTCGCTATTTCAATCGGGTGGGCGAACTGGAGGCGGTGATGAATGCGAGTCGCCGGGCGCTGGGCATCGGGCTGGCTCCGGTGACGGAGACGAAGAATTTGCTGAAGGAGCCGGCGGTGATGGCGGTTTGCCTGGTGATGGGGATGGTGGAGGCTCATGCCAGCGAGACGGGCAAGACAAAGCTCGCCCTGGAGGCGCATGTGGTGCCTTCGGACTTTGCGGGCGGTGAACTGGATGCGGCGAATCAGATGCTGAACCTGCTTCAGCTCATCACGTCGCCCATTTTGCCGGTGCTGAAAGCGGACCACGGGCTGACGGACGCGACGCTGAATGAAGCGAGGGGAATGGTGGATGAGTTTGCGAATGCAGTGGGCTCGCCGCGCTCGGCGTTTGCGAATCAGACGGGGCATCAGGCCATCATCGACTTTGTGATTCCGGAGATTCGCCGGGTGCTGGAGACGCAACTCGATCCGATGGCGCGGCAGTTCGATTTGAAGCCGACGGATTCGGGCTCGATCACGAAGAAGATGTGGTTCGATGCTTATACAGCGGCGCGGGTAATCGTGGACCTGGCTCCGGGCTCGGGCGGCGAGACCCCGACGGTGCCGGGCGGGAATGGCGGCGGCACTCCCCCACCGACCCCGTAATCGCAACTAGACATTCGGGCTCACATCTTTTTTATGGAAGACTCTCCTAGCTCCGCCGCGCAGACATATCACTGGATCGAATGCCATCATTGGGAAGTGGAGTTTCACGGGCTCCCAACGCGAATCCCATGGCGGTTGTGCGATGCGACTCCGCCGCTCGATCTCGGGGCGGGGACGGGGAAAAGTTTTCCGGTCATTCCGCTTTTTCATGCGGTGCAGCTTTATTTGGCAGATGAAAGTGTGGCGGAGAAGGACCCGCGCTTTGTGGGCTTTTCCAAGCAGATAGATTTGGGGGATGGCTTCGTCGCGGACTTGGAAAAAGGAGACACCATCGCGTGCATGGGTGGGATTCGGGAGATGGAGCGGACCGGGCACGAGTGCGGGTATGTGGAGTTTAATAAGGCGTTTTTGCTGAATCGAACCGGGGACCAGGAAGGGCGTCGTGCGGCGTATCGGCGGGGGACGGAGCTTGCGCCAAATTGCGAGATGCTGTGGGCGCATTACGCAGAGACGAGCGAGGCGGCGGGCGATACGGCGGAGGCGATTCGGGCTTGGTTTGAGTGTCTTCGAATCCTACCGCTTCACCAGGCGGCGGTGCTGGGGCTGGAGCGCCATAAGCAGGTTTTTCGCGTGACGAACCCGGACAACCCGGAGGTGCCTCATATTCTTCGCCGGGAGGAGCTGTACGCGTCGCTCCAAGCGGATATTGCGAAGTATCACGATGATGCGGCAGGGCTGGCGGGCATTGGTAGTCACATCACCCAAGGCGGGCTGTTTCCCGATCTGGCGCTGGCGGCGTTGGAGCGTGCGGAGGAACTGGACGGAACGAATGTGGCGACGTTGCGCAATCTCGGCATGGCGCAGCTTGATGCGGGGCAGCCCCTGGAGGCTTTCCAGAGTGTGTCGAAGGCGCTCTCGCTCGCACCGGATGATGCGTGGAATCATTACTCTCTCGCGCATGTGAGCCTGGCTACGGGGAGGCACGACAATGTGGGAAATTGCCTACAGGCGGCGCTTCGCTGTGACCCGAACCACCGTCCATCGCTGGAGTTTTATTACGGCGGCAACAACACGATGAGCGATGTGCAAAAAGAGGACGCCCTCGTGGCATTTGGCGCGGAGCGGACGGCATGCACGCCGTATGTCATCGCAGCGGAGCGGGCATGGAAACGGGGAGAGCGTGAACGCGCCGTCCGCTTTGCTTCGGAGGCGCATCGTATCAATCCCGGAGACGACGGGGGATTTCTTACCTACACCGGGATGCTGGCCGCGAGCGGCGAAAATGAATGGGTCGCGGCCCTGACGCGTCCCCGCCTGAGCGAAGGCGAGCGCCGGCCTCGTGCTTGGAGCAACTACGCAAGCGCGCTGTACGCGCTCGGGTTGCAGGATGAGGCCATCGCCACGCTGAGCCGTGCGCTGGCAGAACTCGAACTGACCGCAGAAGAACGTGGCCGTTTGGATAATACGCTGGCGGACTGGCGGGGACAGATGGTGATCGGCGACATCACTGCGGAGTTTCTAGAAGGCGCTGAGTGCCTCCGGCGCTCGGTCTATTTCATAAAGGACGGCAAGCGGAACGGCATGCTCTTCGAGCAAGGCATGGGCACTCCGAATAAGCGCGTAATCAATATCGTACTGCCGAAGCCGAAGCCGTCTTTTGACATGCCGATGGAACAGCAGAACGCAATGGAGCCTTACGACCCAGTAACATTGGGCTGCTTCACAATTAGCGGATACGATCTTTCCATCATGGATAAGGAGCCGATCAGCGTCGTGTATATCTTGCTCGATGGGGGCGAAATCCAATGTGCGCCGTGGCAGGGAAAAAACCGGCTCTCCGTGAGGTGGAATCTGGTCCCGCCGCCGCGGCACGAGAGCGCCGAAGTGTAGGTGGGAGGATCCCGAATCCTGCCTGTTTTCCCGCTCACCAAATGCGTCGGGGCGGGTTTTTTCGCACCCGAAAAACGTAACTGAGGGCTGCTTACGTTCGTGATCCACTTTTTGAATCATGCCCGCGCTCAGCTCTCTTTGCGAATACGGCGGCGCGTGGCGAGGAGAGACTCCACGACGAGCAAGAAAATGGCGACACCGAGCGGCCATTGATACCGATCGATGCCGAGCCTGCGGATCTGCGTGAGACCTTTACCTTCCGATTGCCGGAGCGTCTTGCCTACATCGGCCATGCCTCCTGCGACGGTGGCAAGGAGCCGGTAATTGCCGCCGGTCGCCTTGGCGATTTCGGTGAGGGTTTGTTCGTCGAGCGCACTGTTCACGGGCTGATTTTTGTCATCGAGCAATGGAACCTGCACGCCGCCGGGGCCGGGAACCATGATTTGCGCGCCATTCGCAGTCCCGACGCCTACGGTGTAAATGATGACGCCCTTTTCCGCGAGCTTGCCTGCTGCTTTGATGCCGAGCTTTTCCAGATCCTCGCCGTCGCTGAGGATGATGAGCACTTTGCGCTTCTCCGTTTTCTCAAAGGCGCTGCGAGCGGAAAAAAGTGCGCTGGCGATGTCCGAGCCAGGCACATTGAGAGACTCGGGTGTGAGGTCGCCGAGCGTCTCCTCAAACGCATCGTAATCCAGCGTGAGCGGGCACCACAAAAAGGCGTCGCCTGCAAATGCGACCAGACCGACCCGTCCGCCCGCATGGCGGTGCAGAAAGTCGCGAATCGCCATCTTCGCCCGCTCCAGGCGATTCGGCTGCACATCGCGAGCGAGCATCGATTTCGATACGTCGAGCAGGAAGACCACGTCCTCGCCTTTGCGCTTAATCTCTTCCTCGATGATGCCCCACTGCGGCCTCGCCATCGCAAGACCAAGGAAGGCCAGCGCGAGCAGAAGCAGGCCGTTTTTCACAATGCGCTTTGCCGGACTGTGGTGCGCGAGCAACGCATCGAGCTGGTCCGCATTCGCAAACGCCGCGAGTTGCGCCCGACGACGATTTGCGGAATAGGCGATGAGCGCCGCGAGCGCGACGACGGAAATGACTGCCAGCCAGAGCCAGACGGGCTCGGCGAAGATGAGCTGATTTTTCACGGCACCCTCCTGAATCGGGTGTTGGCCAGCAGGACTTCCAGAAGCATCAGCGCGATGCCGGCGAGGAGCGGGATTTGATACAGCGGTGTGTAAGTGCGACGGCTTTTGAGTTTCTTCTCCGTCTTTTCCAGCCGGTCGATATCAGCATAAACAGTGTCGAGTTCCTGCTTGTTTGTCGCTGTGTAACTCTTGCCGCCGGTGAGCTTCGACATTTTCTCCAGCACTACGTAGTTCGCGGGCGAGAGCTGGGTGATGAACCCTATCGGACGTCCATCGGAACCGAGGTTGAATTTGCCCGTCGAGCGATCAAAATCCGGCAGCAAACATGATTCGTTCTTGCCGATGCCAATCGAATAAATGCGCACTTTTTCGCCCCGCGCAAACTCCGCAGATGGGAGCGGTTCCAGCGTTTCCCACTTATTGTTGTCGCCGTCGGTGAGGAGCATGATGACCTTGCTCTTGCTGTCTTTCTGCGAGGCAAGCCGCCTCACAGCAAGGCCCGTGGCATCACCAATCGCGGTGCCGACTTGATTGATCAATCCGATGTGCAGCCGCCCGAACTGCTGGAGCAGCCAGTCGTGGTTCAGCGTCGGCGGGCTGAGGAGAAACGGCACGCCGCTGAACACCACAAGCCCGATGCGATCACTCGGACGCTTCGCGACGAACGCCTTCATCTGTTCCTGCGCGATGTCAAAGCGCGTCGTCAGCGTTCCGGGCGGCGCCATGTCGAGCGCCATCATGCTCCACGAAAGATCATAGACGATCATGATATCCACGCCGCTCGATTGAATCTCCGTCTCCTCATTCACCATCCGCGGCCCCGCAAGCGCGACGATGGCAAGCGCGACGACGATGGTGCGGAGAAAAAGGAACAGCCGTCCTGCGCCCGCACGAACCCGCCCGCCGATTGCACGAATGATCTCCGCGCTGGAAAAAAGCAGCGAGCCTTCCTTGCCCGTCCGCCCGCGCAAAAATGCGTAGATCGGTAAAAGCGCAAGAAGCGCCAGAGCCCACGGATACTGGAATTCAAATGCGCTTCTCATGTCGTTGGGATCGCTTGCGTCACCCGCCGGCCCTCGATGCGGGCGATGAGTGCGAGCGCTTTTTCGATGGTCGCAGGATGCCCTGGCGGCGGCGCAGGCGCGAATTTCGCCTCGTCGCAGGAATCAAGAAATGCATCCGTATCGGAAGCAAGCTGCGTGTCCCACTTCGGATGCGCCGAGAGCCATTGGAGAAGCTCCGCGCTCGTCGCCCCGCGTGCGGGAATCTGGAACGCATCGAGCAAATAGGTGCGGACAACTTTCGAGATCGCCAGCGGTGTCGCCGTGGAACTGTCGAGAGTTTCGAGCTGCTTGCGTGCATTGACGTAAGGTGGCAGCGGCGCTGGCGGGAGTTTCTTCGGCAGGGATGCAAAAATCGCAGCAAGCACCGCCAAAACCCCGACCCCGATAAACCACGGACGCAAATCCTCCTTCTTCTCGACCGAAGCAGAGACTTCGCCGCGCGGCGGGCGCAGTTCGGGGATCGGTCCCGGGTCGCGCTTGATGGCCGCCGAAGCCGACAGGCATAGGAGCAGAAAAGCAAACAGCCCTCCTTTCATCGCCGCCTCCTCATTTCAAAGAATCGCTGCAACGTGGACGCAAAATCAGAACTCGGTGCGAGCCGCACGACATCCACAGCGCTTTGCGTGAGCGAGCGATCGAGGTGCTCCAGACGCTGCGCCGACTTTTCGGCATACGCAGTGCGAACGCTCGAACGGGTCGTATCGAGCTCCAGCAATTCGCCTGTCTCCGCATCCTCCAGGAGTAGCAGTCCGGACGGCGGCATGGCGCGTTCACGCTCATCGTGGAGATGAACGCAGATGAGGTCGTGCCGCGAGTTGGTATGCCCGAGCTCACGGAACAGGTCGTGTTGCCCGGCCTTCGCATCAAAGCTGTGCAGGAAGTCCGTGACCAAAAAGACCACGGCGCGCCGATGCAGAACGTGGTTCACAAAATTTAGCGCCGCGCTGATATTGGTACCCCGCTTCTTTGCGGGAAATGCGAGCGTCTCCCGAATGATTCGCAGCAAGTGCTTGCGTCCTTTTTTCGGCGGAACAAAAAGCTCCACATCTTCGCTAAACAACAGCAACCCGACTTTATCTCCACTGCGCAGCGCCGAGAATGCGAGCGTCGCCGCGACCTCCGTAGCAAACTCCCGTTTCGTCCGATCCGACGATCCAAACGCGCCGCTCGCCGAAATGTCCACCACGAGCATCACCGCCAGCTCACGCTCCTCGCGATGGAGCTTCACAAATGGCCGCCTCATGCGCGCTGTGACATTCCAATCGATCGTCCGGACATCGTCGCCCGGCACGTATTCCCGCAACTCCTCAAAATCCAGTCCGCGCCCCTTGAACTGGCTGTGGTATGCGCCCGTCATCATGTCATTTGCAAACTTGCGGGTTCGCAGCTCGATGCGCCGGACTCTTTCGAGGATGTTGTGTGGAGTCAGAGCCATTGTATTACTCTTTTGCAGGCTCCTCGTTTTTTTCCCGCTTGGTGAATGGCAGTTTCCAGCGCGATTTCGGCGCTTCCTTCGGTTCGGGATTCTGCGTTGCCGGTGGCTCCGATTCCACGGGCTTCTTTTCGTCGCTTTTTCGGAAGCTGAACGTGAAATGCCATCTGGACTTTTTGCTGTCTTGAGATGGAGCGTCGGAATTGTCCGTCCCGCGGTCGGGGAAATAGACAAACCACAGCAAAACAAGGACGCCAACTCCCAGCAGTCCCAACTTTATCCACGTTGCCACCCTCTTTGCTCTGGCTCGTCGAAATCTGGCGAGACGGTCCCTGGCATGAGACAGTTTTAGTTTGGATTTCTCGCTCCGGACGAGGCGCCGTTCCCGCATTCGGGACGCGGTTAGTTTGGAGAACATCCAGACGACCAACTCGACGCAATAAACCACGAGATGAACGGCGAGTTCGATGAGCGCGCCGATGCCCTCGGCCAGGCCGCTTAGTAAATCCCCAATTCCATCGACGCCGTCCATTAATCACGCGAGCTAAGGCACAGGTACGTTGTCGAAGATTCGTTTCACCACCACGTCACTCGTGATGCCCTGCGCTTCCGCCTCGTAGGTGAGAAGGACGCGATGACGGAGCACATCGGCTCCAATCGCTTTGATATCGCCGGGCGTCACGTAGGCGCGGCCTTGAATCAAGGCCCAGGCTTTCGCCGCGAGAGTGAGCGCGATGGTCGCGCGCGGACTGGCTCCGAATTGAATCAACGGAGCGAGATCGGCGACTCCATACTTCGTCGGCTCGCGAGTCGCGAAGACCACGTGTACGATGTAATCGCGCACTTTCTCATCGACGTGCAAAGCGTCCACCACCTCGCGGGCAGCGGCGATTTGCTCCTGCTCGATGACTTTGCCGACTTCGGTTTTCGGCTGGGTGAAAGCCATCGTGTCGAGGATTTTGCGCTCTTCCTCGAAGGTCGGGTAACCTACGACAACCTTCAACATGAAGCGGTCAACCTGCGCCTCGGGCAGCGGGTAAGTGCCTTCCTGGTCGATGGGATTTTCTGTCGCCAAAACGAGGAACGGAGAGGGCAGCTTGTGCGTCACGCCGCCGAGAGTCACCTGCCGCTCCTGCATCGCCTCCAGCAAGGCGGACTGCACTTTTGCGGGCGCACGGTTGATTTCGTCAGCCAGCACGATGTTCGCGAAAACCGGCCCTTTCGTCGCGTGGTATTTGCCATCGCCGGGATTGTAAATCAGCGTGCCGACAATATCCGCAGGCAGAAGGTCGGGCGTAAACTGGATGCGGCTGAAGCTGGCGTGGATGGCATTTGCCAGCGTGCGGACGGCAAGCGTTTTGGCGAGGCCGGGCACACCTTCGAGAAGGACGTGCCCATTGGCCAGCAAGCCGACGAGGAGACGGTCGAGCAGCGCTTGCTGCCCGACGACCACTTGGCCCACGGTTTCGCGGAGTTTCGGAATCCATCCCGCGGCTTCGCGCACGCGGGCGTTTAGTTCGTCAAGGGACGGTTGGCTCATGTGAAGTGGAGAGGATGCGAAAGTCGCCCGCGCCGCAAGCATCACTTCGGGAAAAAATGAGAACAGCCTCCGGATAACTCAGACCCACAAGGTCGCCAGCCATGGAATCGAGGCCGCTGCGGCAAGCAGTATTCCGCCCGCCATAATGCGCTTTCTGCGTAGAAGCGCCCACGCAGCAACGATCGGCGGCAGCACAAGCGGACCCCAGAAAACAACAGACCACTGCGTACACAAAACACCAATCAAGGCGATCGCGAGACATGTGCATCCGGCCCATAGCGACTTTTCATCGATATTGTAGCGGAGTCGCATCCACGCCCAGCGCGATATTGTCAGCCAGTCTGGCGCGGGGTTGGTTCCATCCGGAGGCCGTGCGCTCGGATCGAGTGCAACCGGCAACGGAACCCACTGGGACGAACCCGCGATTTGAACAAAATCACTGCGCCCGACCGTGTGAGTAATCGCCATTTCCATCACGCGCTTGATGGTGAACGGGCCGAGAATCTTGCCGCAACGAAGCACGTAGTAATGAACCTCCCGAGGCAGAGCCTCCGGTGCGGAGGATTCATCCTCTTCAACCGGATTCGGTATAATTATCGGCTGATGTCTCCCAGCAGCAGGTGCGATCGCATTCATTACTACACTTTAACCACGTATAATCCGCGCAGTTTCGCGATTATATCGATTTGTTTAGATTATTTTGCAACCAGAACGTAACGCTGCCCCGGAAGTGGCTTTGCAAGACGCTTCAATTCCAGGCCGAGAAGGGTGCTGCTGACCTTGTAAGTAGGCAGACGTGTCGCGGAGCAAAGCTCATCCAGCGAAAGCTCGCCGACCTGCAGGGCATTCAAAAGGAGCGTCTCATCCTGGCTCAGCCGCGGAACTGCGACGGGAAGTTCCGGCTGTTCCGCGACGGACGCTTTCGTTTTCGGCCCCGCCGGAATGAGCATCCCGAGTTCGTCGAGAACATCCTCGGCACCGACGATCAATTTTGCGCCCTGCTGGATCAGCCGATTCGAGCCCGCACTGGTCGGACGGTCTATAGGCCCAGGAACGGAGAATACCGCGCGACCCTGCTCGATTGCCTGATTCGCAGTGATCAATGCGCCGCTGTTCAGCCCAGCCTCGACGACGACGATGGCTTTTCCCCAGCCTGCGACGATTCGATTTCGATAGGGAAAAGTCTGCCGGTCCGCCGGGCGCAACATGGGATACTCACTCAAAACGGCTCCGCTTTCTGCGATTTTCTCGGCAAGCCCCTGATTTTCCGGCGGATAAAGCTTGGAGAGACCGCTACCGATCACGGCAATCGTTCGCCCTTTCGCTGCGAGCGCGCCCTGATGCGCCGCCGTGTCGATGCCGCGCGCCAATCCGCTGATGACCGTGTAGCCCGCGTAGGCAAACTGGTAGCTCAGCTTCTTCGCGCACTCGACTCCGTAGTGCGTCACATTTCGGGAACCCACCACGCCGATGGCACGTGCGTCCGCCAGATGAAGGTCGCCCCACACATAGAGAACGAACGGCGGATTATCGATCGTCCGCAACGCCGCAGGATACTCCGGTGCGTCCCATGTAATCACTCGCGCACCGAACGCCGCAATGCGGCCCAACTCAGCCGCGAGATCCACGGTTTGCTCCCAATTTGCGATCGCGGCCGCTGTCTCCGGCCCCACGCCCGGAGTGGACGCCAGAGCATTGCGACCGGCGGATAAAATCACCTCGGGACTGCCCATCGATGCAAGCAGCGCGCGCATCCGGACTGGCCCGAGTCCGGGGATCATATTCAATGCAATGCAGGCTTCAGTTTCTGTCACGCCGCGCCTTGTAGGGGAAACACGGGCAAACGTCCATCGGGGGATTGCGCGACGTGGCAGGAATGTGAAAGGGTGCCTGAACTATGATTCCTGGTTTCAAAGAATGGACGCTCATTTGCGACGCACTCGGCAGCGGCGCACAAAGTCTCATCATCCGCAAAGGCGGCATCGCCGAAGGTCGCGCGGGCTTTCGCTTTCAGCACGATGATTTCCTGCTTTTCCCCACGCTTTTCCACGAGCAGGTAGCGAAGCTCAACCTCCCGCCGGAGACTCCCCTGCCCGCTCCCCGCGCCGACGGTCAGCATGTCGTGAGCGTCCGCATTCGCGTCGCATGGACGCGGGACATCAGCGATTTTGCTATCGTGCAACGGCTTGCGCCATTTCACCTCTGGCAGGAGAGCGAACTGCTCAAGCGCTTCCACTACGAAGAGGAGAAAGGCCGCACCGGAGTCAGCGTGGCACTCGTCCGGGCCGAGCGAATGTCCGAGCCGTTTATCTTCCCCGATTCGCCAAAATACGGAGGCTGCCGGTCTTGGATTCAGCTCCCGGAATTGCCGCCGGAAATCACCAGCGTCCCGGCCCTCGACGACGCCACTCACGCAGCGCGGGAAGCCGAAATACTCGCAGTTCTCGGCTGAGGCTACACAAGGCGGAAACGCGCAAGGTCTTGCGTATCGACCATTCCGATAGGGCGGTTGCCGTCGTCCACGACAACGAGATCGTCGATTCGGTTTTTCTCCAAAATGTGCAGCACTTCGACAGCGAGCCCGCCGGCCTTAACCGTGATGGGCTTTGCGGTAAGAAACGACGCGACCGTCAGTTCGAGAAGATTCGGATGGGTCGCCAAATGCCGCGCAAAATCTCCCTGCGTAAAAATCCCCGCAAGCGATCCCTCCGGCGACACCGCCACCGCACAACCTGCGCGGCGACGGGCAATTTCCAAAAGCACATCGCGGACGACCATATCCGGGCGTATCATCGCCATCTGCTCCGCGCCGCGCATGATTTGCTCGACCTTGAGCAGCAACGTTCGCCCGAGCTTCCCACCCGGATGAAAGCGCGCAAAATCATCGCGCGTAAATCCCCTGGCCTCCAGCAGCGCCATCGCCAGCGCATCCCCGAGAATGAGCATCGCTGTAGTGCTCGCAGTCGGCGCAAGCTCCAGCGGGCAAGCCTCGCGGGAAACCGAGGCATCGAGATGAATGTGCGCACTCTTCGCCAGAAATGACGACGCCTTGCCCGTGATCGCAATCGTCCGCACATCGCCTCGCGTGAGCGCAGGAAAAGCGGCCACCAGTTCATCCGTCTCGCCGCTGTTGCTGAGAATGAGCACGACGTCGCCATCGCTCACAATTCCGAGGTCTCCGTGCAGCGCATTCAGAGCGTTCAGCATCACCGCGGGCGTTCCGGTGCTCGTGAGGGTCGCCGCGATTTTCTCGCCGATGTGCCCGCTCTTTCCCACGCCTACGACGACCACTTTTCCACGACGCGAAGCCGCCTCGTGAATCGCGTCAACCGCATGGGCAAAGGATTCATCGAGGCGTTCGCCCACGGCACGGGCTTCGGCGAGTTCGAGTTCAAACACGCGCCGTCCGCGTGCGATGTGTTCTTGTTTGGCTTGGGATAGCATCGTCGGCGACATCCTAAGCACCCGACCCGCGATGTCGAAAGCGGAATTCACCGCAGCGTCTCAAATCCGAAACCGATCTCGTTTATTGCCGAGCCTCCGGTGGCTCGTTACGGTTGCCGCCGCATGGATATAAAACGGCCAACGCGCCCGATGCGCCCAGTGGTTGCGAGCTACATCGTGACGTTTCTGAAGCCCGAGATGCTGCACGTATATCGGCAGGTCTCCGGTCTTCAGAAGTGGCGCCCGTTCGTGCTGTGCAAAAAGCGGGAGAATGCAGAACGCTTCCCTTTCACCGATGTGCGCGTGGTGAAAAAGTCGCCGTTCCATCAATGGCGGCGCTGGTGGCAAAAGACCGTGCTCGGCGCGCCAATCACGATTGGCGGCTCCGAGGCGCATCGTCTTCGAATCGCGATTGGATGCACCGGCGCCTCGCTGTTGCACGTCTATTTCGGGCACATCGGCGTCCACCTTTTGCCGATGCTTGAGGAATGCCCCGTTCCATTTGTCGTAAGCTTTCACGGCGCGGATGCACAGGTGGACCTCGACCAGCCAAAGCACGCGCTTGCGATGCAGCGTGTGCTGGCGCTCGCCCGACTCGTCCTCGTGCGAAGTGAGAGCATCGCCGTGCGGCTGCGCGAAATGGGATGTGCGCGGGAAAAGATCCGCATTCACCGCACAGGCATCCCGCTGGAGGCGATCCCGTTTCGGCAGCGCACGGCTCCCCCGGATGGCGCATGGCACTGCGTGCAGGCCTGCCGGCTCATCGAGAAAAAGGGCATCGAAACCACGCTGCGCGCATTCGCGGAGTTCGCTCGCGCATACCCAGCATCAACGCTGACACTTGCCGGCGAAGGCCCCCTGCTCTCGCGAATCGGCGAACTTGCTGCGGAGCTGGGCATCGCCTCGCATGTAAAGACGCCGGGCTTTCTCTCGCAGGATGCACTCGCAGCGTTGCTCGATAGCTCCCACCTTTTTCTCCATCCCAGTGAACTCGGATCCGACGGAAATCAGGAAGGCGTCCCAAACTCGATGCTGGAAGCAATGGCCGCCGGATTGCCGCCGCTCGCGACTCTCCACGGCGGCATCCCCGAGGCGGTCGAACACGGAATCAGCGGGCTGCTCGTCGCCGAACGCGACGCGTCGGCGCTGGCCCAAGAGATGATCGAACTGGCGAGAAACCCGGATCGCTATGCGGCGATGAGCGCGGCAGCGGCAGCAAGGGTTGCGGAGCAGTTCGACATCCGGGCGACTGTGCGTGCGCTGGAGGGATTCTACGACGAGGCGCTCACATTGTGAGCTTTGGCGGACGCGACGCAGGAAGTCGCGCGAACTCGTCCTGGATCTCACGGTATTGCACCTGCAATCGAGTGACCTCCTCGGCGGAAAGTCCCGGGGCCCGTATCCGTGAAATAATTGCATGACGACGGTTAATAAGGTGAACACACTCGAGTTTGAACCAGCAATCCTCGGCCACAATCTTCGGCTCTTCCGGAAGCGGACGGCTCAGAATCGGCGCAAGCGCCGCCTCCTCATCCGCAGAAAGTGTCGCGGTAAAAGTGTTCACGGAAGCGGTGTCCTCCGCGCGAAAATCAGCTCCGAGCACCTTCGCTAAAAGCGCGGAGCCGGGCGTGGCGTCATCGAGCACGCGGTCCCATCCTTGCGCTTGCAGCCACATCCGCGAGACAGGGTGACGAAGCGCGAGCAGGAGCAACCATTGCAGCCCCTGGTCCAAAACAATTGGTTCCACCGGTCGCGCGTCCAGAGCTGAATCTTCATCGGGCTTCGGAAAATCGGTCTTCTTTTTCAGCATCGCACGCAGTTCCGGCGTGCCTATTTCGAGACGAGTTGCGGCATTGTTTACGACCGCTTCCCGAGTGACCGCGTCGGGAATGAGGCTGATGAACTCGGCAAGCTTCCGAGCAGCGGTGACTTTGCCACGCGGGCTGTTGAAGTCCGGATTGCGGGCCTGTCGCTCGATCTGAAAATCGAAGAAATCCCGCGACTTCGCAATCTGCGCCGCGAACGCTTCGCCGCCCTGTTTTTGGATTAGCGAATCCGGATCTTCACCCGGCGGCATCTCGGCGATGCGGACGAGCAGGTTCTCATTAAGAAGCTGCGGCAGCGAACGCTCCGCCGCCTTCTCGCCGGCGGCATCGGAGTCGAAGCACAACACGACTTCATCCACGTAGCGCTTCAAAATTCGCGCCTGCCGGTCGGTGAACGCCGTGCCTTGCGGCGCGATCACATTCTGAACTCCGTGCTCGAAGGCCGTGATGAGGTCGATCTGCCCTTCGCACACGATCGCCTGCTTTTTGTCGATGAGCGCTCGCTTCGCTTTATGCAGACCAAAGAGCACCGCACCTTTTGTAAACAGCGGCGTCTCGGGAGAGTTCACGTATTTCGCAGGGCTCTGCTCCGCGAAGAGCACACGCCCGCTGAACGCGATGACCTCGCCCGTGTCGTTACAAATCGGAAACATCACCCGCCCGCGGAACCGGTCGAAAATGCGCCCGCCCTCCTCGCCGCCCGAGAACAGTCCGCTCTTCGAAAGTTCTTCGCCGGAATAACCGACTGACTCGGCGTGCCGCAGCAGCCCGTCCCAAGAATCCGGCGCAAAACCAATCTTCCACGACTTCGCAACTTCCGCATTGAGCCCGCGCTTCTTGAGATACTCGCGCGCACCTTCCGCAGATTTTCCGCGCATGAGCTGGGTGTGAAAAAAATCCGCCGCTTCCGCATGGAGTCCAAGCAGTCGGCGCCGCATGTCGATGCGGGCATAATCCTCCGAACTCATCTGTGTCTCGGGGATCTGAATGCCCGCTCTTTCCGCCAGCTTCCGCACTGCGGCTGGAAATTCGATGTGCTCGTATTCCATCACAAACCGGAACACCGTCCCGCCCGCGCCACAGCCAAAGCATTTGAAAATCTGCCGCTGCGGATTCACCGAAAACGAAGGCGTGCGCTCGCGATGGAACGGGCACAGCGCCTTGAACATCACGCCCATTCGCTTGAGCGGAAAGTACGAGCCAATCACTTCGACGATGTCATTCGCCGCCGCGATTTGTTCGATGATCTCGTTTGGTATTCCCGCCACGAAACAGAGTGTCCACGCGACCTGCCCGCGTGTCGAGACTCGCTATGTTCTTCCGTTGATCACGGCGATTGCGCGCTGATGATTCGGGATGATTGCGTCGGTTGAAGCCGTGCTTACTTTCAAATCATTGATGAGTCCGTTCCCCAACCGATACACCCAGCCATGGACAGTGAGATCCTGTCCCGCCTCCCATGCGCCCTGGACGACGGTTGTCTCACACACATTGGATACCTGTTCTATGACATTGAGCTCGCACAACCGATCCGCGCGGTCCTCCTGCTCAAACTTCTCCAGCAGTGCCGCGTGTTTGTTTCTCACGTCTTGAATGTGCCGCAGCCAATTATCGATGAGCCCGAATCGCCGATTCAAAAGCGCCGCATTGACGCCGCCGCAACCGTAGTGCCCTACCACGAGAATGTGCCGCACTTTGAGCACCTCCACGGCAAACTGAATCACGGACAGACAGTTCAAATCGGTATGTACCACAACGTTTGCAACATTGCGGTGGACGAAAACCTCGCCCGGCAAAAGGCCCGTGATTTGATTCGCCGGCACCCGGGAATCCGAGCACCCAATCCACAGATACTCGGGGGCCTGCACGTCTTCCAGTTTCTTGAAGAAGTCCGGCTCCTTGGCGCGAATCGCCTCAGACCATTCCCGATTGTTCGCTAAAAGATGATCCAAATTTGACATGGTCGGTGGGTATCGTCCGCTCCCTGCGAATGCAAGCGGTGACGCTGTTTCATGAAACGAATCGCTCCGGCACGATGACCTCGCGCTTCTCCGTGAGGCGGGAAATCAGGCGATCCCAGCTCTCCTGCCCGCGGATGATCTCCACTTCGATGCGCAAATAGTAGATCGGCACTTCCAGCTTATCCACTCCGGCAATCTTCGCCGGGAAACGGACAGCGTCTTTCTCGGTGGTGACAATGCAATCGAGGTCACGAGTGCTCGCGCGGACAAGGAAATCGCGCAGTTCTTCGTCGCTAAATCGGTGATGGTCGGCAAAGCGCGAAGTGATGACCCGGTGCGCGCCAAGCTTCTCCAGCGAACCCTCGAAGCTCTCAGGTCGCGCGATACCGCTCAGCGCGCCGATGTAGCTGTCTTTGAGATACGAAAGCGGCTTGCGGTCTTCGGGGTCATAGACGTTTTGTAGGTACTGAGGTTTGTGCGAGCACTCGATGATTTCCGCCGTTGGATTGTAGCTCTGGATTCGCTCTATGAGCGCATCGTTTTCGCCAAGAACCGACTTTGTGATGAGCACGTATTGCGCTCGGCGGATGTTGCCCGGCGGCTCGCGCAGGGTGCCGCGAGGGAGGAGATACTCGTTCCCAAACGGCGCGGCGCGATCCACGAGGCAGATGTCGATCCGGTGCTCGATGTCCTGATACTGCATCCCGTCATCGAGGATGAAAAGGTCCACATTATACTCCCGCACCGCGTGCCGTCCCGTGCGGGCGCGGTCGCGGTCCACGAGCACGATCACATTCCTCAGCGAGCGCGCGAGCATGTAGGGCTCGTCTCCCGACCACTCCGAGTCCATCTTCAACTGGAGCCCGTCATGGACGACACGCGGCTTGAACTTCCCGAAGAACCTTCGGCGAAAGCGCCGGTAAAACGGAAGCCTCTTGCTCTTGTAACCGCGCGAGAGAATGGCGACCTTGCGCCCGCCATCGCGGAGTTCGCGCGCGAGTTTTTCCACTACGGGCGTCTTGCCCGTCCCGCCCACGGTGAGGTTGCCGACGCTCAGCACCATCACGCCGAGCTGCCGGCCCTTGCGCAAGCGTTTGCGATACAGCCAGAGCCGTGTCTGCGCGATGAAGCGGAACACCCACGACAGCAGATATAGGAACCATCGAAGCAGCAGAGCACGTTTGCCGAAACGGCGATCCAAAATCACATCCGTGGCGAATGTCTCAAATCGGTCGAGGCTGTCGCGGAATGCCATGACTTAAAGGATCGTCGCGCCGGAGTTGTCGGCCGATCGGATGAGTGTGAATGCGCCGCCGTTCCCGCTCGCGGCCAGCATCGCAGCGGCGACAGCGTCGGCATTTTCCAGCGTCACGCAGCAAATCGTCGAGCCGCTTCCGCTGAGAAATCCCCCAATCGCGCCCGCGCCTTCCGCCGCCGCTATCACCTTCCCGAGAAACGGGATGAGCCGCTCGCGATACGGCTGGTGCAGCCCGTCGCCGAAACTCCCGCGCAGTAAATCGTAGCGTTGCGTGAGGAATGCCGCGGTGATGCGGCATGCGTTCGACGAGCTCATCACCGCATCGCGGCGCGGGATCGTGTCGGGCAGAATACTGCGCGCCATCGGCGTGCTCACCTCGAAGTCCGGGACGAGCAGGACGAACTTCAGTTCCGGCGCCACCTCGCAGCGAATCGTCTCCGCGCCCGACCGCGAAACCGTGAAGCCGCCAAACGCCGCCGGCGCCGCATTGTCCGGATGCCCCTCCAGCGCCGCGCATAGCTCGAAGAGCGCCGTGCGATCCAGCGGCAAGCCCGCGAGCGCATTCAGCCCGTGCATCAGCCCCAGCCGCACCGTCACGCTGCTCCCCAGCCCGCGCGACTGCGGGACTTCCCCCGAGATCCTCCAGTCGAACCCAAACGGCGCAACCTTCGCCGCCGCGAAAAAAGAACGCGCCGCATCCGCAAACACCGCCGGATGCTCCGAACGGTCGCTGCGGGAAACAGCTACTTCATTGGCCAAGCCCAGCGCGATCCCCAGACTATCAAAGCCGGGACCGAGATTTGCCGTCGTGCCTGGAACGCGTGTTGTGACCGTTTGCTGCATGGCGTGGAGCATTCGTTTCTACGGCGACGCGTCAAGGTCGCAGAGTAAATCGTGAGCTGGCAGGGCGCTCGCGACACCCACAGCCAGCGACCCTTGGTGCGATTCCAAAAAGTTCCGTCTTGTTGCGCCGTTCCCCCGTCCCTACTCAAATGGATTGATTACCGGCACGCCGCAGCGTTTGAAATCCTCCACATTGCGAGTCGCAACCGTCAGCCCGTGATACCGGGCGCTTGCCGCAATCATCGTGTCCCTTATCCCGACGGTGAAGCCCGCCTTCTGAATCTCGTTAATCAGCCCGCCCCAGATGACTGCAACATCCCGCGTCCAGTCCAGACAGCCCACCCGACTTCTCAATCCCGCAAACCATAGTTCCAAATTCGCCTTCCTGCGCCCCGCCTCTAACCTATCGATCCCGCGCCAAATCTCCCCGATTACTACTGCATCCGTCACACACTCCACAGCATTGTCCTGCAGCCAGTTCACCGCCTTTGGGCTCCACTGCGGCTTCGTCGGCTCGCACAATAAATTCGCATCGACGAGAAACCTCATTCAAACATTCCCGCTTTAAGTTCATCCGTTGTCTCCCCACGCCCCATCGGAACAAACCATCCCTTTTCCGGACATGCCAGGAGCCATTCCACCAAGTCCGGTGCCGAAGCAAACGGCTCATCCGTCAACGCCACCCGGATGCGCCGTCCCTTTGGGAAATTCTGCAACAATCCGGCAATCACCCCGGCACTGTCATCCCCCATATCAATCGTAGCGTTGATCGTGCTCATGTGCGGAAAGTGCCCGAAGTCTGGGGGAGCGTCAACTCGCCGCTTGGGCTGCTTGTTCGACTGCACTCGTTTCATCCGGCTCAAGATCGCAGAGTGAATCGCAAGCGCAGAGATTGCCCGAAGCCCTACGGCCCCAATGCAGGCTGGCGTTCCTGCGCTGTTCGTGGCATCTCCCGCATCGCTATGAAGCTCTTCGCACTCTCCTTCCTGATCCTTGCACTCTCCGCCGATGCCGCCAACTGGCCCGCGTGGCGTGGACCTCACCACGACGGCACTTGCGATGAAACCGGACTTCCGGTGACTTGGAACGTACCGGATAAAAAGAACATCGCATGGTCCGTCGAGCTTCCCGATCGCGGCAATTCCACGCCCGTCGTTTGGGGCGGGAAGGTTTTCATCACACAGTCCATCGCGAAGGAAAAGCGACGCGAACTGCGTTGCTTCGATGCCAAAACGGGTGCGCTGCTTTGGACGAGCGGGATCACATTTACCGACACGGAGCCGACCCACGACACCAACCCGCACTGCTCGGGTTCGCCCGCCACGGATGGCGAGCGCGTGGTCGTCAGCTTCGCATCGGCGGGCGTGTATTGCTACGACTTCGAGGGCAAGGAATTGTGGCATCGGTCGCTCGGCGAACAGCATCACATTTGGGGCGGAGGGCCATCGCCTGTGATTGTTGGGGACGCGGTCTTTCTCAACCACGGCCCCGGCAAAAACGCCCGCCTTGTCGCGATGGACAAGAAAACCGGCGCGATTTTGTGGGAGCGCGCCGAGCCCATCCGCACGGACGCGCTGCCCTCCAACCCCGACTTCTACGGCTCATGGAGCGACCCGGTGCCCACCGCCACGGGGCCGCTGCTTATGTCCTGGCCGTTTCGTGTCTGCGCCATCGACCCCGCCAACGGCAAGGATTTGTGGGCTTGCGAAGGGCTGAACCCGCTCGTCTATACATCGCCGGTGCTCAGCGAAGGCATCGTCGTGAGCATGGGCGGCTTCAGCGGGAAAGCGCTCGCTGTCAAAGTCGGCGGCACGGGAGATGTCACAGCCACGCACCGGCTGTGGCAGCAGCCCAAGAGTCCCCAGCGCATCGGCTCCGGCGCGATCTCCGGCGCTCACCTCTTCATTTTGAACGACCCCGGCATCGCACAGTGCATCGACATCCGGACGGGCGAAGAGCGCTGGAGCCAGAGGCTCGCGGGCAAAGGCGGCACGGGGCAAAACTGGTCATCCATCGTCATCAGCGAGGGGAAATGCTACGCGGT
>JAYUSJ010000126.1:0-6091 GCA_043755735.1 Verrucomicrobiaceae bacterium | reverse complement strand
TTGTGGCACGGGGGTGAACTGGATTCGGAATCTGCCCCAGTGCTTGATTGAATAGGGAATGAATGAATTTCATTATTGTTCAAGAAAAGTTGAGCGGCTGCCTTCTATTTTGTGGCACGAGCGTGGCTAAGGGGGCTGTCGAACATGAACAACAACAACACACAGACCAATGTCACTCGCCGCTCATTCATTCGCCGCACCACAGCCGCTTCGCTCCTTGCCGGATTACCCGCGAGCTGGAGCGGAGGAGTCTTCGCCAGCGATGCACCGGAGACCACGGAGATGAAGTTTGGCATCATCGCACTCACGGATTGCTCAAGCATCGTCATCGCGCATGAGAAGGGGCTCTTCAAGAAATACGGCATCAATTCCATTGTCGCGAAAGGTGCGAGCTGGGCAGCGATTCGCGACTCGCTGACAAATGGCGATAATCAAGCGACGCACATGCTGCTCGGGATGCCCATCGCGTCCACTCTCGGCCTCGCAGGAGCGCCGAAGAAGCCGATGGTCGTGCCGTGGCTGATGAATCGCAACGGCCAAGCAATCACCCTCGCCAACAAATACAAAGGCAAGATCGCCGCAGACCCGAAGGCGCTGAAGCCATTTGCAGTGGAAGCCAAGGCTGCGGGGACGCCGCTCACATTTGCGATGACTTTCCCGCCGGGGACTCACGCGATGTGGATGCGTTACTACCTCGCAGCGGGCGGCATCCATCCCGGCGACGCGATGGGCGGCGGCGCGGATGTGTCGCTCATCACCGTCCCGCCGCCGCAGATGGTCGCGAATATGAAGGTGGGGAAAATGGATGGATACTGCGTGGGCGAGCCGTGGAATGCGCGTGCGATCGCCGACGACATCGGCTTCACAAGTCTTACTACGCAAGCGATCTGGAAAGATCACCCGGAGAAGGTCTGCGCTTTCACAGCGGAGTTTGCGGAGAAGAATCCGAAGACCGTAAAAGCAGTGCTGAAGGCTCTGCACGAGGCGAGCGTGTGGCTGGATAAAATGGAGAACCGCCCCGAGCAGGCGAAGATCGTGAGTGCGCCGACTTACATCAACTGCCCGGAGGAGATCATCCTCGGGCGTCTGCAAGGTAAGTATGACATGGGCGACGGGCGCAAATTCCGCGACCCAGACTACATGACATTTAGCGACCGCAACGCCAACTATCCGCAAGCGAAGTTCTGCGCGTGGTGGCTCACACAGCTCCGCCGGTGGGGTTTCACGGATGGAGCGCCCGAATACGCTGCGGTGACGAAGCAAGTGATGCGGGGCGATATTTACGAAGAGGCGATGAAGGAACTCGGCGTAACGGGCCGTGTCGCAGACACCGCGCCGGAGACATTCTTCGACGGGGTGAAGTTCGACCCAACAGCGGACCCCGAAGCGTTCGCAAAGTCGTTCGCGATCAACGCCATTAAAGGCTGAAGCATCGCGCCGCCGCGCATCATTTCAATTTCAAGACCATGAAATCATTCAAGTTCGACTACCTCATTTTACCCTTTGTGGGCATCGCCCTTTGCATCGCCATCTGGGCCATCATCGCCGGGGAACCGATCACGAAAGTCTCCGTAGATGACTTTGGCGACAAGGTGACGAAGACCGTGCGTGTGGGGCTCTCCGAGGACCTCCCATCGCCCACGGAGGCTTGGGCAGCGAGCAAACTCTACGTCACGGAACCGCTGGCAAAACGCGGTGAACTCGACCAAGGGATGCTCCGGTTCACTTGGCTATCGCTGAAGCTCGTGGTGCAAGGTTACGCCATCGCCCTGCTCATCGGCACGCCTATCGGTTTCATGCTGGGGCTGTCTCCGGCGTTTGCGAAAATGTTCGATCCCATCATACAGATTCTTCGCCCGGTTTCGCCGCTGGCGTGGTTGCCGCTAGGGATGGTGCTTTTCCTCTCCGCGAAGTTCACCGTGCCCGGCATGGGGGAATACACGGCGAGCGATCTCGCTGCGATATTCACCATAGCCGTGTGCTCCATGTGGCCCACCGTATTGAATACAGCCGTGGGAGTGCGCGCGGTGCCGCAGGACTTCCTCAACGTGGCGAAAGTGCTGAAGCTCTCGCGGACAAAGACGCTCTTCAAGGTGCTGCTACCTGCGACTCTGCCCTACATGTTCACGGGCTTCCGGCTCTCGCTGGGTATCGCATGGCTCGTCATCGTCGCCGCAGAAATGCTCACCGGTCGCCCCGGCGTAGGAGGCTTCCTCTGGCAGCAATACAACGCGCTCAGCTATTCCCACATCATCCTCTGCATCCTCACCATCGGCGTAGTCGGCTACGTGCTCGACCGGCTGATGAGCGTGGTGGAACGGCGTTTTAAGACCATCTGAGCCATGTCATTTCTCGAATTACACAACGTCAGTAAGAAATACGGCAGTACCGATGTGTTGCGCGACGTGAACTTGTCCATCGAAGAGGGCGAGTTTGTCGCCATCGTGGGCTACTCCGGCGCTGGGAAGACGACGCTCATTTCGATGATCGCGGGTCTGCTCAAGCCCGACAGCGGGACGGTAAAGCTACGTGGTGAAATCATCACGGAGCCAAGCCCTGAGCGTGGGATTGTTTTCCAAAACTACTCGCTGCTTCCGTGGCTGAATGTGGCGGAGAATGTTGCGCTGGCGGTGGACCAAGTCTTCCCCACATGGAGCGCGGATCAACGTAGAGCGCAGGTGGATAAGTATCTGGCGATGGTCAATCTGACTCCCGCTCGTGAGAAGCTCCCTCGCGAGCTTTCCGGTGGGATGCGGCAGCGCGTGAGTGTGGCGCGTGCGCTGGCGGCGGAGCCGAAGATTCTCCTGCTCGATGAACCACTCGGCGCGCTCGATGCGCTCACTCGTGCGACGCTTCAAGATGAGATCGTTCGTGTATGGGAACAGGACCGCCGGACGGTAGTGCTCATCACGAATGACGTGGACGAAGGTATTATGACCGCGGGCCGCATCATCCCGCTGAGCGCGGGTCCCGGTGCGACGCTCGGGCCCAGTGTGGCTGTGGATATTGCACGGCCGCGCGAGCGCAAAACGCTGAACAGCGACCCAGCGTTCAAGCGCGTTCGCAAGGATGTGCTCGACTACTTGCTCGGCCCCGGCGGGCGGCAAAAGACGGTGGTGAAGCGCAAGCTCACCCTGCCCGATTTGCTCCCCGAAGACCTCAATGAACCACGCACGCTCTTCGGCGCGAAACGCACAGCGCGTCGCCGCAGCGAGGAGAAGCTCGAAGCTGTGGAGATCGCATAACTCTATACCCAAGACAAATGAACGAAATCATCGCCATGCCGCCGCCAAGAACGCGCCGCAACTACCTAGAACTCAGCCAGCTCAACAAAACCTACCGCACGCCGATGGGCGCGGCGGTCATCGTGAACGACTTCAATCTCGACATCGCCGAGGGCGAGTTCGTCACGCTCATCGGTCACAGTGGATGCGGCAAAAGCACGGTGCTCTCAATGGTCGCCGGACTGAGCGAAGCGACCAGCGGCGGCATCGTGCTCGCGGGCAAAGAAATCACGGGACCGGGGCCAGATCGCGGCATCGTCTTCCAATCGCCGAGCCTGCTGCCGTGGCTCACCGCGCTGGAAAATGTGATGCTCGGTGTGGAGCAGGTTTTTTACACAGCGACGAAAAGCGAGCGCCTGCAAATCGCTGAGTATTACCTCAGCGTCGTGGGCCTCGCGGACTCGATGGATAAGCGGCCCGCTGAACTCTCGCAGGGGATGCGCCAGCGCGTCGGAATCGCGCGCGCTTTTGCGCTGTCGCCGAAGATGCTGCTGCTGGATGAGCCATTCGGGATGCTCGATTCCCTCACGCGCTACGAGCTGCAAGGCGTGCTGCTCGACCTCTGGCGGCGGCAGCGCATCACCGCGCTGATGGTCACGCACGATGTGGATGAGGCGCTGTATCTCTCGGACCGCATCGTGTGCATGACGGATGGGCCGGAAGCCGAAGTCGGCGACATCGTGGAGGTGCCATTCGCCCGTCCGCGAGATCGCGTATTGGTGATGGAGCACCCTGAGTATTACCGACTGCGCGAGCGCCTTATCGAGTTTTTGGAAGTCCACGCGCATCACAAAAAGCGCGTCACATTTTCAAAGCCGGCCAGCACCACCAGTGCAGCGGCGTAAAATCACCCACAACAACAACAACCAAAAAAACAAAATGATAAAAACCACTCGTTACTCACTCGCAGCCATCGCTGCGTTCGCTGGAATCTCGTTCGCCGCAATCGCTGGTCCGCCAGCGCCAGCGCTGAAGACCAAAGCTCCAGAAGCTAATCCACTGTCCTTCGCGGACGGCCTCATCACCATAGACATCCAGGAGCGCCTGCGCTGGGAATTGAAGGACGACAACTTCGATTTTAACGACGCCGTCCGAACGATCAACGACGACAACTGGCTACTCCAGCGTGCTCGCATCGGTGTGAAAGTGAAGCCTTCCTCCTGGCTCACTTTCTACGCGCAAGCGCAGGACAGCCGCGAGGTGCTGAGCGACCGCGCCGACTTCCCCGGCTTGTTGGGAGCAGAGGGTGATGATTCCTTTGACCTACGCCAAGCCTACATCGAACTCGCCGACTACACGAAGTCGCCGTGGGGGCTGAAACTCGGACGCCAGATATTGAGCTACGGCGACGAACGTATCGTCGGTGCTTTCGACTGGAACAATATCGGGCGCACATTCGACGCGGCGAAGCTGACCTACAAGAGCGGCGCGCTCACCGTGGATGCCTTCGCGGCGTCTGTCGTCGTGCCGCGTCGCTCTGGCATGAACATGAGCGATTTCTACAATGGAAACGAAACACGCCGGGAGCAGATTTTCAGCGGCATCTACGCCAGCACGACCGCGCTCGGGCCGCAGACGACGGACTTCTACGCGCTGCACCTCCACGAGGAGCAACTGGTCACGAGTACGAACTTCATCACGCTCGGCACACGCATCAAATCGAAGCCCGGCACCTTCGCGCCCGCATCTGCGAGCGATGGAAAAGGTGTCGTCACAGCGCCAAAGCCAGTCGGCTTTGACTATGACTTCGAGGGCGCATACCAGACCGGCGAAGTAAAGGGACTCGACCTCACAGCGTTCGCGCTGCACGGCGGAATCGGCTACACGTTCGACACGGCCTGTATGCCGCGCCTCGGCGTCGCATTTAACTACGGCAGCGGCGACGGCGACCCGTCAGACGGCGATGTCGAGACGTTCCAAAACCTCTTCCCGACAAACCACAAGTTCTACGGCCAGATGGACGTTTTCTCGTGGCAGAACATGAAAGACCTCGAAGTGAGCTTCAAGTGCGCGCCGACGAAGAAACTCACTGCCAAGGCTGAGTTTCACGCCTTCTGGCTCGCGGATACGAACGACTCGTGGTACCGCGCCAACGGCATCGCCACCGTCCGCCCGCTCACACCAGTGGCACGCGCTGCGAGCGACTTCGTAGGTTACGAGGTTGATGCGACGCTCACTTACACCGTGTCGAAAAACCTGAGCTTTGAAGGAGGCTACTCGCACTTCTTCGCAGGGGATTATCTATCCGATACTGGGGCGAGTGACGACGCGGACTTCGTCTATCTCCAGACGAGCATCACGTTCTAAAAAGGAGCGCCAGATTGCAGGCGGGTGCGGCGCGGGGTGGTTTTCAATTGGTCTTGGTCCACGTCACCGCATCCGCCTTTTTGGCGCTGTTGGGAATTGTCCAGCGTGGTCTAATACCGGACATCGGCTTCGTGCATCCGCGTGTCGGCGCACGACTATTTTGCGGCTGTTGGCGTGTATATTCAGTTTAGGAGTGAGGTCTGGGATGCTGTGCCAGTGCGGGATGGCTGGGCCGATGAGGAGTATTCATCGCTATGCGTGAAAACTCTCACTGGCTGATTTCGCGGCGTGGCACGGGCGCGGCTAAGGGTGCGCAGCGTGAAACTTTCCGACTTAAAATCATCTGGGCACTGGCCCACATTACTCACCGCATTTCTTTACTTCGACTTTGCCTTCATGGTGTGGACGGTTCTCGGCCCGCTTGGCGCAGCTATTGGCGAGGAGCTGCATCTCGACGCGGCGCAGAAGGGGCTGATGGTCGCGACGCCGATCCTCAGCGG
>JAYUSJ010000125.1:0-20652 GCA_043755735.1 Verrucomicrobiaceae bacterium | reverse complement strand
TCTTGCAACGTCACTTCACCGTGCATGGTTTCGTTCTTTGAGAACTCAAGGATACGGCCGCCGTTTGGTCCGAGTTCTACGTCGCCGTGCGCGAGTGCGGCGGCGGTGATGGTGAGGCTGCTGAGCAGCGCGAGGATGTGTGTTTTCATGTGTGTATTTTAGTTTTGTTTTATAGTGTTCTGCGGGAAATTTATTGGGCGGCGGCGGCTCCGGCTTCCAATGCGCGGCGGGCTGCCTTTCGCCCGAAGAGCCAGAAGACAGCGGGGGTGACGGCAAAGTCAAGCAGGGTGCTGGTGACAAGACCCCCGACGATGACGACGGCGACGGGATGGAGGATTTCCTTGCCCGGTTGGTCGCCCGCGAGGACGAGCGGGATGAGGCCGATGCCCGCGGCAAGTGCGGTCATCAGCACGGGCACCATGCGCTCCTTGGTGCCGCGAATGATCATGGCTTTCGTGAAGCCTTCACCTTCGTGCTTCATGAGGTGCAGGTAGTGCGAGAGCATCATGATTCCGTTGCGCGCGGCGATGCCGCCGACGGCGATGAAGCCGACGAGTGTGGCGATCGAAATGTTGTTCAGTTTCCAATACGTGAACGCGAGTCCGCCCACGAGCGCGAGCGGGATATTGAGCATCACCTGTCCGGCGAGCGCGGCGCTCTGGAAGTAGCCGTAGAGCAGGAAGACGATGATGAGGAGGACGACGGAGCTGAGAATGGCGATGCGCTTCGAGGCGTCCCGCTGGGCGAGGAATTCGCCCTCGAAAGTAACGAAGTAACCCTCGGGTAGTTTCACTTTTTCGGCGACGCGTTTTTGAAGTTCGACGACGAGCGTGCTCACATCGCGGACGGTGGGTTTGATGGCGAGTGCGAACCGGCGCTGGGCGTTTTCACGGAAGATGACGTTGGGCCCTTTGGCCTCGCGCACATCGGCGATGAGGCGCAGCGGGATGCGCAGCGTGCCGCCTTCGCCGTTGGGGACTTCGATGGGCAGCTCGGCGAGCTTCTCGGGAGTTTCGCGCCATTCGAGCGGGAGGCGAATGGCGAGGTCCACTTCGCGCTGGCCTTCGCGGAGGGCAGTGACGTTTTCGCCGCCGATGAGTTTGGATAGCATTTCGTTCAGCTTGCCCGGCGTGATGCCATAGGCGGCGCAGCGTTCGCGGTCGGGCTCAATGCGGAGTTGGGCGATGACGCTCTGCTGGTCGAGCTTGCAATCGGCAAAGCCGGGGATGGTCTTCGCGACGCCCTGAATCTCGACGCCGAGGGTGCGGAGCTTTTCGAGGTCCGGCCCGAAAACCTTGATGGCCACGGGCGCAGAGACGCCGCTGAGCATGTGGCCGATGCGGTCTGCGAGTGGCCCCATGACGACGCTGAAGGTGCCGGGCACGCCCTGCACTTTCTTGCGGATATCGGCAAGAATCTCGTCGCGAGTGCGCTTGCTTTTTTCATCGCGGAAATCGACATCGAACTCCGCCGTGCTGACGGGCACGACGTGGTCGCCACGTTCAGCACGACCGAGACGTCGCCCGACTTTTTTCACTTCGGGAATTGTGAGCAGTTGTTGCTCGATCACGTCGGCGATGTTGTTCGTCTCGTCCAGCGAGGTGCCCGGCGCGGCAGTCATGGCGATGAGCGCGGTCTGCTCGCGGAATGTCGGCAGGAAGTCCTTGCCCATTTGAGGATAAAGCAGGAACGCGCCGACCATCATCATGCCGACGATTCCGAGCAGCAAAAACGGCTGCGAGAGACCGAAGCGGAGGAAGGTTTTCTCCAGCAGCCATTTCATACTGCGGGTGATGAACCCATCTTTGTGCGCGTGACCGTGCTTCGGTCGGAGAAGGATGGAGCAGAGCACGGGAATCACCGTGAGCGACACGATAAACGAGGCAATCATCGAGACAATGGTGGCGATCGCGATGGGCGAGAACAACCGTCCCTCGACGCCGCTCAAGCCCAGCAACGGGAGAAAGACGAGGATGATGAGAACCGTGGCGTAGAGGATGGAATTACGCACTTCACCGGAGGCTCGGGCGATGACTTCGATGCGTGGGTGCGGATGGGGCAGCGCGGCGTTTTCCTGTAAGCGGCGGAAGACGTTTTCCACATCGACAATGGCATCATCTACGACCATGCCGATGGCAACGGCAAGGCCGCCAAGCGTCATGGAATTTACGGAAACGCCGAACCACTTGAAGGTAAGCATGGTGATGCCAAACGAGAGCGGAATCGCGGTAAGAGTGATGAACGTGGTGCGGAAGTTGAGCAGAAAGAGGAACAGAACCACGGTGACCATGACTGCACCCTCGGCGATCGCATTCTTCAAATTGCCGATGGCGTTCTCGATGAAATCCGCCTGCCGGAAAAGGAGCCGCGCCTCGACGCCTTCGGGCAGCGTCTTTTGCAACTCCGCGATGGCGGTTTCTACTTTCGTCGTCAGCGCGACGGTGTCGAATCCGGGGGATTTCGTGACGCTCATGATCACGCCGCGCTTACCGTTCACGCTGCCGTCGCCGCGCATAGGCTCGATACCCCAATCCACCTTCGCCACGTCGGCGATGGTGATGCTGCGGTCTCCTGTCTTTTTCACCACGGTGCTGGCGATGTCTTCGAGCTGCACGGTCATGGCGAGATTGCGCACCATGATTTCCGTGGTGCTGCTGTTGATGAACCCTCCGGTGGTATTCACCGCGGACTCGCGGGCGGCGGTCTCCAGTTCCTCAAAGGTAACGCCGTGCGCGGCCATGCGATTCGGCTCGGGCATGACCTGCACTTGCTTGATGCCTCCGCCCATATTGAGCACTTCGGCGATGCCGCCGATGCTTTGCAGACGCGGGCGAATGGTCCAGTCGGCCAGTGTTCTTACGTCACGCGGGAGCGTTTTTCCATCGCGACTGCTTACACCGATGAGCGCAATCTCGCCCATGAGCGAAGCGGCCGGGGTGAGGAACGGCTCCACTCCGCGCGGCAGTGAACCGCGCACGCCGGCGAGGCGCTCCTGCACAAATTGCCGCGCCTTATAAATGTCTGTGCCCCAGTCGAACTCCGCATAGACGAGCGAGAGCGACACGTCGGAATTTGACCGCAGCCGCGTTAGTCCCGCGACGCCGAGCAGCGACCGCTCGATGGGTTGGGTGATATTGATTTCCACCTCTTCCGGCGCAAGGCCGGGCGATTCAGTCAGCACGATAACGGTGGGCTTCGTGAGGTCGGGCAGCACTTCGACCGGCAGCTCCAGCGTCGTCTTTACCCCCATGACCATGAGCACCAGCGCGAGCACGATAACGACGGCGCGATTGTGCAGCGCAAAGCGGATAAGTTTATTCAGCATGGCTAGGGCGTCCCCTCTTTCGTTGCCTCATCGCCTTTGGGCTTCCGCAGCATGGCGAGGACGAGAAGCATGAGCAGCAGTCCGTTTGAGATAAGTGAGAACACGGTAAGTCCCGAGATGCCGTGATGTGCGTGCCCGCCTTCGTTGCCGCCGGCTTTTGCTTTCTGTCCGGCGCCCATCTCACTCCCATCGTCGTTGTGCTCGTGGCCGTGGGCGGCATCGAGCGCGGACTTTAACGAGACGCTGCCTTTTCCTGCGTATGCCAGCGAATAGGCCCCGGTGGTCACGACTTCGTCGCCCGCCGTGAGGCCGCTGTTCACCTCCACAAATCTGTCATTCATCGCCCCGATCTGCACAGGCACGCGGACGAATGTGTGCTTTAGCAACGTATCGTAATGGCGGCGATAGACGGTGCGATTGGTCACATCCCCTTGCAGCGCAAGACGCGGGATACTCATCACGTTTTCCCGCCTGGAGACGATGATAAAAAACTCGGCACGCATCCCCGGACGCAGCGCGTAGTCTTCGTTCGGGAGGTGAAACGCGGCTTCGATCGTGCCGGTCTTTGTATCCACTTCTGCGCCGATGTGTGCAAGTTCTGCGGTGAACTCCTTCCCGCCCGCTGCAAGCACGCGGATGCGAGCGCGCATTCCTTCCTTGAGTTTCGCGGCAAGATGCTCGGGCACCGTGGCGGTGGCGTGAACGGAGGATAGATCCAGAATCTCAATCAACGAATCAGACAACTCGACCGGCTGCCCTTCGACGACATTTACCGCGCTCACAATCCCACTCATCGGCGCAGGAATCCGAATGCGCGGCGGCGGATCGCCGGGTTGTCTGCTTTCGACGACGAGTGCCTCAGAGGACATTTTGATTTGCGTATCAATGTGTGCTTCAACGCTGACTACGCGCCCCGGCACACGACTGCTGACCACCGCGCGTTTGCCCGGAGCGACATTGATGCGGCCAAGCGCGAATACGGTTTCTTCAAAGTCCGTCTCCTCCGCTTCGACCGTTTCAATCTTCAGGTTTTTTTCTCCCGTTTCGTCGAGGATGACGGTCGCAGCAGCCTCCTCCGGCGAGACGGCGGCAAGCAACGGTGCAACCGCGAAGATTACGGTGGAGACGATAGTGAGTATTTTAATCATAGAGAATAGAGTCAGAGATTGATGCCCGCTGCTTTGAGCAGGCGCATCGTGAGAAAATAAAGCGCCACGGTGAGCGCCACTCCCGCTGCGAGAGCAGGCCAGAATGCCACGCCACGCCGCAACATCCACGGCACGGCGAGGAACATCGGCAGCGATGGCAGCACGAACCAAAACGTGCCGCTCATATGCCGCGCGATGAGCGCCGTATCCCGCGAGCCCACGTAGAGCCAGACAAGCGCGAGCAGCGAGACGAGCGGCAGCGAATGCACGATGCTCGCGGCGGTGTTATTGCGCTTCGCCAGCTCCGATACAGCCACGATGATGCCACCGCTCAAAGCCGCTTTCACGAAGAGAAAAAGCGCGCTCATTTCCCACCTCCCGTGGCAGTCGTGTGTTTTGCTCGGGCAAGGTGGTAATCGCGCAGAGCGTCGAGGCGCTGGGCCTCCATCTCGAAGCGCTTGCCGCGTGCCCGGATGACTTCCGGCAACGGCGTCAGCCCGGTGGCGTAGTTGGTGCGGAGTTGTTCCTCAATCTGCTTCGCGGCAGGGATGAGCTTGCCGTCAATATCCGCGACGATTTTCGCGAGGGCGACCATCTCGGCGCGGGCAGAAGCAGCTTCGGCGCGAGCTTGCGCGGCAACGGCTTCGATTTCTTTCTCCGCCCGCTTGGCCGTGGCGAGCGCTTCGCGAATTTTGCCTTCGTTTTTATTCCACAGCGGCAGCGGCAGATTCACCTTGAGGCCGATCACCGTGTCACGAGAAAGCCCCTCCGGCGCATCCTCCGAGCGGCCGTGCGAAGCGGAAATACCAACCGTAATGTCCTCCCATTTATTCGCCCTGGCCAGCTCCACGCCCTGCCGCGAGGCCTCTGCGTTCGCCTCCGCTGCACGGTAATCGCCGCGAGCAGAAAGCAGCGCACCTTTCGCCGGTAGTCCACCCGGCTCGGCAAGCGTTCCGGTGATTTCGACGGCACCGCTCACGCCAAGCAGCGGGCGCAGCGTGCCGAGCAACGTCGCTTTTTCGACGTTCAGCATCAGGATTTGCGTGCTGAGTTGCTTTACCTCCAGTTCCACTTGGGCGACATCCACCGCCGCCGCTTCGCCTGCCTGCACACGTTTGGTCATAAAGGCGGTCAGCTCCTCGCTATTCGCGATCTGCCGCGCGCGCAGTCCTCGCTCTTTTTCCAAAGCGAGCAATCCGACAGCAGCCGTGCGCACCTCGCCTGCAAGCCGCCGCTCCGCATCACGCACCTCGGCTGCGGCTACCGCGAGTTCCGCGCGGGAGACGCCTCTTTCCAATGCCAGCCGCGCCGTGCGTGGAAATTTCTGCATCCAGGCCACGCCGACGCCATGCTCCAGCGAGCGGACGTTTTGCGAAAGTTCCCACTCCAGTTCTGGATTGGGACGAAGTCCAGCGCCGTGCAGCCTCCCGCGAGCTTCTTCGATACGCAGCCGCGCCGCAGCGAGTGGAGGATTATTTTTAATGGCGTAAGCCGCCGCGCTTTCAACCGAAAGCGAGACTTCGCGCGTCTGCGCAGAAATCGCGAAAGAGACCGATGCGATCGTAGTAAATATGATGGTACGTAAATTCATGAATCTAAGAAAAGGTGTAAGGAAGGAGCCTGAGCACGAAATCACGCCGGTCGGCGCGAGTGCAAAGGACTTGGCGGATGGGCAACCGCGAACGCGGTTGCTCAGAACTCAAATACGCAGGACGAAAGTCCGCGCCACAGCGATGTCCGGCGGCGGTCCGCCAAACGCTTTAGGAAAATACAGGAGGGGCGCGAGGGATGCCTCGGGAGAGAAAAACGAAAAGTCCGGCAGTATCGCGAGCACTATTGGGGATGGAACGACGATGTGTGGAGCGAGCGCGGTCGTTGCGGCAAGTTCCTCGCTCTCCTGCTCATGGTGCTTGTGCTCGCCTTCGCTGCTCCCGCCATGCGAACCATCACCCTCGTGAGCATCATCGGAGTGACACTCCAGCCCATGCGGTCCGTCGCAAGCACTCGCTGCGACGACTTTCAACACTCCACCACAGTCACAAACGAAACGGGCAACCGAGCCAGACACCTGCGCGCCGAATATTGCGAAAACGCAAAGCACGAAAACAAGACGCATAAATGGTGATCGACCCGACACTCCGTCAGAAAGAACCCCATAACCGGAAATGTGCAAGAAAATTCTCGACAGAAAATTCTCGACTCCACGCTGGCGCACTCAGTTCTGTTCATCAAGAAAGTGAACGAAAACGGGAACCTCAGAATTCCAGATCCGCAACGACGGGGCGATGGTCCGAAAGGAAACTCACCGGATGCTCGCTGCTGACCACGCGGAAGTGATGGCTCACCCAAATATGATCGAGATCCAGCACGGGCAGCGGCATGGGCCACGTGTGCGAGTAGCCACGTCCGGCTGTCGCGAAGGCGCTCCTTAAGCGGTGGCGCAAAGCGGTGAAATAGACGGACTCCGACGGCGTATTAAAATCGCCCATGACGATGAGGGGCGCGTCGCCGAGTGAGTCGACAATCTCCGCCATACGGTCAAAAGCGGGCTTGCGGGAAATGGTCACGACTGCGTCGAAATCCACCATGAGAATGAACACCGCCTTCCCGCGCAGCTCCGTCTGCGTCAGCGCATACTGGCCGCGATCATTCAGAAACCCGTCGTGCAACTGCGTCGCCGGCATCGGCGAGGAGAGCATCATGTGACGCCGGAGCGGCAGGACATGCTTGCCGGGCTGCCCGGTCGTCCATGAAGGATCTAGGGGACCATTGCCGCGGCGTGTTTCGCCGAGGCCGAATACGTCCGCGCGAATCTCGGACATCTTTGCGAGGACTTCGGGCCTTTCGCGGTCGGGCCGTCCTACATTCCAGTAAGCCACACGGAGCGAACCGGGCACAGGCACAGGCCCGGCGCGGAACGATGTGCGAGCCCACGCGATTCCGCAGAGCAGCGCGACGAGCGCAAACCCGCCCGCCGGCTGCCAGCGTCGCCGCCGCACCCAAAGGAACGCGGGGAGTATCGCGAGCGCGGCCAGCACAGGCCACGGCGTCGCATAGAAAATCGCGGAGAGCCCCGGCACCGAGTCTCCAATGGTCAGCCGCAGCGACAATCCACCGGCGAGCAGCGTAGTCGCACCGTGCGATGCACAGCGTCCGATTGCATTGACTATCCTCAAAGTTCGATACTTTTGAAGAAATGCAACAGCCGCTCGGTCATCAGGGAAAACGAAATGCGCTCCCTGGCGATGGACGCGTCCACTTTCACCTCGGACTCATAGGAACGCGAGTCGTGCAGCAATTGATCCGCGATTTCCATCAAGTCCGAGATCTCCCTCCCCTGTCCCGTCAAAGTCGGGAAAGCCTCCCGGTCCACCGCTCCGTGCCCGCCAATACAGGGAATACGGCAGAGTGTCGCATCTCCGGCGACTTGTCCCGGCACACAGCTCGTATCGAGCTGCCAGACGATACGGTGGCGCGCCATGACCCGGAGATAGTCGAGATATCCGAGGCGATTCTCGATGATTTCGAGCTGCTCAAGCCCGATGGCTTCGAGAATCTTTCTACCCGAGCGACCGTCAAAATTAAACACCGTCACCGGCTCGCGAAACAGCTTGGCAGTCATCAGCGCCGCAAGGTGATTGCGCGAGGGTACTTCAAACTCCCGCGTGCCAATAAAGACGCCGCGCCGTTTTACAATCGGTATGGAGAAATCCCAGTCGGGACGCTCCACCGGATAAGGAGTCGGTATGTACTGCACCTTTTGCGCTCCGGCGGATTTGTAGAGGCTCACGGTCTCCGTGGTGGTCGCCAGAGCACCATGGGCCGAGGCGCAAATTTTGAAGAACCATTCGAGACTCGACGCATCGTTGAGTTGTTTCGCGATTTGATGAGTGCCCGTCTCCTTCCATGTGACCGCCACGACTTTTCCGGCGGCTTTCAGAGCCTCCAATGTGTAGTAACATTTCTTCAAATCCGACCGAAGCAGTAGCAATACAGCGCGGGTGTCGGACGGAATGGCGCCCGGCTTGCGGTGAAAACTGCCGGACGTACATGCCGCGAACGCGTGGAAATTCACAGGCGGATGCAGTTTCTCCTGAGGCACTCCCGCGCACTCGGGGAAATGCTGCTCGGGATCACTCCCATCAGGATTCAACACAGCGATTTTCATATGGATGTTCGGCGCATGGAAGCACGACTCGCGCCGCGCCGTCGATCCCTGTTTTGACTTTCTGGCACCGCGGGATGCTACTTTTGCACAAGTCCGTAACTTCCCGCAGCTTGCACTCCGGACCGGCTTCCCAGTATAGAGAACTCCGTAATGAATTATCGCCCTACAATTTTTGCCGCGCTCTTCGCGCTCACGCACCCGGTATTTTCGCAAAATGCTGCCGACACGGCACCACCGCCAGCACCACCGGCGGCGGCGGCACCCGCAGTTGAAAACGCAGTACGCATCACTTTTTTACCCCCGCCTCTCGAAGGCACGCTCAGCGTCGGAATCTACAGCGGAGAAGGCAAGCTAGTCCGCACGCTGCACAAAGAAGCGACGAAGAAAGATTTCACCATCGGCGTGAATGGATTCATCACGACATGGGACGGCAAAGACGACGGCGGCAACGCGATGCCGCCGGGGAAATACAATGTCCGCGGATGGATGGTCGGAGACCTTGGTGTCGAGGGTGTGGCGTATCACGGCAATGATTGGATGAAAGCCGACGACTCCCCTCGCGTGGTCCGCGCAGTGGGCGTGAAGAACGTCGGCCAGGATGAAATCCACGTCTGGCTGGAGCACATTCGCGGCGATCAGCTTGAGTTTTCGTGGAACATGAAAAAGGAAGGCGCGGAGCCGCCAAAGGTGGACACTCTTGCCGTCGCGGAAGGCGGAAAGCTGCAGATCCGCAAGCCCGGTGCGGAGCCGCTGGATGTCGCGCTCGCGGAGGGTGAGAAAGTGATCGCCACGACGGTCGGATTTGGCAACACCGTGTGGGCGATCGTGGAATCCGGCGAACGCCGCGAAGTCCGTGCTTATTCCAATGCCGGTGAGTTCCTCCGCCGTCTCGCCTATGCGAAGGACGAACCCGCTCCCCAGCAACTCGCCGCGTCAATGTGGAGCGAAACGATTTTCTTGATCGAGGAAGGTGGCGGCGAACAGCGCGTTCGCGCTCTGGCGCTGGGAACCGCAGCGCCCGCGCCGGACGGGGAGAAAAAATCCACATGGAAGGTCGTTTACTTGAAGCGTATTCTCGCCAGCGCGAAGTTCGAGGATATCGCCGCCAAGCTCGGACGCCCGAAGCCATTCGTGCCTGAACCCGAAATCAAAATCACGTCCAAGCCAAACCCGCTGGCAGAGGGCAACACCAAGGCCGAACTCAACGTCCGCATCGTCACCGCAACCGGCGGTGCCGTGCTCCAGACCACAGACGGACTCCCGCTCATCCACCTCAGCGACACACCCGGTCTGAAGTGGGCTGTCATGGCCCGCGAGCCTGATGGGATTGCAGTCCTTCAGGGCGACGGCGCGCTCGTAGAGGAATTCAAGATCGGCAAGCAATCGAACGTCATGTCATTCGACGCCGGTGAATACGAACTGAAGGCGAAATAGGAAGATGACGAATGACTAGGCGTGCGGCGCAATCAACCCGCTTGCGTTTCGTCATTCCCCTACTCCATCTCACGCGAGCGGGGCTCGCGCTCCGCAGTCCCTGCCGTGCTCGGCGCGGTGACGAACGGGCCGCCGGCCAGCGGTGCGGCGTTGCTGAATGCCACGTCGGGCATGTCGCTCGCACGTCCGGCGAGCGGGAAATCCTTTTGCAGCGGGTGAAACGGATAGCCGTCCCACATCAAAATGCGGCGTAGATGTCCGACTTCTTTAACGTCGGGGTGAGCTGGGAAGTTGATTCCCATCATGTCGAAAACTTCGCGCTCATGCCAGTCGGCGGTGGCCCAAATATCCACGACACTTGGGGCGGTCGCGTCGTCTTCGCTGACGGTGTATTTCAGCCGCAAATGCCCGGCGTGGGCGAGCGACTGGAGCTCATAGACCATCTCGTAACGGGGCTCCTGGCCCATGTGGTCCACGCTGCTCACGTCGATGAGATAGTCGTATCCGTTCGAGCGGCAAAACTCCGCGATAGCGCGGAATTGCTCCCGCGTCGTGGTGAGCGTGATTTCGTCGCGAAACTCGCTCTTTTTCACTCCGGAAAACTTCGCGCAAATCGCATCGGCGTCACGTTTCGCGGCGGCGGATGATTCTTTGGTGGTGGCCATATTCCGTAAAATTTAAACGAGCGATGCAGTGAGTTCGCCCTTTTGGGCGGAGAGTGAATGCTCGGTATCGATCTTCCGCTGGAGCCGCAGCAGGCCCTCGATGAGAGCCTCCGGGCGCGGCGGGCAGCCGGAGATATAAACGTCCACCGGAATGAGCTGATCGATGCCCTGAAGGACCGCGTAGCTGCGATACATGCCGCCGCTGCTGGCGCATGCGCCCATGGCGATGCACCATTTTGGCTCGGGCATCTGGTCCCAGATGCGTTTCACGGCGAGCGCCATTTTATAAGTGACGGTGCCGGCGACGATCATCACGTCGCTCTGGCGGGGCGAAAAGCGCATGACCTCCGCGCCGAATCGGCTGATGTCGAAGCGCGACGCGCCTGTAGCCATAAGCTCGATCGCACAGCAGGCCAGCCCCATCGGCATGGGCCAGAGAGAGTTTTTGCGCATCCAGTTGATGGCGGAATCGACCTTGGTGAAGATAATGTTGCCCTCGATTTTCGAGTCGTAAGCAGCTTGCGTGGACATTGTGGAGCCAGACTACGGACACCATAGGACGGGGCAAGGCGAATTTGTGAAACTTTTCACAATCTCGGAAATCGAGCTCAAATCCCCCCTTTCATGCACCCGATGCGACCTTGCTTGCGTATCAGGACATTTGTCGCCCAATCTCCGGCGAACACTCCATGAAAACTCCGATTGCATTACTTGCTGCCATGACTGCTTTTTCCGTCGCCGAAATCTCCTACCCGACCACCAAAAAGGGCGATGTTGCGGACGACTATCATGGAACAAAAATCGCCGACCCGTATCGCTGGCTCGAAGACGACAACTCCGACGAAACCAAGGCGTGGGTCATCGCGCAGAACAAGGTCACCCATTCATTTCTCGACACCATCCCGCAGCGCGAGGAATTGCGCAAACGACTCACGAAGCTCTGGAACTACGAGCGATTCAGCGCGCCGTTTGAGCGCGGCGGGCGCTTCTTTTACAGCTACAATACGGGCCTGCAAAACCAGAGCGTGCTCTACGTCACGGAGGCGCTCGACCAGGAAGGCCGCGTCCTGCTCGACCCGAATACGCTGAGCAAAGACGGCACCGTTTCCCTATCGGAATCGACGCCGAGCGAAGACGGGAAACTGCTCGTCTATGGCACGAGCACGGGCGGCAGCGACTGGCAGGAATTTCGCGTGCGCAATGTGGCGACAGGCAAGGATCTCGACGATGTGATTCGCTGGGTGAAGTTCAGCGGAGCCTCCTGGGCAAAGGACGGGAGCGGCTTCTTTTACTCGCGGTTCGACGAACCAAAAGAAGGCGACGCGTTGAAGGGAAAGAACGAATTCCAGAAGCTCTTCTTCCACAAAATCGGCACGCCGCAGTCGGCGGACACGCTTATTTACGAGCGCAAGGATCATGCGGACTGGGGCTTCAGCGGACACGTGACGGATGACGGGAAGTATCTCATCATCCACGTCTCTCAAGGCACCGACCCGAAGAACCGCACCTTTTACAAAGACCTCTCGCAGCCGGAATCGAAAGTCGTCGAACTGCTCTCCGACTTCGATGCCGACTACGGATTCGCCGACAACGACGGGCCGGTTTTCTTTTTCCGCACGGACCTCGCCGCGCCGAGATACCGCGTCATTGCAATCGACATCACCAAACCCGAGCGCGCGAACTGGCGCGAGGTCATCCCGCAAACCGCAGACAAGCTGGACAGCGCGAGCTTTGTGGGCGGCAAAGTATTTTGCGAATACCTCAAGGACGCGCGCAGCGAGATCAAAGTCTTCCGCGTGGAAGGCGGGGATCTTATCGCGGAAAGCCCGCTTCCACTCCCCGGAATCGGCAGCGTCGGCGGCTTTGGCGGGCGGAAGGGCGACACGCATACGTTTTTCAGCTACACCAGTTTCACGGAGCCCGGCGCGATTTACCGGCTCGATATCGCGAAAGGCACAAGCGCAATCTGGCGCAAGCCAGCCGTGGATTTTGACAGCGCGGCCTACGAGACAAAGCAGGTGTTTTTCGCCAGCAAAGACGGGACGCGCGTGCCGATTTTCATCACCCACAAACGCGGCCTCGCGCTCGACGGCACGGCTCCGACAATTCTCTACGGTTACGGTGGATTCAACATCCCGATGACACCCGGATTCGCAGTCTCCCGCGCCGTGTGGCTGGAAAAAGGCGGCGTGTATGCCGTGGCGAATCTGCGCGGCGGCGGCGAATACGGCGCGGAGTGGCACAAAGCCGGAACCGTCCTGAAAAAGCAGAACGTTTTCGACGACTTCATCGGCGCGGCGGAATGGCTCGTCGCGAACAAATACACCGCATCCGCAAAGCTCGCCATCCAGGGCGGCAGCAACGGCGGACTGCTCGTCGGGGCGTGTATGACTCAGCGGCCAGAGTTGTTCGGTGCCGCGCTCCCGGCGGTCGGCGTGATGGACATGCTGCGCTTTCACAAATTCACAATCGGCTGGGCGTGGAAAAGTGACTACGGCTCTTCGGAAAATGCGGACGAATTCCGAGCACTTGTCGCCTACAGCCCGCTGCACACGCTGAAGCCCGGCACACGCTATCCCGCCACGATGGTCACGACTGCGGATCATGATGACCGCGTCGTTCCGGCGCATTCGTTCAAATTCGCCGCACGGTTGCAGGAATGCCAGGCCAAGGACGGTCCGCCTGTGCTCATCCGAATCGAGACCAGCGCCGGCCACGGTGCAGGCACAGCGCTCAACAAAGTGATCGAGCAATCCGCAGATCAACTCGGCTTTTTGATGAAGGTCTTCGGGATGTAGTCCGACCTGGACCTACGGAGCCTTTTGGACCTCGGCGAAGAACAATCGGCCTGCGGTCGTTTGCAGTACGCTGCTGATGCAAATGCGGATCGTCTTGCCGATATGCGGGCGGGCGTGGTTGACGACGATCATCGTGCCATCGCGCAGATAACCAACAGCCTGATGAGCATCCCGCCCTTCTTTGGAAAGAGTAAGGTCCAGCTCATCTCCAGCGGTCAGTTGCGGCCGAAGCGCTTTCGTGAGGTCATTCAGATTCAGCGTCCGGATTCCCTGAAGGCGCGCGATACTGCACAGATTGCCGTCATTCGAAAGGATGCGACCGCCCGTCATCTTGGCGAGCTGGACGAGCTTGGAATCCACGGCACCAAATGCGTCCAGCTCGGTCTCATGGATCGAGACGGTGAATGTCGGGTTCCTCTTCATCTCCTCAAGTCGCTCGAGTGCGAGGCGTCCTTTTTCCCGCTTCAGCGGGTCATGCGAGTCCGCCAGCGTCTGAAGTTCCTCCAGTACAAATCGCGGAACGATGAACGCCGTACCGATGAATCCCGTCGCCGCGAGGTCGGGGAGTCGGCCATCGATGATGATGTTCGAATCCACGAGAATCGGCGGGTCTGCCTGCTCCTGTTCGCGGAAGCGAATGTAAGGGATGATCAGCGCAAATTCATCCCGGTTTCCCCGCATCGCCAGCATCATGCCGATGTAACTAAACGTGGAATAAATCGCCAGGCTGATGAGCCACTGCTCGCGGTCCGGTGTCCTCCAAAGAAGGCCCGATGCCAGCAGCAGACGCGAAGCGATAAAGCCCAGCAGCAGGCCAAAGGTCGCGGAGGAAAACATGCGAAGCGAAAGCCCTTTCAGCACGCGGTCTGCCAGCACGACGATCAGGCCGAAGGCGATTCCTCCACAAATGCCAAGGCGCGGGCTGTCCCACATGTGGTCACCGATCTGGCTGCCGAGGTAGGCCGTGAAAGCTACAAATAAGACCCGCAGAAGGTTTATGGTCGGGCCGTTATTCATGTAATTATCGCGTTGGGCACACTTGGATTTAGCAGTGTATGCACCAGTGCGCCCGCGATTTCACGAAAATTTCTCGCACGTTCCCTCACGTTCTCTGTTAAAGTGACCTGCCGCATTTTTATTACTCCGACCATGCTTGGGCGCCGACAGGAACTAAACCTTCAATTCTTACAGATCATTGATGCGCTGCTTTTAGCGGCTGCGTTCTGGGCTGCCCATTCGCTGCGATTTCTCGGATACCACTCCGGATTTTTCGACCAGCCGATTCAGGGATTCGAACACTTTCAGTGGATCCTGATCATCCTTGTCCCATTTGGCCCCATCACGCTGGAGAACTACGGGTTTTACGAGCACCCCTCGCGGAAAACGCTGGCGAAGACACTGGGCCAGATGGGAAGCGCGGCGATCGTCCTCGGCGTGGTCATCGCAGCTTGCGCATACTTTCTGAAACAGGATGTTCCCAGCCGTCTGATCCTGCCCTTCTTTGCACTGACAGCGGCCGTTGCCTTACTGATTCGCGAACGCGTTACGATTGCACGCTATAAACACCGGGTGAAAACGGGCGTGCTCCGCGAAAGCGTGATCCTTGTGGGCACATTGCAGGACAACCACAAGTTCCGCAACGCATTCACGCCGGAGCAGGTGATGGAACTCGAAGTCGTGCAGGAAATTGACATCATGCACGAACCGGTGAGCGCACTCATCACTGCGCTGCACGAACACTCGGTGGGGCGCGTTCTTTTTGTCGGCGGCCATAGCGAAATGGGACGGCTCAACGAATACATCGGCGCTTGCGAGACGGAAGGCGTGGAGGCCTGGCTGAGCGCCGACTTCATCCGCACGAGCATCGCGCGTCCGGAGTTTGATGCTTTTGGATCGCGGCCCATGCTGGTTTTCCGGGCCGCTCCGAGCGTTTCGTGGGCGCTGATGGTGAAGCATCTCGCCGACCGCGCAATCGCGCTGCTGCTGCTCATTTGCTTCTCGTGGCTCTTTGCCTTGATTGCGCTTGCGATAAAGCTCACTTCGCCGGGGCCTATTATATTTCATCAGGCGCGGGGAGGAAAGAACGGGCGTGCATTCTTGATCTTCAAGTTCCGCACGATGGTCACCGATGCGGAGATGCAGCGCGACGAGTTGCAGCGCATGAACCAAATGCAAGGCCCCGTGTTCAAGGTGAACCAAGACCCACGGGTCACCCGCATCGGCAAGTTCCTGCGCAAGACTTCGCTCGATGAAATCCCGCAGCTTTGGAACGTGCTCAAGGGCGAAATGAGCCTCGTCGGTCCTCGTCCGCTGCCGATGTACGAAGTGGAGAAATTCGAGACCACCGCCCAGCGCCGCCGTCTGGCGATGAAGCCGGGCATCACCTGCCTCTGGCAGATCAGCGGGCGCAGCAATATCACCAGCTTCGATCGCTGGGTCGCGCTCGACCTCGAATACATCGACAACTGGTCCCTCTGGCTCGATGCCAAAATCCTCCTCCGCACTTTCCCCGTCGTCGTGCTGGGGCTTGGCGCAAAGTAACGGCGCCCATCGCTGATGAAAATCCTTCTCCGAACATTGCTCGCCGGATGGATGCTCACCGCAGCCGCGCTTGCTGCATCGCTCGAGATTTCCGTGCGGCATTCGTTTAATGGCGACCCTCTCCTGCTCGATTCCCTGCGCTACACGAACGCCGCCTCCGAGACCCTCTCCCTCACACGGCTCAGCTACATCCTCAGCGGCTTTGCGCTGGAGCGCGAGGACGGCGTCTGGGTGGAATTGCCCGATCAATTCGCGTGGATGGATGCCGAAAAGCGCCGCACCTCCGCCACACTCGCCGGAGTGCCTCCGGAAAAATATCGCGCTCTTCGTTTCCACATCGGCCCCGATGCCGCGACGAACATCGCCGACCCTGCCAGACTCCCCGCCGAGCATCCGCTCAATCCCAACCTCAACGGCCTGCATTGGAGCTGGCAGACGGGCTACATCTTCCTCGCCATTGAAGGCCGCTTTCGCATCAACGCCGCCGCCGCGGAATTGCAGGGATACGCCCACCATTTCGCCCGCGATGTAAATCGCACGCGCATCAGCCTCGCCGCGCCGCTCGACCTCACGCACGACGCCGCCGCGATTCTCGACTTCGATCTCGGCACCTTGCTGAACGCACCTCGTCCCCTCTCGTTTGCAAAGGACGGCACCGCCACCCACTCCCGCGACGGCGACCCCGTTGCCGCCGCGCTCGCCGCCAATCTCCCCGGCGCATTTCGCGTCGTCCAGGTCCTCTCCGCCGCGCCCGCCGCCGTGAAAGGCCCGCCCGTCAAACCGCTCTACCTCCCCGAGAAATACACCCCCTATCGCTTCACCATGAACGCCTCGTTCCCCATGCCCCCATTCCCTCGCGACAACCCCCTCATCGAAGAACGCGTCGCCCTCGGCAAAGCCCTCTTCAACGACACCGCACTCTCCCGCGACAACACCCTTTCCTGCGCCTCCTGCCACGTCGCCAGCTTCGCATTCACCGATCCCCGCCGCCTCAGCCTCGGCGTCGGCGGAAAGCCCGGCACCCGCAACGCCATGCCCCTCTTCAACCTCGCGTGGAAGTCCTCCTTCTTTTGGGATGGGCGCTCCCCTTCCCTCCGCGCCCAAGCACTCGAGCCCATCCAGGACCACTCCGAGATGGACGAGACACTCGACTCCGTTCTCCTCAAGCTCGCCAAAAAAGACCCCTACCCCGCCCTATTCACCGCCGCCTTTGGCACGCCCGAACTCACCGCCGAAAAGCTCGGCCTCGCCATCGAACAATTCCTCCTCACCCTCACCGCGGGCGACGCAAAGTTCGACCGCGCCCTCCGCGGAAAAGCCACCCTCACCGACGACGAAAAACGCGGCTTCGAACTCTTCATGACCGAATACGACCCCCGCACCCGGCAATTCGGCGCCGACTGTTTCCACTGCCACGGCGGCCCGCTCTTCAGCGACCACCAGTTTCACAATAACGGCCTCCTCACCCAAGACCCCGGCCGCTCCCGAATCACCAAACTCGACTCCGACCTCGGCAAATTCGCCACCCCCAGCCTCCGCAACATCGCCCGCACCGCCCCCTACATGCACGACGGCCGCTTCACCACCCTCGAAGAAGTCGTCGCCCACTACAGCAGCGGCATCCACCGCACCCCCACGCTCGACCCCAACCTCGCCAAACACCCCGACGGCGGCCTGCAACTCTCCCCCGAAAACCAGCGCGCCCTAGTCGCCTTCCTCCGCACCCTCACCGACGGCGAGGAATAACCCATCTCACGCCGCACTTCCAATCCGGGTGTCAAAAGCAGCCGCTACGGTCGCACCACCCGCACCCGCATGAACCGCGCGGCTGCATCCGTGATGTTCACGGTGTCGCGGATTTCCACCGTCTTCACACCCGGCGTGGCGTCGTCGCCGCTTACGTAGCCGGGGCCGGTGAATGGCGCACCGAGCGTGCTCGTCGCCAGCGGCGACCAAGGCCCGGCGAGGCTGTCTGCGGATTCCGCTATCACCGTCACGTCATTGTGCGTCGGGTCGCGTTGGAGGAAAAGGCGCAGGCGTTCGCCCTCGGCGTAGGTAAAGCGCGAGGCGGGATGCGGCGCGGCGTTGGCCGTCTGCGGCAGGGTGTTGATTCCATATTCGGCCAGCGTCACCACGCCATCGCCATCCGGGTCACCAAGGTCCGGTGCGCTGGCATCGCTGAGGTGGGTGAGTTTCCATTGCTGCAGCGGAGTGTAGGTGACAGCGAATCCCACCACCTGCTCGATCAGGCCGGAGCTGCCGTTGAATTGGCCGCCGTTGGTGCGGCCACGGGCGCGGAGCTGGCCACTGGAGGGGAGCGAGAGGCCGGTGAGCTGCCAGTTCGCAGTGGTTCCGATGCGGGTGCCAGTGCCGAGCGGGGTCCAGGTCGCGCCGCTGTCGGTGCTCTTTTCGAAGGTCACCAACGAGACTTCTGGAGAGCTGCCGCTGCGGGTCCAGGTGACCTGTGTTGCGTCGGGTGCGCTCAGCGTCCTGGTCGCGGGGTCATTGAGCAGCCGGGCAAACTGATTGCGCACGGTCCCGCCCACGGTTCTGAAGAAGCCCCCGAGCAGAATCCTGCCGTCCGCCTGCACCCCCAGGCTATAGACGGCGTCGTTCGCATTGGGATTGAAGCCCGCGTCGAGGGCGCCAGCGGCATCCACCCGCGCGATGCGGCTGCGCGCGGTCCCGCCCACGCTGGTGAAATGACCCCCGATCAGAATCCTGCCGTCCGCCTGCACCCCCACGCTGTAGACGGCGCTGTTCACATTGGGATTGAAGCCCGCGTCGAGCACACCAGCGGCATCCACCCGCGCGATGCCGTTGCGCGCGGTCCCGCCTGACCCGAAGAGCCCGCCCACGGCGGTGAAGGCGCCTGCGAGCAGAATCCTGCCGTCCGCCTGCACCGCCACGCTATAGACGATGTTGTTCGCATTGGGATTGAAGCCTGCGTCGACCGCACCAGCGGCATCCACCCGCGCGATGAAGTAGCGCGGGATCCCACCCACGCTGGTGAACTGGCCCCCGAGCAGAATCCGGCCGTCCGCCTGCGGCGCCACGCTACGGACGACGATGTCTGCATTGGGATTAAAGCTCGCGTCGAGCGTGCCAGTGGCATCCACCCGAGCAACGCGGTTGCGCACGGTCCCGCCCACGGTGGTGAAGCTACCCCCGAGCAGAATCCGGCCGTCGGCCTCCACCGCCACACAATTGACGATGTTGTTCGCATTGGGATTGAAGCCCGCGTCGACCGCACCGGCGGCATCCACCCGCGCGATGCGGTTGCGCCCGATCCCGCCAACGCTGGTAAACTGGCCCCCGAGCAGAATACTGCCGTCTGCCTGCAGCGCCATGCTATGGACGAGGTTGTTCGCATTGGGATTGAAGCCCGCGTCAAGCGTGCCGTCGGCATTGAGCCGGGCAATGTTGTTGCGCGGCTGGCCCAGCACGGAGAAGAAGAACCCCGCGATGATGATCTTCCCGTCCGGCTGAACGGCGGTTGCCAAGACGTACTCGCCGACGACATTAGGATTCAGCGCATCGGGATCCCCCGGCGCGGCGTGGGCGGGGCTGGCCGTTAAGGCGAAGGCGAAGGCGAGGATGGCTAGGATGAGGCGGCGGATGGTTTTCATAGTGTGCATTATCACTGTCGGTGGCTGGCTGTGGTCGGTGCGATGGGCGGGCCGGGGAGTACTAAAAGGCCGGGGGTGCGGAAACAAAAGGGCGGGGGTAGGGTGGACGAAAGGCGGGGGTTTTGGCCCGCACCCCGGCCCTTTTCCAACCATACCCCCGCCCTCCAGCCGAGCTATGCCGGGGGTGCAAATGCAATATGCCGGGGGTACGAAAGCAAAACGGCAGGGGTACGAATGGAATATGCCGGGGGTACGCCCAAAACCCTCCGCCCTCTGCCGCCCATAGTGCCGGGGTACGCCCACCGTACCCCTGCCGTTTTGAAAAAATAGTGCCGGGTATTTCGTTTGGAGTTCCGCCTTTAGGCGGTCTCCCATCCGCCCGCGTTTCATGCGGACGCAGCCGCCTATAGGCGGAACTCCGAACTTAAGGGGTGAGGTTCGTCCCATAGATGGTCGTCCTCGGGTGCCCAAATGCGTATTGGGTGACGATGACGAGCCGCTGTGCTCCGGTGACGCCGGCGGGCCATGCGCCGGTGATTTCACCGTCCGTCCAGTCGATGATGCTGGCGAGTTTGATGCGGGTGCCGGTGGTGACGGACTCCAGGAAAAGGCCAAAGGTGCTGCTGGCGAGGTCGGGCTGGCCGAGGTCTTGCCCATTGATCTTAAAGCCGCCGCCCGCTGTGTAATGGTCGGTGGTCTTCGTCGTGGCATTATACACACGGTCGATGATGGCGTGTTTCTCGCCGATGGATTCATCCCGGATAAACTCCAGCCCGTCTTCAAAAAGCGACTGCCCCGCACCCGCCACGGTGGCGCGGATGGCGAGATTCATAGCCTCCGGCGAAGGCTGAAACTCGATATCAGGAAAGTCGCCGCCGCACGCGGGGCGAAAGCTAAACAGATCGAATATCCGGAGGGCGTTCTTACTCTCCCGCCCTGCAAGC
>JAYUSJ010000124.1:0-6097 GCA_043755735.1 Verrucomicrobiaceae bacterium | reverse complement strand
ATGAAAGTGCTCATGGCGCTCGACTGGCTCGACATGCCCATCACTACCCCGACCGCCTCGCTGCCACCGTCCTCGCTGCGCCGCCCGCGCAGACCGGGTGTCACCTCGTCGATGCCATCTATGTCCTTCACCGCGCCCTGTGCGGACACAGCGGCGAGTTCAAGGCCGACGCCGCCACCGTGGCGTTTTGCAAAAATGTCGCCGCCCAATTCGCCGCGCACGCCAACGAAGACGGCGGCTTCTCCTTCTACGCCCGCCGCGCCCAGACGAACTACTACGGCGTCCCCGTCTCGCGCGGCCTCGACGAGGGCGACGTGCAAGGAACCTGCCTCTTCGTTTGGGCGCTGGCGATGATGTCGCAGATGTGCGGCATCGGTGCAGGGTGGAAGACGATGCGGCCTTGAGCAGAACCAACGTCTTGCCCAAACGCGCCATCCCAAATACACTCACCACATGACTGCGACACTCACACGATCACAAAACCGTGCGGATACCGGCCCAAAGCGAATGCGCTGCACCGTGCGCGACTTTTACCGCATGGGCGAGGCTGGAGTCTTCCACCCCGAGCGCCGCTACGAGCTGCTCGATGGCGACATCATTCTTATGCAACCTATCGGAGAATCTCACGCGGGGGGCCAAGATTGGTTCATGCGCACCCTTATCCAACGCCTCGGCGACCACTACTGGCTTCGCGCACAAAACCCCGTCCGCCTCGACAATTACTCCGAGCCTCAGCCGGATTTTGCCGTACTCAAGCTCCGCAAAGACGGCTACCGCACCGCCCACCCCGGCCCCGGCGACACCCTTCTTGTCATTGAGCTCGCCGCATCCAGCCTCGCCTACGACATCGGGAAAAAGCAACGCGCCTACGCAAAAGCTGGCATCCCCGAGTATTGGGTCGTGGACCTCGCCGGGCGGCAGCTCCACGTCTTCCGCAAGCCTGCCGCCATCGGCTACGCCCAAGTGCAAGTGCTCGATGAAAACGACGAGATCGCATCCACGGCGGTGAAGGGACTGCGCTTCACCGTGCGGGAGATGGTGGGATAAAGCCCCAAAACTTTCCCCAAAACTTTCCCCTCGCCACCCCGGTAAAAAGTGCCACTCTCCGCGCTCGTAAAACACCAACTCCTATGAAAGACGAATTCTCCAACCGCCTCACCATGTTCAAAACCGCCCGCGACCTCCTCAATCTCCCCGAGCGAAAAGCGGTCTGGCTCAACGTCAATCCAACCATCTTCACCACCAAAGTCGCCGCACTCGACCCCGCCCTCACCGCGCTGGGAAACTTCTGCCAAGCGCACGGCGTGAACATCACCGGCGCTGCGGAGGACAAAGACAAAGAGGAAACCGATGTCGAAAACGTCGCCCACCAGCTCGGGCGACTCCTCACCCAATGGTTCCGCGACCAGAGCGACGAGACGAACGCCGCAACGTGCGACCTCAGCCTCTCCAAATGGCGCGGCCTCCGCGATGCGACGCTCATCTTGAAAGCCCGCGAAATCCGCGACCTCGCCATCCCCATCGCCGCCACGCCAGCGGGCTTCGCGTATGGCATCACCAGCTCCCTCGTCCAAAAGCTCACGGACGAAGTGAACGAATACGAGGAGGTCGTCACCAAACCAGCAACCAGCATCGCCCAGCGCAAAGCCCGCACCCTCGGCCTCCGCGCCGAGTTCAAAAAAGTGGAAACCCTGTACGAAGGGCTCGACAACCTCATCCTCGCCTACAACGAAACCGAAGCCGGACGCTCCCTCATCGCCGCGTATAAAGAATCGCGCATCATCCGCGATGCGGGGCATGGGGCGAAGAAGCCCGCGCCGGTGGTGCCACCCGTGCCGCCGACGGTGTAAGCTCTAGCCTGTTTTCTTATGATACCAATCAGAACACTTGCATTTGGATTGCTTGCCCTCGCTTTGAGTGCTTGCGCCACGACTCCAGAAGCAAAACTCAAACAGGCATACAAACGTGCTCAAAAATCTCGCTTTGACGAATTGCCGTCGCTGTACGTTCAACTCGAAAAGGAAGGGAAGATTACGCCGGAGATTCGAAAGGATTGGACTGACGCATGGGATGTCCAAAACAAAGAACGTCAAACAAAGGCACTCGCTTACCAAAAAGAACAAAAGCGATTGGAGGATCAGCGCAGGCGCTGGTTGGCATCGCTCACCCCTGCCCAACGGATGGATTTGGAAATGAGAGAGCGGGAGCTACAGCAGCGGCAGCAAGCAATCGTTTGGCAAGCGGAACAGCAGCGCCAAGAACGAGTTCGTGCTGCGTGGCAAAATGTCTCAGACAGTATGCAGAGGCAGCAGGATTTGAATGCTTATAACGAGCGAACACGCGCTCTGAGTCAGCCTCGCACCCTCAATATCAACGGGAACATCAATCACAACCTCAATGGGACGATTTATCATCGGTATCCCAGCTACGGATATTGATTTGCCTGCTTTTTATCCCGAAGGGATAGCTGGAGATTAGCCGGTGGTGGAGCGACGTAGGAGCGGGGTGTGACCGCGTGGTGATGTGCTAGTGCGAAAGGAGCGGGGCTTTTATAGCCCCGTTGCCACGACAGTGGCAAAGCGCGTTGCCGCTAGCGCGACAAACGGGGCTATAAAAGCCCCCCTCCTTTCAAACGCAAGCCGCGCTCACATCACAGCGCGGTCACACCCTTTCAACATGCCCTACATACCCGACCCAAATCCCGGTTCGCACGCCAACATCCACCATAGGCATCCGCTCAGTGTGCGGGGGAAGTTTTTTGTGGATGATACGTGTACGGATTGCGATCTTTGTCGGCAGACTGCACCGGGGATATTCATCCGGGATGACGAAACTGGGTATGCCTATGCGGTGCGCCAACCAGTCACAGCTGAAGAGTTGGCGCTTTGCATGGAAGGGGCGGAGGGGTGCCCTACGTCTGCCGTCGGCAATACGGGGGACCAGCATGATTGGGATTCTCTGCCGCCTACACGATGGAGGAAAGATGGGATGGGGCTCGTAGAGTCGATCGATTTTTGATAAACCGAAAAAAACTTTGTGGTGGTTTTGGTCATAAGTCCCTGAAAACGTCGCATTTACCTATCCGACCGCGCGATTTCTTGGTCCGACGTGGCGGTTTCTGAGCACGACCGGGCGGTTTCCCGGGGCGACGTGGCGATTTCTATACACGACCGGGGCGTTTCTCTGTCCGACCGGGCGATTTACAGAGGCGACCGGGCCGTTTCGGAGGGCGACGGATGGATTTCAAGGTTTGACCGGGCGGTTTCGTAGGGCGACCGGCTGGTTTCTCGGCCCGACGGGGGCGTTTCTCGGGGCGACGGGGGCGTTTTTTGGGGCCGTTGTGTTCGTCGATGGAGGTGGAGTTTATTTCGCGAACCCTTTCGGGCGCTGTTTGCCGGATGTGCTGTCTGTTTCGCATTTTTGGCGGGGCGTTTGATCGCAAGTTCGTGCGGGACAGGGTTTGCCTGTCGTGGTATGTGCGGGGCATGACGATTACCGCAAAAGTTCACAATCACTGTATCGAGCTGCCGCCGGAACTCACGGTGCGTGAGGGCGCAGAGGTGAGGGTCACCCTGCCGGATGACTCCTCTCAGGATGTGCAGCCGACGAGTCTGTTTGATTCCCTCAAGGACATCATCGGCAAGGCTGAGGGGTTGCCGCCGGATTTTGCGGCGGAACATGATCATTACATTCACGGGACGCGGATGCGGTTTTCGCAAAGGTGCGCTTGAGTGGTTTGCGTCTCTGTGTCAGTTTCCGAGTTATGAATAAATTCGCTGAAATCGAAACTGCGGTGATTTCGCTGCCACGCCGGGAGAAGCAGAAGCTTTTGAAAACGCTTGCTGCAAATCTCGCTGAGAAACCGAAGGCGAAAAAACTGAGCCTGCATGACCGGATGAAGGACGGTTGCGGAATCGTGGACTCCGGCGTAACGGATCTTGCGACGAATAAGAAATACATGGAGGGCTTTGGCCGGTGGAAGCGCCGGTAATTCTGGATACAGGGCCTCTGGTGGCTTATCTCGACTCTCGCGAGGAACATCATGATTGGGCGGTCGCTCAGATTGATAGTTTTGAGGATCCAATGATCACATGCGAGGCGGTCATTGTGGAGTCGTGTTTCCTTTTGCAGGATCATCAGCGGGCGCTTGCGAAAATTGCCGACTACCTTGCTCGTGGGGTGATTCGCATCGAGTTCTCGCTCACCGAAAATCACTCTGCGGTTTTTGAGCTGATGAAGAAATACCACGACGTACCGATGGCCCTGGCGGATGCGTGTCTCGTTTGTATGGCTGAGGAGTCGCGCGGGAGTCGGGTGTTCACGGCGGACTCGGACTTTCACGTATATCGGCTGCGTGGGCGGAAGGCGGTTCCGCTGATTTGCCCGGACTGAGATTTTGCGTTTCATCGTCGCTAATTATGGTGCCCGTCATGCGGGGATGTTGCTTGCGTTTTTGGAGTCGGTGGCGCGGTCGCATCCGGGGGCGGGGGTGTCGGTTTACTGGCAGGATATGCCGGGGCGGCTCATCGGGGGGATTCGGGCGGCGTTTCCGGGGGTGGAGTTTGTGGAGACGAAGTTCGATTTCGCGGGAGACCCGATTCAGCGGATTTCGTCGAAGGTGCTGTGCTGGGCGCGGGCGGCGGAGGAGCACTCGGGGGATTTGGTTTTCGCGGATGGGGATACGCTGGTGCGGCGGGAGTTGGCTCCGTTTTTTAATGAAGATGCGGATGTGGTTTTCACGACGAAGCCGGAGAATGTGCCGCTGAATACGGGCGTGATTTTGACGCGGGGGGATGCCGGGCCGTTTATGCGGGCGTGGCGCGATGCGACGACGCGGATTTTGCGCACGCCGGAGCTGTTCGCGCAGGCGAACGACCAGTCGCTGCCCTACGGCGGGACGGACCAGATGTCGCTCTACCAGATGCTCGGCTATGAGCGGGAGCGCGGGCTTTATGAAATCGAGTGCGAGGGGCGCGCGGTGCGTCTGCGCGCGGAGCCGTGTGCGCGGCTGAACGAGACGAATTCGCGTCCGCTTTCGGACGAGATCTGCGTGGTGCACTACAAGGCGGGGTGGCAGCAGATTTTGCTAAACGGGCGGCCGTTCTCGAAGTGGCGACCGCGCGAGGCGTCGTGGGAAATGCTCACGTTTTTCCTGGAGACATTCGTCGCCGGCCTGCGTCGCGTGAATGCGGCGACGGACGATGGCCTGACAGCGCACGACTTCGGGATCGCGTGGCCGTGGTACTGGCAGCAGGGGAAATTCAGCCGCACGGGCTACGCGGCGTGGCGCGTGAAGGCGGCGCTGGAGCGCGGCTGGATGATGCTTCGCGGGAAGCTGAAGCCGGGGATGTAAGAAAATGACGAATGACGAATGACGAAATCAGCTTTCTTCGTCATTCGTCATTCGTCATTCGTCATTTCACGATGAATCCACTCTCACAATTTCTCGGCGCACACCGCCTTCGCAAAGTCCGTCCGCCCGTTCCGCCGGTGGCGCGTATCGCGGTGACGACGCGGCCTATTTTCGGTCCGTGGGGCGGGGGAAACCAATGGCTGCTGCAGTTTTCCCGCTACATGCACTACTGCGGATATGAAGTGGTGCACGACCTCGGCGGCGGTGCGGATTGCGTGATCATCCAGCACAACGGGCTGACGGGCTCGATGAGCATCGGCTTTGACGAACTCGCCGCGTGGCGCAAAGCGAATCCGCGCGGGCGGGTGTTGCATCGCATCAACGACAACGACGTGCGCAAAGGCACGGGGCAGATGGATGCGCTGATGGCGAAGTTCAACGCACTCGCAGACCACACGGTGTTCATCAGCGAATGGCTGCGCGACCACCACGCGGAGCGATGGTTCGACCGGAGTCGCGCGCATTCGTGCATCCTCAACGGTGCCGACCCGAGCATCTTTCACCCAGTCGGTAGCGCGCATTGGAAAAGCGGCGAGCCGTTCCGTTTTGTCACGCACCACTGGGCGGACAATCGCATGAAGGGCTTCGACGAATACGCCGCGCTCGATTCGCTCATCGCCGACGGCACGCTGCCCGGTGTGGAGCTGTGGATCATCGGTCGCTGGCCCGCAGACATCGTGTGGA
>JAYUSJ010000123.1:0-6108 GCA_043755735.1 Verrucomicrobiaceae bacterium | reverse complement strand
TACGGATGCCGCCGCCACTGCCAAACGGCGACACCCGTGAGTAAGAGCCCGCCCGCAAGCAGCCCCAGCGCAGGAGCCCAGTGCGCGACGCCGGGGTGCGGGTAGAATACCGCGAGCCCGCTCGGCCAAACGAGATCGCGGACGTATGCGCCGTAGGAGCACAGGGCATTCGATACACGCGCAGCGAGCGGCAGATGGTCGAGGCTGAGGACGGAATTGCGCGAATGCGTCGCGCCCGTCGCGATGACGGATGCAGCGACCGATAGCAGGAAAAACGGCACTTTTTCCCACAGCAATCGCCAGCCCGCACGGCGCAGCGGCCACGCATCGAGCAGGAGCAGGACGCAGGGAAATGTGACGGCCATCGGCTTCGCCAAAAGCGCCGCCGCAAATGCGAGCAGTGCCAGCCACCAAGCACGCACGCTGCGCCCGAGAGCCCAGTGGCTCCACGCCAGCAGAGCGGCCATGACGAAGAACGCGCACAGCACATTCTTGCGCTCGGAAATCCACGCGACGGATTCCACATTCACCGTGTGCAGGCCGAAGAGCGCCGCCACCATCGCCGAGGGCCAGCGCCGCCCCGTGAGCCGCCCGAGGGCGAGAAAAAGGAGCACCGCAGCGCCCGCGTGCCAGAGCACGTTCTCGATGTGCATGAGCCTCGGGCTCAGCCCAAACAGCGAGACATCCGCCATGAACGACACCCTCGTGAGCGGCACCCACAAACTCGCGTGCGGCTCGGAAAACACCTCTTTAATTCCAGCCAGCGTGAGCCCTTCGAGGACCGTCTGATTTTCAAAAACATGGCTCGTGTCATCGAGGTAGATGAAGTCGCAATGCACCACGCCAGAATACGCAGCGAGGATCGCGACGAGTAACGACACGACGATGAGTGAGACGCTCCGGCGCTCCGGCATTGCGTGATTGGGCTGCATTTCGGGTGAGGGCAAAAGCAGCTTCGGAGCCACTGGCTGCTTCCCATCTCCCCCGCCGCCCCGTAGCCTCCGCGCGCCATGAAAACATCTCGCCGAACATTTCTCACTACGTCCATGACTGCTGCCGCTGCGCTCACTGCCCGGATTTCCGCTGCCGATGAGGCTGCGGGGCTGAAGGGGCGTATCCATCACTCCGTCTGCAAATGGTGCTACCCGAAGGTGCCGCTCGAAGACTTGTGCGTGGCGGGCAAGGCGATGGGGGTGACGAGTATTGACCTCGTGGAGCCGTCCGACTTCCCCACTTTGAAAAAGCACGGGCTGACTTCTGCGATGACTTCCTTCCCCACTATCGCCGGGCCGAAGGGCGAGAAAATCGGGAGCATCCCATACGGGTTTAATCGCCCCGAGCACCACGACCTCCTCATCAAAGCCTACGAGCCCTTCATCGCGGCGGTCGCGGATGCCGGGTTCACAAACCTCATCTGTTTCTCCGGCAATCGCAACGGGATGGACGACGAGACAGGACTAAAAAACTGCGCCGAAGGACTGAAAAAGCTGCTCCCCATCGCCGAAAAACGCGGCGTGACGCTCGTGATGGAACTGCTCAATAGCCGCGTGAACCACCCCGACTACATGTGCGACCGCAGCGATTGGGGCATCGCCCTTTGCAAAGCAATCGGCTCCGCAAATTTCAAACTGCTCTTCGACATCTACCACATGCAGATCATGGACGGAGACGTGATCGCCCGCATCCGCGCCGGGAAAGATTACTTCGCCCACTACCACACCGGCGGCGTGCCGGGGCGCAACGAGATTGATGACACGCAAGAGCTGAACTACCCAGCAATCATGCGGGCCATCGTCGAGACCGGCTACAAAGGCCACGTCGCCCAAGAGTTCATCCCCAAGCGCGAGCCGCTCGTCTCGCTCAAGCAAGCGGTGGGGATTTGTGACGTATAAGGGGGGAATGACGAATGACTCCGCTGGACGCACGAATCCGAACGATTCTTCGAGCACTGGCAGCGCAACGGGCGCATCCTCATCAGCGAATGCGTATGAACTGCACCAGCAACCGGGAATCCTCACCTCAAAGAAGCGGGGGCAAAAAAAGATGCAGCACGGCGTAAATTGCCGTGTCTTCTACCTTGGCAAATTCATCACCTCAGAGCATCATTCTGCTCCGCCTTTGAAAGGCGGCACGGGCAGACGCAGTAGCCACCAACCATTATGATAGCACCGACAGAACCAGAGTCCGCATGGGCAGAGCCAGACGAAGAACAGGACGAGTATCCGTTGCGCGAGTACGACATCACCGCGTCGCCGAACGACTTTAATCTCCTTACGCTCTTTTCCTTCATTGAATCTGGTTCCGTGAAAATCCCCGGATTTCAGCGCAACTACGTCTGGGACATTAAACGCGCTTCTCGCCTGATCGAATCGTTGATTATCGGCCTGCCGATTCCGCAGATATTTCTCTACGAGGAAGACAGAAATCGCTTCCTCGTCATTGATGGGCAGCAGCGCCTGATGTCCATCTACTACTTCATCAAACGAAGGTTCCCAAGGGAGGAAAAGCGGTCTGAGCTTCGTCAGGTATTCGATCAACAGGGCACGATTCCGCCAGACATTCTCGAGGACGATACGTATTTCACTAAATTTAATCTCCGCCTCAATGACCCGGCGGGAGGGAAGAATAATCGCCTTAACGGTCTCAACTACGACACGCTTGCGGACACACGCTCGACGTTCGATCTGCGCACCGTCCGCAACGTCATCATTAAGCAAAACACGCCAGATGACGGCGATTCGTCCATTTACGAAGTCTTCAATCGGCTGAACTCCGGCGGCATCAATCTCACAGCACAGGAAATACGGATCAGCCTCTACCACTCACGATTTTACGATATGCTCTATCGCCTAAATTTGACCCCTGAATGGCGCAGGCTGGTCGGGATTTCTCAGCCAGACTTGAATATGAAGGATGTGGAAATCCTCCTACGCGGATTCGCAATGATGATCGACGGGGCCACTTACGCCCCTTCCATGAAGCGGTTTTTGAACGCCTTTTCCAAAAAGGCGAGGAGTCTATTTGGACTCAGTGCGGGTTCCTCCAATCGCATTACTGAAACAGCGCAAATGGTGACCAAGCACGCCGAGCAATCGGTCCTACTCAGCAAAGTGGAGCGCATCTTCAAAGAGTTTATTGCAGCGACGGCTCAACTTCCAGAAAAGGCGTTCTACGGAGAGACCTCACGCCGGTTTAACATATCCTCATTCGAGGCGGTCTTTGCTGCTCTTTGCGAGCCTCTGTGGTCAGGCAAAACAAACACCATCTCCCCCATCACAGCAGTGACAATTGAGGCACTCAAGACGGACCCCGAATTTGTCGAAGCGACTCAAAAGGCAACCGCACAGACAGCAAATGTCGAGAAGCGGCTTTCACGCGCCCGCGCCATTCTTGGACATGCATAGTATCTTGCAACGGCAGGTCGAGGAGAGTGGAGAACTGCGCACATTCCTCATCGAGCACTCCCAAATTAGCCTCCTAAATGCAGCCGAGGATAACGCTCGAAAGACCTTAGTTCTCTCCGCAGCCAGCCTGTTCGAGGACCGCATCACCAAAGCCCTCTTGGCCTACGTCGAAAAAGTTTCGGCAGCGGATGCTTGCGTCATCTCGCTCGTCAGAAACAAAGCAGTGAAGCGCCAGTATCATACTTTTTTTGAGTGGGATAAACGCAAGCTCGGTGCCTTTCCAACGCTTTTGGGAGAAACGTTGGGCGGGGCGATCAAAGAAGCGATCAGAACCAGCCCACAGAAAGAGAACGCCGAAGCGTTTCTGGAGATCGGGGCGAAGCGCAATAGTTTGGTTCACGAAAATTTTGCGGACTACTCGCTGGACATTACCGGGGAAGAAATCCGTGTGCTCTGCGAAAAGGCCGATCAATTTGTTGCGTATCTCGAATCTATTTTGGTTGCGCCGCGCCCCTTTGAATAGGTCGAGACACAACCTGTCTCGACGATAATAGTGCCTCTCGCGGGTAATGTCTCTCAACCCTCAACTCTCAACTCTCAACTAACGCCATGACTCACGACGAAGCCCGCGCCCGCATTCCTGAATACCAAGCGTTGCTTGAAAAAGCGGTGGAGGAAAATCCCGCGTTTCCCGAGGCGCAGTTTAGCGGGCGTGGCATTGTGATTTGTGGAGGCGGGCCGAAGTATTTGCCTCCGGCTTGGGTGTGCATTTCCATGTTGCGGCAGCATGGTTGCACGTTGCCGATTGAGCTTTGGCACCTTGGGCCTGCGGAGATGCCTGCTAGGTTTCGCGAGCTGGTGGAGCCGCTCGGCGTGCGGTGCGTGGACGGGCTGGCAGGGCGCGAATCCCATGCGGCACGGCGGTTCCGGGGCTGGGAGCTGAAGTGCCATGCGATCCTGCACTCGGCGTTTGCGGAAGTATTGCTTCTCGATGCGGATAATGTGCCGCTGCGCGATCCGGCGTTTCTTTTTGAAAGCGCGGAGTTTCGCGATCATGGGGCACTGTTCTGGCCGGACTTTGGGCGGCTGGCGCGGGACCGCGAAATCTGGAACATCTGCGGCATCGAATATCGCGATGAGGCGGAGTTCGAGAGCGGGCAGATCGTCGTGGATAAAGCGCGCTGCTGGCGTGCGCTCCACCTCGCCAACCACTTCAACGCACACAGCGAATTTTACTTTCTCTTTGTGCATGGAGACAAAGAAACCTTCCACCTCGCGTGGCGAAAGCTCGGCCAATCTTACTACATGGCGACGCGCCCTGTGGGCCACATCCGGCATACGATGGTGCAGCACGATTTTGCGGGGCAGCGGCTTTTTCTCCACCGCAATTTCGATAAATGGGCGCTCACTCGCGAGAACGAACGGGTGCCGGGATTTAACAATGAGGACGACTGTTTCCGGCACTTGCGCGACCTCGCACTGCGCTGGCACCGGGCGACTCCTGGCGTGGGGCGGTGGGCGGTGCCGGGCAAAAGCGAAGTGCTGCAACGTGCAGCGGAGGAGCTGGTGGCGACGCGCTTTGTCTATCACCGCATCGGGCATGATTTCCGGGCGATGAGCTTTCGCGAGGATGGCCGCGTGGGGCTCGGCGCGGGCGGGTGCGAGGCGACTTGGGATTTGCGTGAGGATGCGGAAGGCGTGGCCCTTCACCTATACGGACTGGATGCGCCGACGGCGGTTTGCCGCCGTGCGTGGGATGGCTCGTGGCGCGGTCAGTGGCTGCGATTTGAGAGGATGCCCATCGAGCTGACCCCGCAGCCCGCCCGCACCGGCAGAGCGCCTGCGAGCGAGGGGCATACGTTTGAATTTGCCCGTGCGATGCCGCGCCTCATCCACCAAATCTGGCTCGGTCCGCGCCCCATCGGTGCGCAGGAAAAGGAGTGGGCAAAGACATGGCGTGCGCTGCATCCTGCATGGCATTACCAGCTTTGGACCGATGCTGAGGTGCGCGAGCTGGAGCTGAAAAATCGCGCCCTTTTCGATTCGGCAACGAGCTATGCCATGAAGGCTGACATCCTCCGCTATGAGCTGCTCCACCGCTACGGCGGCGTTTATGCGGACTTGGATTTCGAGTGCCTGCGCCCGCTCGATGACCTTCTTCGCGAGGTGGATTGCAGCGCCTTTGCGGGCTTCGAGTGGCCCACGGTCACGCACCGTTTTTCCGTCTGCAACGCGCTGCTTGGCGCGCTGCCGGGTGCGCCGCTGCTCGCGCATCTCATCGCTCAGCTTCCGGCCAATGTGGAACGCCACAGCGCCGATGCCGGGTGGCACTGTGGGGAGCTGATCCCGCGCGCCACCGGTCCCGCATTCCTCACGCGATGTATTGCGGAGCAGGGCGAATGCACCGTCTTCCCGCAGCCACGTCTCTACCCGCACGGGCACGAGGTGGAGCAGGCCACGGCGCGTCACCATTTCAAGGGGACATGGAAGACTGTGCAGATTCCGCGTGGGAAAACCGGGGCGCGCTATTCGGAGGACGAGGCGTGATGCGCGCAGCGCCTTGTAGTGCGGTGGCAAGCGACAGCGCGACACCGCCTTCGGAGGGGGCAGCGGGCGGGGTGCGGCTCGGCGTAATGATAAGCCTAAAAACCGCAGTTAAACATCCACGGAAGACACGGAAGTACACGGAAAGTTTCCGTGTACT
>JAYUSJ010000122.1:0-20806 GCA_043755735.1 Verrucomicrobiaceae bacterium | reverse complement strand
GACGTGATGAAGCAACCACCGCGCGCCCGGCACGAGCGCATCACCGCTGGCGGCTTTCTTGGCACGATGTTCCTCACCGGTGCGCTGACCGCCGGCGTGTCATTCGCGGTGTATCTCTATGCGCTAAAGTTCGAGACGCCCGAGATGGCGCGCACCCACGCCTTTGCCGCGCTGGTCTTCGCCGAGCTGCTCCGCTCCTTCGGCGCCCGCAGCGAAACGCGCCCGCTGTGGCAGATGAACCTCTTCTCAAACCTCAACCTGCTCGTCGTCGTCACCATCTCGTTCACCATCCAAGTCTGGAGCCATCACAGCACCATGTTGGCGAAGTTCCTCAAGACCTCGCTGATTCCATTGAGCGATTGCCTGATGCTGCTCGCAATTGGAACCATCCCACTGCTGGTCTTGGAGGTCGTAAAAGTCACACGCCGAATCATATCGCAGAGCAGCCAGCCACAGTAATCCTCGGAAAAGACCCCTCTTCACGCCCCTTCGTTTCCAAACTCCGTCGAGGCAATCGCGCGAAAGAAAAAGAGCCGGTGCCCTTGCGGACACCGGCTCTGGATTCTCAGTGAGAGAGAAAACTACTTCTTTGGCTTCTCGGCGGGTTTGTCCGCTGGCTTGTCGGCCTTTGGTGCCTTCGGGCCGAACTTCGTGATTTTCACGACTTCGTATTCGGTGCCATCTGCATTCTTCTTGTTGCGGAGACCGGCGACGGTATCGCCGACCTTGATGTCTTCGAACTTCGCGGCGGCTTCGCCCTGCAGAATTTCGGTGGTGGCGGAGATGATGTGCTTCACCTTCTTGCCGTCCTTGTTGACCTGCGTGAACGACTTGCCGGCAGCATCGATCTCGTCGGCGCGGGCGTTCATCGGGAGCGGCTTGGCCACTTTTGCGTCGGCGGCAGGAGCAGCAGCAGGAGCAGCAGCAGGAGCAGCGGCGGGAGCAGCGGGTTCTTTCTTTTTCGCTTGGGCGAATGCTGCGGGGCAGGCCAGAAGGCTGACGCTGAGGGTGAGGCTAAACAGGATTTTCTTCATGGGATTAATTTATTGTTTGTTTGTTTTTTTGGGCGAGGAAGCAAACTCGTAGAGAGGAAGCAAGTCTCGCTCGACAGGGCTTTACGCCTGCGACCACTGCCGGTCAAGGCCGAAACGGTATGCGAAAAAAAGCCTTTTACGGGGCTGCGCGACTTTTATTATAGGTGCGCGCGCAAAAAGTCCGCATAAGGGAAGACGTGAGAGACCCGCTCCGTAGAACCTTTTCGCCGTGCATCATTTTAACGCGGGCGGGTTTGGTGCCTGCGGCGAGAATCACCCTTTTGCGCCCTTCTGTGAGCTTGAGGAGCGCAGGCGGCACAGGGAGTGCTCCACACAAATTGCATTCATGCTCAATCAACTTTCCATCCGCGAGCGCGGTTCTCCCGCTCGGCGCGCCTTGTGCGCCTGCCTCGCGTGGGTCGTGCTTGCGCTCCTGGCCGGAGTGGTTCATGCGCAGGACTACGGAGGCGAGTATCAGAAAAAGGCCATCCATATCTGTAAACTCGCGCGCTACGTGGAGTGGCCAAGGGAGAGAATACCGAATGGAACCCCTCTTGTTATAGGGGTTTACGGCGCAGATTTCGTGTCGGACCAGATCCGGGACGTGGTTGGCGGCAGGAAGATAAACGGGCGGGATGTTGTCGTGAAGTCCTGCGCCACAATCCAGGAGATAGCGGGGTGCCACATTCTTTTTGTATCCCGTTCCGAAGAGCCCCGGCTTTCTTCGATTCTAGGAAAAGTCAGGGGAGACCCTGTTCTGACGGTCGGCGAGTGCGATTCGTTCATTACTAAGGGAGGGATCGTGAATCTGAGGGTGGTGGGAACCGAAGTCGTGGTGGAACTTCATGAAAAGAACGCAAGACGCTCCAGTCTGAAGATCGATCCGCGATTGAATAATTTTGGAGAGAGCGGTCGCCCATGAGACCCCGATTTCTTGACGCTCCGATTCGGAGCAAGCTTCGCTTCATCATCCTCACGACCTGCATCGTGTCGCTTCTTGTGGCGTGCGGCACGCTGTTCGCGGTGCAGTTCTATTTTTTCCGGAAGAATTTCATTCAAGAGATGGCCTCGACGGCGCAAGTGATTGCCGCACAGAGCACGGGGGCGGTGGATTTCGAGAGCCGCCGCGCGGGAGAGGAAATTCTTGGGACGCTGGCGGCAAAATCCGGTCTTACCGGGGCGCAACTCTTTCTAAAAAGTGGCGACGGTCTTGCCAGCATCGGCGAAATCGGCGCGGAGCTGGGCGCTCGAAAAAGAAGCCCGGTTCCGACGCGATGGTGGGAGGGCAGCGATCTGTTTTTCGAGCAGCCGATTATCCGTGACCAGGAGTACATCGGTGCACTTTACCTGAAGGCCGGCTATGGCCAGCAGGCGCGCAATCTGGTCAATCTCTATCTCGCCATCTTTTGCATGGTGCTTGCCATCTCGGTGATGGTTGCGTGGGTGATCTCGATTCGTATGGGGCGTCTCATTAGTACGCCGATCCAGAACCTCGCGGAGACAGCCCGAGCCATCGCATCGAGCGACAATTACCACCTCCGCGCGGAAAAGCTGGCAAACGACGAGGTCGGTGCGTTCACCGAGACGTTTAACTTCATGCTCGATCAGGTGCAGATACGCGATACCGCACTACGGCACGAGATCGATGAGCGGCAGCGGGCGGAGCACGAACTCCAGCAGGCGCAGACGCAGTTGCTGGAGGCGTCCCACCAGGCGGGTATGGCGGAAGTGGCCACGGGGGTCCTGCACAATGTCGGCAATGTCCTGAACAGCGTGAACGTGTCCGCTGCGCTCATCTCGCAGAAACTGGGTGGCGACCGCCTGGAGAAGCTCCAGAAGACTGCGAACATGTTGCTGGAGCAAAATGGAAATCTCGCCGAGTTTATCACCTCCGATCCGAAGGGGCGATTGATCCCCACTTACTTGACGAACCTTGGGAGCCACTTGCTTTCCGAGCGCAGAGACGCGCTCGCTGAGCTGGAGTCGCTCGCCCGTAACATCGAGCACATCAAAGAAATCGTCGCCGTGCAGCAAAGCCATGCCCGCGTCTTCGGTGTCGAGGAGCGCATCCGTCCGGAAGTCCTTGTGAACGACGCAATCCGCATGGTGTCCGTCGGCCTTCGGCGCCATCAGATCGAGCTCGTTTGTGTGGTCGAGAGCGCCAGCTACGTAGAGGTCGATCGACATAAAGTTCTGCAAATACTCGTCAACCTCCTGCGCAACGCAAAGCATGCGATGGAGGGCTCCGATTCGGACGTCCGCCGCATCTCGGTCCGGGTGGCGGAGGACGAATCGGGGGCGGTTCTTATCATCGTCGCGGACAGTGGATGCGGGATCCAGCCGGAGAACCTTACGAAGATCTTCTCGCATGGGTTTACCACCAGGAAGGACGGTCACGGTTTCGGCCTTCACAGCTCCGCACTTGCTGCCCAGCAAATGGGTGGAGTCCTGACTGTAAAAAGCGATGGTCCCGGGCACGGAGCGAGCTTTACACTGAGGCTGCCATCGGCCACGCAGGACGCTTCGCTGGGGTAAATTTATGCAGCCCAATCATCGAATCTTGCTCGTGGATGACAATCCAAGCATCCACGAAGACTTCCGGAAGATCCTTCTTGGAAGTCAGGTCCGTAATGAGGCGCTCGATGCTGCCGAGGCCATTCTCTTCGATGAGTCGCCATCCGCAACGGATGCCCGGCGCAAGTTCACCGTGGAGTCTGCCCTTCAAGGCCAGGAGGCGCTCGAGCTCGTCAATCAAGCGATCCGTGAGGGCCAGCCGTATGCGATGGCGTTTGTCGATGTCCGGATGCCTCCAGGCTGGGACGGAATCGAAACAATTACTCATCTCTGGGCTGTCGATCCGTCGCTGCAGATTGTGGTTTGCACGGCATACTCGGACTACTCGTGGGACAAGATGACGGCGAAGGTCGGAGTGAGCGACAACATCGTCATCCTCAAAAAACCCTTCGACAATATTGAGGTGCTTCAGCTCGCACATGCTCTCACTAGAAAATGGGTTGTCACGCGTCAGGCCCGCTTGAAACTCGACGAACTGGCTGAGATGGTGAAAGCGCGCACGGGTGAACTCGAGCAAACCAATACCGAACTCAAGCACAGTGAGGAACGCTTCTCCCAGGCTTTTCAGACGTCTCCAATCCCGCAGGCAATCCAGTCGCTAAGCGCCCAGCGCTTCGTCGATGTGAACCATGCGTTCCTCGCGATGACCGGGTTCACCCGCGATGAAATCGTCGGACGCACGCCGCTGGAGCTTCGGCTTTGCATCGACTACGAGAGCCGCTTCCTCGCAGCCGCGCGCGACGGCAGGATCGTTCGCGAGACCGAGGCCCAGATCAGCACGCGCAGCGGGGAACTGCGAACGGCGCTGCTATCTCTCGAGCCCTTTGATCTCGCAGGGGAGCGGCACATCCTGCTCATGGCGCAGGATACAACAGAGCGACAGCAGCTCGAAAACCAGTTGCGGCAGGCTCAAAAAATGGAGGCTGTCGGTCAGCTTGCAGCGGGGATCGCGCACGATTTTAACAACCTCCTCACCATCATCCAGGGACACGCAAGCATGCACCTCGATGAACCCTCGCTGAACCCTGCGGTCAACGCATCCCTGCACCAGATCAACGGTGCCGGCGAACGTGCCGCCGACCTTACCAAGAAGCTCCTGACCTTCTCGCGGCGGGGAATGGTGAGACCGAAGGTTCTTAATCTGAACGATGATGTGAGCAACATCGGGCGGATGTTGAGGCGCTTGCTAGGCGAGAAATGCAGCCTGAATTTCGACCTCTCGCCGATGCTTCCCCGGGTATTTGCGGACGCTACCGGGATGGAGCAGATCCTGATGAATCTCACCCTGAATGCTCGCGACGCAATGCCTGATGGAGGAACGATTCTCATCTCCACAAGACCCGCTACATTGAAAGACGACGACACGCTCCTCCACCCGGACGCCCGATCGGGCGACTATGTTTGCATGACGGTCGCGGACACCGGGACGGGCATGGACCCGGCGACCCGCAGCCGTGTTTTTGAGCCGTTCTTCACTACGAAAAGCCTCAATCGAGGCACGGGCATGGGGCTTGCGACCGTCTATGGCATTGTGAAGCAGCATGATGGCTGGATCGAGGTAGATACCGCAGTCGGGAAAGGAACGGAGTTCCGCGTTTTTATCCCGGTGACGAACAAGCCGATGGTTCCGGAGGATGCTCCGTCGTTTGCGCCTGCTGTGGACGATGGCAACCACACCATCTTCGTCGTGGAAGACGATGCAGCCGTTCGTGCGCTGGTTGTCGAGGTTCTGCAAAGCTACAATTACAACGTGATCGAGGCGGAGAATGGAGACACGGCCATTGCCATGTGGGCGGGGCTGCGAGACAAGGTGGATCTACTTCTCACCGATATGGTCATGCCCGGCACCGCAAACGGCCTCGACGTTGCACGTCATTGCATCGCCAGCAAACCGGAGCTCAAAGTGATTTATACCAGCGGATACAGCAGTGAGCTTTTTGGCAGTAACGTGCAGCTTCTCGAAGGGGTGAACTATCTCCCCAAGCCGTATCTTTCCAACAAGCTCACGACGATCGTCCGCAATGCACTCGATCCCCGGCATGCCCCGGCAGTGTCGGAGTAGCGCGTTTGCCGTTGGAATTAACTCAATGGTGCTTGGCCGGTTCGGCGCGCGGTGCTTTGGTATTGGCATGAAACGGCTCACGCTTCTCATCGCCCTCGTCTTATCCGGCATCTGTCAGGCCGGGGATAAGCTCCAACGCTATCTCTACGCCGCGACTCCCGATGGGGCGCAGATTGAGAGCGCTTCCGGAATGGGAATCCTCGTCTTCGATATCGATAATGGCTTTAAGTTTGTCCGGCGAATCGAGGGAGCCATGCTGAAAGGTGGAGTGCGTGGAATGACTGGAACCACCGACGCTCGTGCGCTGTTTTACGGCACGACCGACCGGCGGATGGGGCGGCTTGATTTGGAAACGAACAAGGTCGTTTGGGAGAAAGAATTCACCGGTGGCTGTGACCGTTCGTCGGCGATGCCGGACGGCAGCAAAGTGTTCGCACCGACGGGATGGTGGGGGCCGAAAGACAGCGGCGGCATGGTCGTAATCGACGGCGTGACCGGGGCCGAACTGCGAAAAATCTCCGTCGGTCCCGGCGCGCACAACAGCATCATGTCGCCCGATGGCTCGCGTCTGTTTATCGGCACGACGACGACGCTGACGGTCTTTGACCCGAAGACCGAGAAAGCGCTGATGTCGATCCCGGATGTCGGGGAATCCGGCGTGTTTCCCTTCACCGTCAACAGCAGCCTGTCCCTGGCGTTCGTATGCCTCGGGCGACATGTGGGTTTTGATGTCGTGGATTTGAAAGCCGGCAAGCCGATCCACCGAGTGCTCGCGGGAGAAGCGCCGATCGCGCATCGCACCCACGGCGTAGCGATGACGCCGGACGAGAGCGAAATCTGGATCAGTGATCAGGTCGGCAAGAAGCTCTTCATTTTCGACGCCACAAAGATGCCGCCGGCCGCGAAAGGCTCGGTAGAGCTGAGCACGGGTGGGCATGGATGGGTGAACTTCAGCCTCGATGGCGCTTTCGCATGGAGTCACACGCCGGATATTTTCGACGCGAAGACGAAGAAGCAAATCGCCACCCTGCGCGATGAAGCAGGAAAGCCGTTCGGCAGCTCGAAGCTCATCGAAGTTCAGATGCGCGACGGCAAAGTGGTGCGCGTGGGTAGCGAGTTCGGAATCGGACGGAAGTAGTCCGACTACAACTCCCACGCCGTCTTCCCGCCCACGATCGTCCGCACCGCGCGGCCTTTGAGCTCCCACCCGTGGAAGGGGTTATTCCGACTTTTTGAGAAGCTCTGTTCTTTATCCACGGTCCATTCGAGGCCGGCGTTGATGAGCGTGACATCGGCTGCTGCGCCGACGCTCAGCGTGCCGCGGTCGAGGCCGAGCAGTCGGGCGGGGTTGATGGTGTAGAGCTCGACGAGACGCGCGAGGTCGATGGCTTTCTTTTTGTGCACGAGGATGTCGATGAACAGTCCCAGCTCGGTCTCCAGACCAAGGATTCCAAATGGCGCGAAGTCGAACTCCACTTCCTTTTCAAACCCGCAGTGCGGTGCGTGGTCGCTGGCGAGGATGGTGATGGTTCCATCGGCGATTCCCTCGATGAGCGCATCGACGTGGTCTTGCGAGCGGAGCGGCGGGTTCATTTTGAAGTTCGTGTTGAAGCCGCGAATCGTCTCGTCGGTGAGTGCGATGTGGTGCGGGCAAATCTCGCCACTCAGCGGGACGCCGCGACTGCGCGCTTCGCGCAAAATGCGGACGCTTCCGGCGGCGGAGAGATGCTGGCAGTGGATGGGCGTGCCCGTCAGTTCCGCGAGCAGCGAGTTGCGGGCGACGATGATTTCCTCGCCGATGGCGGGCCAGCCTGGGAGGCCGAGTTCGGCGGAGACACGGCCTTCGTTCATTACGCCTTTGCCGACGAGGTTGTAGTCCTGGCAGTGGTCCATCACCGTGAGATTAAACATCCGCGCGTATTCACAGGCGCGTCGCATGATTTCGTGGTTTTGGATGCAGTGACCGTCGTCCGTGAGCGCGACGATTCCCGCTTTTCTCATGGCTCCGACCGGCGCGAGTTCTTCGCCCGCGATGCCCTTTGTCAGCGCGCCTGTCGGGAAAACGTTCACCACCGCGTCGGCCTTCGCTTTTTCCAAAATCAACGTTACCACGCTCGCGTTATCCACCGAGGGCGATGTATTTGGCATACAAACGACGCTCGCAAATCCACCCGCAGCGGCGCACATCGTTCCGGTCTTTATGGACTCTTTCGCCGACTGCCCCGGTTCGCGAAGATGCACGTGTAAATCGATGAGCCCGGGCGTGATGAGCAGGCCCTTGCAGTCGATGGTTTGCGGCTTTTCGGCAAGCGTCGCGAGCTCCGAAAGTGCGGCGATTTTGTCGCCGACGATCAAGAGGTCGCCCACTTCATCGCGCTTGTTTGCTGGGTCGAGGATTCGGCCATTTTTGAGAAGGATTGCGGTCATTCACTGGACGATATGCGGAGATGGGGCACTTTGAAAACCGCGGAATCGCACGACAATTCCGCGCCGGTTTAGTTTCCACTTGCTCTTGCCGTGCTAAATCTCATTCGCTTGCATCCTCAACTCATGAAACCGACCTCCTTATCCCCGCTTCGAAGCGCGATTGAAACCCGCGCCGGGAATCCCACACTGTCATGAGCGAACTAATCTCTGAAGCATTTCGCCTGGTGAACTTTCCGTTCACCGTTCTGATCAGCCTCGTGACTCTTTACTGGCTGCTCGTCATGTTTGGCATGGTGAGCGGCGACCATGGCGTGGACGCTGCGGGTGAGGTCGGGCACGATTTGGATTCGGGCTTGGACACCGATGTGGATGGCGACGCGGACCTCGATGCCGAACACCATGTCGAGGGGCATCATCACGGGCACCACGATGGCGGCTCTTTGTGGAGCTCGGCGCTGAAGTTTGTAAATCTCGGCGAAGTCCCGGTGATGGTCGTTTTGAGTGTTCTCGTTCTGTCTTCGTGGACGTTTTCGATGGTGGCGAATCACTATTGGACCGGCGGTTCATCGCTGCTCGCGCTTGTGTTTCTCGGTGTGAACTTCGTCGTCACAATCGTGGTTACTCGTTATGTGACGATGCCGCTGAAGCCGCTCTTTCGCGCAATCAATAAGCAGTACGACAAGCCCGTGGAAATCGTCGGCATGCACTGCAAAATCCTGACCTCGGAAGCAAACGCCGAATTCGGCCAGGGCGAAATCACCACGGACGGCGCGCCTTTGCTCATCAACGTGCGCGTGCTCAACAACGAAACCCTGCGCCGCGGCGACCTCGCCGTGATCGTCCGCGAGGACAAAGAGAACCGCATTTTTTACATCACAGCCAATCCACTCCCAACCACTAACTAATGAACATCCAACCACTACTCGCAGCATCCTTCGGCGAAGCACTTCTCTATTTCGGGATAGGCCTCGTCGTCATCATTTTCGTCGGCGGAATATTCGCCCTGCTCACCTGCTACCGCAAAGTCGCGCAAGGCCAGGCTCTCGTAAAAACGGGCATGGGCGGCGCGAAAGTGGAGTTTTCCGGCATGGTGATTTATCCAATCATTCACCGCGCCGAATACATCGACATCTCCGTGAAGCGTGTGGAAATCGACCGGCAGGGAAAGAACGGGCTCATCTGCATGGACAACATGCGAGCGGATATCAAAGTCGCGTTTTTCGTGCGGGTGAATAAGACCGAGGCCGATGTGCTGAAAGTCGCGCAATCCATCGGTTGCGAGCGCGCTTCGTCGCTCCAGGCCATTATCGAATTGTTCGACGCGAAATTTTCCGAGGGCCTGAAAACCGTGGGCCGGCAGTTCATGTTCGTGGAGCTCTACAACAGCCGCGATAAGCTGAAAGAGGGCATTTTAAGAACCGTCGGCACTGATCTGAACGGCTTCGTTCTTGACGACGTCGCGATCGATTTCCTCGAGCAAACACCGCTCTCGCTTTTGAACCCCGACAACATTCTGGACTCCGAGGGCATCAAGAAAATCACCGAGCTTACGGCGACGCAAAAGGTGCTCTCCAACAAGATCGACAACGAGCGCGAGAAGACGATCACAAAGCAAAACGTGGAAGGCCGCGAGGCGATCCTCGAAATGCAAAAGCAGCTCGCAGAAGCCGAGCAAAAGCAGAAGCGCGAGATCGCCAGCATCACTGCGCGCGAAGATGCCGAGTCCAAGAAAGTGCAGGAGGAAGGCCGCCTAAAAGGCGAGCAGGCGCGCATCGCTGTGGAGGAGGAACTGCAAATCGCAGAGGAGAACAAGAACCGTCAGATCATCGTCGCAGCACGCAATCGCGAGCGCACCGATGTGGTGGAGAAAGAGCGCGTGGAGAAAGATCGCCTCGTGGAAGTCACCGAGCGCGAACGCATCGTGACGCTTGCGCAGATTGATAAAGACAAGGCTGTCGAGACTGAGAAGAAGGCGATTCAGGATGTCATCCGCCAGCGACTCGAAGTGGAGAAGACGGTTGTCGTCGAACAACAGCGCATCAAGGATACCGAGGCATTTGCGACAGCAGACCGTGCGAAGAAGGTTGCCATCACCGCCGCCGAGCAAGATGCGGAGGCTGTGCTCATCAAGGACATCAAGGGGGCCGAAGCCGCCAAGAAATCCGCCGAACTCCGCGCCGAGCAGGACCGCATGACGACCGTCACGCACGCAGAAGGTTCACGCGAGGCCGCCGAGCGCAAAGCCCGCGAAATACTGATCCTCGCAGACGCCGAAGAGCAATCCGCGACCAAGATGTCCGCCGCGAAAATCTCCCTCGCAGCGGGCGCAACTGCTGAAGCCGCCGCTACCGGGCTCGCTGAAGCACAAGTCTTGCAAGCGAAAGCAAGCGCGGTCCGCGATCAGGGAACCGCGGAGGCGGAGGTCATGCAGCTCAAGGCCGGTGCGGAAGCCGAGGGCATCACCAAGAAAGCGGCAGCGATGAAGCTGTTCGATTCCGTCGGCAAGGAGCACGAGGAATTCAAACTCCGCCTCAACAAAGAGAAGGAAGTGGAGCTCGCGGGCATCCGCACTCAGGCGGACATTGCGAGCAGTCAGGCGAGTGTCGTCAGCGAAGCGCTCAAGAGTGCGAAGATCGACATCGTCGGCGGCGACATGGCATTCCTCGACCGCATTACCGGCGCAGTCACAGCGGGCAAGTCGTTCGAGAAGCTCGTGAACAGTAGTGCGACGCTCACCGATGTGAAGGAGACATTCTTCAACAGCGACCCGGAGTATTTCCACTCGCAGCTCAAGGGATTCATCAACCAGTTTGGCCTCACGAGCGAAGACGTGAAAAACCTCAGCGTCGCAGCCGCCCTCGGCAAAATGGCCGACATCGCCGACGACGGAAAAACGAAAGGATTGCTCACCATGCTCATCGGTCAGGCCCACCGCCTCGGCCTCGCGGACAAGACGCTCGCCGCTGCGGGAAAGGCGTAGTCCAGGGGGCCAATAGGCCATCTAGGGCCTATGTGCCCTATCCGCCCTAAATCAATGTCTGACACCACGCCAACGGCAGCACCCGCGCAGAAACTCGAGCAAGGCACCTACGAGATTCTCCGTGCGCGCCTCAATGCGCACGGCACCGAATTGCGCGAGCGGCTCGCGAAACTCAATGTCGCGCGGCAGGATGTTTTCGGTGCGATTCCCACGGCGCTTGTCGCTACCGAGCGGCTCACCACAGAAAACAACTGCACGCCGCGCGACATGCGTCACGTCGGCGGCGGACGGTTCATTTTTGGCTACAATGTGCAGCTCGGTCTTCGCAGCGAAACGCATGTCGCGGATGTCTTTTCGCTCTACCAATACAAAGAGCGTTCCTTTTCCGCGTTGCCGCTCAGCGAACTGGCGGACGGGCAGTTCGAGACCGACTTCAAGTCGCTCTATCGCTACTACAAAGGCACGGCGCTTTCGAAGCTCACCGTGCGTGGGCCGCACTTGTTCATGGAGTTTCGCGTCGGCAAGACCGTCACGGACATCAAGACCTTTAAGTGGCTCTGCGACGGCTCGGGGATTCGCTACCTCGGCAATCGATTCGACCACGAGTATCTCTATCCGCCGCAGCACGAGTTTGAGTGGAAGCGCGCGACTCGCGAGCAGCACCGCGCCGGCATCCATCCGCATATCACCATCGAGGACCGCGGCTTTGTTGAATGCGTCGGTGGCGACCTCACCATCAAGGTCGAAGACAACACGGCGAGCGGCGCGGGCATTTACTCCGAGCCCGTCGAGCAACGCGACCAGACACTCGACGACGCCGAGATATACCACGCGGTGCTGGGTAATCTCATCCTGCTGCGTATCCGCCCGTATCAGGAAAAAAAGACGCGCTATTTTGTCTTCAACGAAAAGCTCGGCGAAGTCCGGCGCATTGATTCCATCGAGGAAGCCTGTGTTCTCCTGCCCGACGGACACGGCATCATGCACCCGCGCGGCTACTACCTGCAAAGCGGCGAGCACAAAGAGTTCGAGACCGGCATGGAGGGTCTGCTCTTTCACAAGCGCGTCGCGTCGCCAAACGGCGAGGACACGCTCTTTGTTTTCTACGAGCGCGACTCGGGAACCTACGTTCTCTTTAGCTACAACGTCATCGCGCGGCAGTGCGATACGCCGCTGATTTGCCACGGGTTTTCGCTGTTCGAACATGGCGAACTCGCCGTCTTTCGCGCAGGACCGGAGCCGCAGAAACACCATGTCGTGCAGATTTGGCAGACGCCTTTTGTGGGCGCGGATTGGCAGCCGCCGACCAAGAGCGACAGCTACCTTTTCAAAATCGGAAACCCGACCGTTGTGCGAGCGATGGCCGAGTGCGGCGAAGTGCTCACGCTGCTGGGAAAAGAGGACAGCTACTCCGGCCTCTACCTCGATTTGGTCAAAAAGACGACCGACATTCTTGATGCGTATTTTTGGTTGGATCGCGCTGAATCGTTTGCGCTGAAAGAGCCGCTACTCGCGATCAAAGAAGCAGCCGCTTCCGCGCTGGCGGAGTTTGACAAAGTCACGGCGATCAAACGCAACACCGCCGCCGAGTCGCAACGTGTGATCGGAAAAGCGACGGCGATTTTGAAGTCGTTGCCAACTCAGGCGTTCGATCAAATCGGGCACTTCGTCGAAAAACTCGCCGCGCTTCGAGCGGCGCGTGGCGAACTGATTTCGCTAAAAGAGCTGCGCTACGTGGACATCGCGCTCGTGGAAAAAACCGAGCAGGAAGTCGCCACCACAGCCACCGCGCTTGCCGAGCGAACCGTGCAGTTTTTGCTCGCGCCGCAATCGCTCGACCCGCTGCGTGTGAAGGTTTCCGCGCTGCGTGAAGCGGTGCCGAAAATGCCGAAGGTCGCCGATGCGCAAAAGCTCGACGACGAAATCGCTGCATCTGCAAAAGACCTCGACCTTCTCGTCGAAACCGTCGGCAACCTGAAAATCGCCGATGCCACCGAGACGACGCGGATTATCGAGGATGTCTCCGGCATTTACGCCACGCTGAATCAAGCGCGGGCGGGACTGCGCCAGCGAATCCGCGATTTGCGCGGCACCGAGGCGGTCGCGGAGTTTGCTTCGCAACAGCGATTGCTCGATCAGGCGCTCGCCAATTATCTCGACCTCAGCGCGACGCCTGAGAAGTGCGATGAGTTTCTCAACAAGCTCATGGTGCAAGTCGAGGAACTCGAAGCGCGGTTTGCCGACTTCGAGGAATTCGTCGGCGAACTCGCAGATAAGCGCACTGCGTTTGCCGGAGCGTTTGAGTCGCGCAAACTTGAGCTCGTCGAGGCGCGCAACCGCCGCGCAAACGGGCTGCTTTCTGCGGCGGAGCGGATTCTGAAGGGCATCAAGCACCGCGCCGACAACCTGCCGGGACTCGATGAAATCAACGCGTATTTTGCGAGCGATATGATGGTGGAGAAAGTGCGCGACCTCACCGCGCAATTGCTCGCGCTCGGCGACACGACAAAAGCCGATGACCTCGGCAGTCGGCTGAAAACCATCCGTGAGGATGCCGTGCGGCAGTTCAAGGACCGGCGCGATTTGTTCGCAGGCGGAAGCGGCGCGATCCAGCTTGGCCGGCATCAATTTTTGGTCAACACGCAGGACCTCGACCTCACCATCGTCCAGCGCGGCGATGCGATGTGCCTGCACATCACCGGGACGAACTTCTTCGAACCAATCGAGGACCCGAACTTCGAGGCGACGCGGCCTGTGTGGGGCTTGGACACGGTATCCGAGACCGCCGACGTGTATCGTGCGGAGTGGCTGGCGTGGCAGGTAGTGGCGCAGGCGACCCGCCTGCAGCAGTCTTTCGGGCGACCCGCCCGAGGCCCCGGCGGGTCGCCGGAGGCGACCGATACAGGCGAGGTCGCCAGCACCACTACAGCATTTGCATCCACGCGCCTTGGCGAAGGCTACATCAAAGGCGTCCACGACGCTGATGCCGCAAAGATCGTGGAAGCTGTGATCGAGATGCAGCGAACGCTCGGTCTGCTGCGCTTCGACACACAATCGCGCACGGACGCCGTGCTTGCATGGACAGCGTTTCCAGATGGCGACGCAAAAGCACTGCTTACCGCGAAGCTCCGCGGCTTTGGAGCGATGGGGCGATTTTTTCCCACGCAGAAACCGAGCGCGGAAATTCTGGGCGAGCTGGATTCGGTAGTGCCGCAGTCCAAGGCCGGTGGTGCTGAATTCCTTTTTCACGTCCTCAGCGGCGATGGCGTTTTTCCGGCGGCGCCGGAGGCTGTCGCCCTCGTTGAGAGCTTCCAGGCATTCCTGGTTGAGCGCAGCGGCACTAGTGCTTTCAAAGATGCACGCAAGGCTGTCTCGGCGGATATCCGCGCGGAGTTTTCGCTTATCCGCGACTGGCTGCGGGCGCACACGGGGGAGCATCAGCTTCTCGATGAAGCGGCTTCGCTCATCCTCCGTAATTCCACTGCTCCAGCGACGATCAACGCCGCCGCAGTGCGCGAGCTGAGCGGGATGAACGGCTCGCATTCGCGTATCTCGAACGGCGTTCTCACACTCGACTACCTTGATTTCACTGCGCGGATGCGGGCGCATGAGGCCAATGTCGTTCCGCTTTACACACGCTTCGTTTCGCTGAAGCGCGAGTTGCTCGAAGCGGCGCGCGAACGTCTGAAGCTCGACGGTTTCAAACCAAAGGTGCTCACCAGTTTCATCCGCAACCGGCTCATCGACTCCGCGTATCTGCCGCTCGTCGGCGACAATCTCGCGAAGCAAATCGGCGCGGCGGGCGATGCGAAACGCACGGACCGTATGGGCATGTTGCTGCTCATTTCGCCTCCGGGCTATGGAAAGACGACGCTCGTCGAATATGTCGCGAGCCGGCTCGGCATCGTGTTCATGAAGATCAACGGTCCGGCGATCGGGCATCGTGTTACTTCGCTCGATCCAGCCGAGGCTCCGAATGCAGCGGCTCGCGACGAGATGGAGAAGCTCGGGCTCGCTTTTGAAATGGGCGACAACGTGATGATCTGTCTCGACGACATCCAGCATCTCAGCGCGGAGTTTTTGCAGAAATTCATCTCGCTGTGCGACGGCTCCCGGCGCATCGAAGGTGTCTGGCGCGGGAAGTCGAAGACGTGGGACCTGCGCGGGAAGAAGGTCATCGTCGTGATGGCGGGAAATCCTTACACCGAGAGCGGCGAGAAGTTCAAAATCCCCGACATGCTCGCGAACCGCGCCGATACGTACAATCTCGGCGACGTGGTCGGCGCACACGCGGATGTGTTCAATTCCAGCTACCTCGAAAACGCCGCAGGCTCGAATCCCACACTCGCGCGGCTCGCGTCGCGATCGCAGAAAGACATTCTCGCCGTGATCAAAATTGCGGAAACGGACAGCACGGAAGGCGTGGACTTTGAGAGCAATTTGTCGCCGGTCGAGCAGACCGAGTTTATTGGCGTGATGAAAAAACTTCTGCGTGCCCGCGATGTCGTGCTGAAGGTGAATGAGGAATACATCCGCAGCGCCGCGCAGTCCGACGCATTCCGCACGGAGCCCGCGTTCAAGCTGCAAGGCAGCTACCGCAATATGGGCCGGCTTGCGGAAAAAATCTCGCCCGTGATGAACGACGCGGAGCTCGAATCGCTGTTGCAGTCGTATTACCGCAACGAAGCGCAGACGCTCACCACCGGCACCGAGGCGAACCTGCTGAAGTTCAAGGAACTCACCGGCACCATCACGCCGGAAGAATCCGCGCGATGGGAGGATATCAAGAAGACGTTCCGCAAGAACCAGCTCTTCCGCGGCGCCGACGGCAAAGACCCGATGGTGCAAGTCGTCGAGCGCCTCACCGCGATGCACGACTCATTCGGTGAACTCGGCGGCATCTTTGCAAAGGTCCTCGGCAAGCCCGCACCGTCGCCGATTCTCTCGCAACCGATCACACTTTTCCTCAGCCCGCCCGGCTCGCCGCCGCCACCGACGGCTGCTCCGGTAGAAGGCGTGGAGGCCGCGCTGCGCGAGGTTTCCATTTCCACGGACACGCTGAAGCTCATCTGGGATCTCATCGAACGGGACAAAGCAAACCAGACCGCAAAAGACTGATGAAGACCAAAGCCATTCTACTTTCCGAACACGGCGATCCTGCAACGGTCGCGCGGTTTTGCGAAGTGAACCTTCCTCCTCCGGCGGAGGGCGAGGTGCGCGTGCGCGTGCTTATTGCGCCGATTAATCCTGCGGATATCAATGTGCTGGAGGGCAAGTATCCGGTGCGGCCGGAGCTTCCGGGGACTCCGGGGGTCGAGGGCGTCGGCATTGTCGAGGAGTCTGCGCATGGGTTTGAAAAGGGCACGCGAGTGCTGCTTCCGCATCGCTTCGGGACATGGCGGGAGGCGGGCAATGCGCTCGCGGCGGATTTGATTGCGGTGCCGGACGATGTGCCGATCTCGCAGGCGGCGATGGTCCGCATCAATCCCGCCACGGCGCTTTGCATGTTGCGGGAATTTGTCCGGCTGGAGCCGGGCGAGTGGGTTTTGCAAAACGCAGCAAACTCTGCAGTCGGGCGCTGCGTCATCCAAATGTGCCGGCACTACGGATGGAAGTCCGCGAACATTGTGCGGCGCGAAGAGCTGATCCCCGAACTCATCGCAATCGGCGCGGACGCGGTGTTTGTGGGCGACGCCATCGGCGCGCCGTCGCCCATCCGGCTCGCGCTGAATGCAGTCGGCGGCGAGAGCGCAGTGCAAATGGCCGGGCGGCTCGCGGACGGCGGGACGATTGTCACCTACGGCGCGATGGCGCGGCAGCCGCTCAAAATTCCGAACGGGCAGCTCATTTTCAACGACATCGCGTGGCGCGGATTTTGGGTCACGCGGTGGTATCAAAATGCCACGCCGCAAGAACGCACGGCGATGTTCGATGAGCTGTTCGAGCTTCTGCGAAACGGGATCGTCTCCACGCCCGTCGAGGCCGTTTATCCGCTCGCGGAGATCTCGCAGGCGCTCGTGCACGCGCAGCAGGCGAAGAGATCTGGAAAGGTGCTGCTGCGTTGTTCAGAGTGACGGAAATGTCCGAGTCCATACCACCACACCGCGCCGCAAAGAAGTCCCTCCGGATCACCCTCGCCGTGATCCTCATCACCATCGTGGGCAGCATCACGTTTGGGTGGTGGCGCGGAAAAAAGTGGGATGCCGAGTGGCGCAAGATTGCCCCGTGCGAAGCGAGCGGCGGGCTTTATCAGCAGCCGCGACTGGAGCTCAAAGTGCCCATCTTTCGTCAAAGCGACGTGCGCTGGAGCAAGGACAAGCTGGGCAAAACGGAAAACTCTCTCGGTGCGGAAGGTTGCGCCGTGGCGAGCGCGGCGATGGTCATGGCGAGCTACGGATTCGACACGGACCCGGCGAGGCTTAACCAATACCTAATCGAAAACGAAGGTTATGTGGGCAATGGATGGATCGTTTGGGAAAAGGCTGCGGAACTTAGCGAAGGAAAAATCGAAAAGGCCTACGAGGACGTTCCCAGCTATATGCTCATCGACCTGAATCTCCGCGCGGGCAACCCCGTGATCGCGAAGCTAAAATCGCCCGACGGAACCCACTTCGTCGTCATCTGCGGCAAGGAAGGATACGACTACCTCACATGCGACCCCGGAACCGCCGAAGGCCGCGGGGTCTATCCGCTGAAGGAATTTGGCAGCAAGATTGAGGGTATCCGGTATTACCGGCGGGTGGCGAAGTGACGATTACGAAAAGCTGCGATCTAGGCCTGCGCTCGTGCCTCGCTTGAGCTAGGCTGGCTTGGGCTGGGCCTTTGGCCCACGTGGCGCGCCGAATCGGACCATGAACCACACTCGACACGCTGGGTTGACGCGTTGCGGGAGTTCGGGCATTTTCGGCGTATGAGTACGGTCGCTGAAATCGAAGAGGCTTTGCCTGGTTTGACGAATGAAGAACTGATGCGCATCGAAGCGGCGTTGCATTTAACGCAGCGGAAGCGGGGGATCGGCGTTGTGTTGGAAGATGCTTACGGGGTTTGGACGGAGGACGATCAAGCGTCGGTGGTTGCGGAGGCATGGGCGGTGTTGGACGAACCGAAGAAGCCATGAGTGACCCGATGCGCGGGGAGGTGTGGTGGGTGGACTTGGGGATCGCGGGGAAGGTGCGTCCGGTGGCGGTGGTGAGTGCGCCGTTGGGTGATGATGATTTTGCGTTGGTGGCGACAGTTCCTCATACAACTTCGGATCATCCGTCGCAATTTTCGGTGACGCTGCGAGTGCCCGCGCTGAAGGAGGGGAGCTTCAACATTCAGGGCCTTGCTCCGGTGCCGTTGGCAAAGTTCATGAGGAAGATTACGACGCTTTCGGTGGCTGACATGTCTGAGATCGAGTCGGCGATGAAACGCTGGCTGGTGTTGGGTTGACTGGGGGCGGTAGATTTCTCGTCTTACCGCGCGACGAGGCGGATGGTGTCGGTGGCGGTCTTGGGGCCGCGGGCGGCGCGGGCTTTCCACTGGATGCCGAAATCGACGCGGTTGCCGCTGTCGATGTGGCTGAGGAGTTTTTCGACGGCGCGGACGTCGGCGACGTCGTAGCGGCCGATGGTGGTGATGAGCATTCCGGGCTCGATGCCGGCGAGGCTGGCGGCGGTTTTGGGTTCGACTTCGGTGATGAGGACGCCGCTGCCTGCGGGGTAGCCGGAGCTGGTGGCGAGTTTTTCGTCGAGGGTCTGGAGGGTGAGGCCGAAGTATTTTTTGGCGAGGCCGGGCTTTTCTGCGACTTTTTCGCCGCGGGCGATTTTGCGGAATTCGTCGAGTTTGTCGCGGACGGTGTTGGAGGGGATGGCGAAGCCGAGGCCCTGGGTGGGGATGCCTTGGGGGGTGTAGGACATTTTGACGGAGCTGATGCCGACGAGTTTGCCGGCGATATCGACGACGGGGCCGCCGCTGTTGCCGGGGTTGATGGCGGCGTCGGTCTGGATGAGGTTTTGGAATTCAATTTCGCCGATGGTGACGCTGCGGCCTTTTGCGCTGAGGATGCCGCGGGCGACGCTGCTGCCGTAGCCGAGGGGGTTGCCGAGGACGAGGCAGGTCTGGCCGAGGAGGTTCGGGGAGAGGTCGGTGAGGGGGATGAATGGGAGGGGCGTTTTGCTTTCGATTTTGATGAGGGCGAGGTCGATGTCGGCGTCGCCGGTGATGTATTGGGCGGTGTAGGTTTTGCCGTCGTGGGTGGTGACGGAGATTTTCATCTCGGCGGCGCGATCGACGACGTGGGCGTTGGTGAGGATGTAGCCGCTGGCATCGACGAGGAAGCCGCTGCCGAGGCTTTGGAGTTTCTGTTTGATGACGCGGGGTGGTCGCATCTGGCGGCCGAAGTAGTCTTCGAAGACGGAGTCCATGGGGTCGCGGACCTGGCGATGGGTGACGGACTCGGTGTTGATGTTGACGACGGCGGGCATGGTCTTGGCGACTGCGCGGACGGCGGGCTCCTGCGCGGGGTCGTCCTGCGCACGAAGCGGGACGAGCGCGGCGAGTAGGATGAGGAGTAGGATTTTCATGGGGTGATTTTAGCGGGAATTGACGGTGTGCAATGCGGAAATTTTCCGGATAGGACGCAGGGTATGAAACTTATTGCGTCCTTCTTTTTCACGACGACTTGCCTGGCTCTCGCGCTCGACGCTCCAAAGCTGGAGCGCAACGCAGCGGGGGAAATCATCATCGCCGCGCCGGAGGGTGCGCACGCCCGTTACACGATCGATGGTTCCGCGCCGGGCGCGAAGTCGGGTCCGTATCTCGCGCCGATCGTTTTGCGGGCGGGCGGGAAGGTGAAGGCGGTTTCCGTGAGCGCAGACCGGAAGACGGTGAGCGAGCCGGCGCTGCTGGAGGTGGCGTCCGCGCCGGATGCGAAGCGGCTGCCTTCATCGGTGGTGCCTTGCACGCAGGACCGGGATTATCCGACTTACGATTGGGCAGTGCGGCATCGCCTCGTGTCGGCGCGCACGGCGGCAACGAAGGCGTCGCTGGTGTTCATCGGCGACAGCATTACGCAGATGTTCGGCGGCCAGCCACATGATCGCAGTCAGCCCGGCAAGGCGGTGTGGGAGAAATACTACGGCCATCGCGAAGCAGCGAATCTGGGCTTTGGCTACGACTACACGGAGAACACGCTCTGGCGTCTCCAACACGGGGAACTCGACGGTGCCGGTGCGCGCGCGGTGGTGGTGAACATCGGGACGAACAACATGGGCAAGAACACGCCCGAGGAAATCTTCGAGGGCGTAAAAGCGATCCTCGCCGAAGTCCGCCGCAGCCAGCCTGCGGCCAAGGTGCTGCTCCTGGGAATCTATCCGCGCGGCGCAAAGCCGGACGCCACTCGCGAGAAAGTCGCGAAGACCAATGTGCTACTGGCAACGCTCGACGGGAAGGACGGCATCACATTTCAAGACGTGACGCCGAAGCTCTTGGAACCGGACGCGAGCATTTCGAAGGAAGTCATGGGCGACTTCCTCCACCCCACGCAAAAGGGCTACGAGATCATCGCGGAGGCCATCGAGCCCACGCTGAAGACGATGCTCGGGGAGTAGCGGGAGTTGTCTGTGATTTGTGAATGGTGAGAAGTGACTTGTCGCAGGGCGTGGGTCAGGACATGGGTAACACATGTGGTTCAGGACATGGGTAACACCTGCCGTGGACTTTGGTTACAGTTTCATGGTTGGTTTTGGT
>JAYUSJ010000121.1:0-6164 GCA_043755735.1 Verrucomicrobiaceae bacterium | reverse complement strand
TGAAGCTCAACTACGACGATCTGGAGAACAAGCGCATCCGCTTCGACAAGCTTCGCGTCATCACACGGAGCGGTCTGGAAGTGGATGTTCCGCGGAATGCGGATCTTCCGATTATCGACATCAAAAAAGCGTTCGCCGAACGGCCGGGCGGATTCGCCATCGCATTGGCGGTTCCGCTCTGGGTCGATGAGCGGGCGAACACCATCGAGCCCGGAACGAATACCGATCCACGCGCCAAGTTGATCTTTCGGGCCGTGGAAAAAGATTACTCGGACGAGAACACCGGGGAGAACCAAAAGACCGTGATGATCCGCCGGATCAATGCGCGGCTCATCCTCGAAAATGAAGACGATTCGGACATGGAAGTTTTACCACTTCTGCGGATCGTCCGTTCGACGAATGAGGAGTCCGGAATTCCAAGGCAGGATCCTGATTTCACACCGGCCTGTATCATCGTGAGTGCATCGCCCACGCTGCGCGACATCGTTCGCGACTTGAGCGCACAGCTTGAGGCCAGTCGCCGGGAGCTCGTCGTGCAACTCACGCGCGGCGGCACGTTTGATCTTGCGAGCCTCCGCGGGCTTCAGTTCGAACAAGTCTGGCGTCTCCGCACGATCAACCGCTACGCGGCGAAGATGCCGTCGATGGCTGCGGCACCGGGAATCACACCGTTCGAATGGTATCTGGAATTGCGCGAACTTCTCGCGGAACTTCTCGCGCTTTATCCGGCGAGCACGGACTTCGACGTGACCCCGTACGACCACGACAATCCCGCGCTCAGCTTCCGCGAACTGTCGGACAAAATCCGCAAATACCTCCGCGGAGCGGTCGCGCCGAGTTTCTGGAAGCTCGACTTCAAATCCGAGGGACAATGGCTTGCTGCGAATTTCGAAGACAAACACTTCAGCGTTCCGACCGACTACCTTATCGGCATCCGGACCAAGCAGGACGCGCGCGGGCTGGCAGAACTGGTCGAGAATCGCGACGAGTTCAAGCTCATGCCAAAGAGCATGATCGAGCGCGCGTTCTTCGGTCTTCCGATGAAAGAAGAGAGGCATCCGCCGCTCGAACTGCCCGCTTCGGCAGACTTGCATTATTTCCGGCTCAATCGCACTGAAGGAGCACGCCACTGGGACTTGCTCCAGAAGGAAAAAGCAGCCTGCATCCGCTGGCCGGAAATGGAAACATCTGACTACCAAATCAGCCTCTACATGGTCGTCCCATCAACCGCCGAGAACTCCAAATGACACTCCTCGAAGCCTGCGAACCGATCTTTCAATACATCTGCCGCCTCAACCGGGCGGGTCGGAAATCCGCGAGTTTTGAATTCGCCTCCGTGAGGTCCGAAGTGCTCGGGCTTTTCGAGGACATCAAATCCCGCGTCGCGTCCGACTTCAAACTCGCCGCTCTATTCAAAGCGGTGGAACTGCCGCTCGTTTTCTTCGTCGATTCGATGATTGCGGAGAGCAAGCTGCCGTGCGCAAAGCAGTGGCAAAAAGAGCGCCTCGCCTACAAGCGGGACGAACTCGCGGGCGACGAAAAATTTTTCGATCTCCTCGATGAAACGCTGCGCGACACGAGTGATGAAGCCAGCGAGAAGCTCACGATTTACTACACGTGCATGGGCCTCGGCTTCACGGGCTTTTATTTCTCCCAGCCGGAATTCCTCCGCAAAAAAATGCAGGATATTTCGCTCCGCATTCGCAGCTACATGGAGAGCGATTCTCAAGCGCGCATCTGCCCGGAAGCATACGACCGCACGGACACACGCGACCTTGTCGAACCACCCACCGGCCGCGTCTGGCTGATGCTCGTCATCTTCCTGATATGCGGGCTGACGGCGTTGGGATGCAACATGTACTTCTTCTCAAAAGCGACCGGCGAATTGAAAAATTCGCTGAAAGTCATTCTCGAAAACGATCCCGGAAAAGCCCCGAAAACCAATCCTGAATAAACGGCCATGCAACAGTTTCTTGAATTACCGCCCGCCATTCGAAACACGATCGCTCTGCTCTCATGCACGAGCATCGTAGGCGCAGTGTCACTATTCGACAGCAAGCTCGCGTTGATCGTCGGCATCGGGATGGTCCTGATGATTGCCGCCATCGCGGGCTTTTTCGCCATCCGCGGTTTTCTGCGCAAACGCCGCGCGACCTCGATGGCGAATGAACTCAACCAGCACTCGTCGAATGCTCCGGCAGGAGTGAGCGATGCGGCGGGACGCGCCGAGTTGGATCGCTTGCGCCAGAAATTCCTCGAAGGACTTTCGAAATTTGGCGACGTCGCAAACACCTACAAGTTCCCATGGTATGTAGTGGTCGGCGAACCAGGCTCCGGAAAAACCGAAGCAATCCGTCGATGCAACGTTGGATTCCCGCCCGGGATGCAGGACGAACTGCAAGGCACAGGCGGAACGATCAACATGAACTGGTGGTTCACAAACCAGGCCGTCTTCCTCGATACCGCAGGCAAGATGATGTTCAAGGACGTCAAGCCCGGCGAGACCAGCGAGTGGAAAGAGTTCCTTCAACTGCTCTCCAGAAACCGCCCGAACTGCCCGATCAATGGTCTCATCTTGACCATCCCGGCCGACGCCCTCATCAAAGACGTCGATAACAAGCTGCACGATAAAGCATCGCGAATCGCGCAGCAGTTCGAGGTCATCCAGCGGACGCTCGACATTCGATTCCCCGTGTTCGTCGTCATTACGAAATGCGACCTTCTTTCCGGATTCCGAGAGTTCTTCGACGATTTTGCAGACGTGAACAGCGTCAATCAAATGCTCGGATGGTCGAACCCCGAGGACCGCGATACTCCGTTCGCCCCGGACCGCGTGACGGACCATCTGGGGACCGTCGTGGAGCGAATCAAGAAACGTCGCCTCAGCATTCTGCGAGACCCCGTGCCGCACAGCGGTGACCGCCGGGCGGACGAAGTGGACGCGCTCTACGCGCTGCCGCAAAGCTTTCAACTCATCGCACCGCGCCTGCGGATGTATCTGGAGAAAATCTTCGTCGCCGGACCATGGTCGCCGAAGCCGCTGTTTTTGCGGGGCATTTACTTCACCAGTTCGATGCGCGAAGGCTCGGCGCTCGATCAGGAACTTGCCCTCGCACTCGGCATCACAACCGACAATCTTCCCGAAGGCAAAGTGTGGGAAAAGGAGCGCGCTTATTTCTTGCGCGACATTTTCACCGAGAAAATCTTCCGTGAAAAAGGCCTCGTCACACGCGCTACCGATACGAAGAAAATGCTGCGCACACGGAGCCTCGTACTTTGGGGGACTGCGAGCCTTCTCGCGTTGCTGTTCGTGGGCTTCACGCTCTATGCGTACCGACAGTTTGCGGACAGCATCAAGCAGCACAGCGACCTCTGGACAACCGCGAAGGACCCCGCGGACTGGAAGGTGCGCTACGGTAACTGGAAGCCTATTGTTTCGCCCGACAAGCCCGGCGACACCGTCGTGAAGTATCGCGGAGTCGAACCGCCGCTTCAGGTGGGCTCGAAAGGCGTGCCGCTTCTCGCTTTTCAAACCCAGCTAAAAGACATCGCGCAAAAGCCGATCGATACAGGCTGGGTGTATCGCCCGATGCTACGGGCTGCGAACATCGACACGGACCGACTCGACGCGCAGCGAATTGTTTTCGAAGCCAGCACGATTTTCCCGATCGTGGAAGCAGCACGAAACCGGATGCTCAATGAGAAGCTGGATGGTGCCGTGGACAAAGGCGATTCAGTTGACACCCGCTTCGACCGCGAGGCAAAGGCGCTGCTCGCGCTCATCCGAATCGAAGCGGAAAAAACCGGGCCGACGAAGGGCAAAATCACCGACCTTCCCGATGCGGTATTTACTCCCCTGCTCCAGTATGCAACCGCCACGCGCGTGCCTGCATCCGAGGAATCGATCAACCAATTCAAAGCGGCGTTTGAATATACCTACACGCAGAATCCAAAAGGAGTGTGGGTGCCGGCGCTCTTGGACAAAGGTGCGGCAAGCCTTGCAGCGAATAAGCCGATCGACGCAGGTCTGGGCCGGCTCTTGCAACTCGGAGCGAGCAGTGTCGAGAAGCAACGCGCAGCCGCTGCCGATGTCGCAAAGCTTCGCGACGATCTTCGCGCCTTCCGCAAAGTGGAGGAGGACATGAACTCGATCTCGAAAGGGCTGAGCTCGATGGAGGAAAAAGACGCGAAGCTGAAAGAGCAACTCGGCAAGCTCGCGGTTTTGAAGACCGCAATTGATCAGCGACTCGAATCCGAACTACTTGACCATGCCGCCCCATCCATGAAGGGCGCCTACACCAAGCTCGTCACGGAAAGCAAAGCGCAATCGAGCGCCAGATTTCAGCAGATCCGCGACGCAGTCAAACCGCCACTGCTGCTCGAACACCCAACAGCAAAGCTTTACTCCGACGTGGACAAGAGAATCGCAGAGGAGCAAGCGAAACTCGAGAAGAGCCTGGAAGGAACGTTTGACGCTGAGGAGCAGAAAGAATTCGAGGCACTCGACGCATATCTTGCCGACTACCAGGACGGCGGGCTCGCAAGTCGCGTATATGCGGGGCGCTATGCAACCTACAAGAAAGCGGAGGAAATCGCGAACGGCAAAGATCCCACCGAGGGTCTTGTCGGGTCCGGATGGAAGGAGTTTTCGACGATCAAGAACTCCATCAAAGACCTGCGCAGTGTCCTCACCGCCCGGCAGCCTGACTTGTCGGCGGCGGCAGCCAAGACGAAGCCGCTTCCAGACTTTTTGGGACCATGCAACCAACTCCTCGAAAGCGGAGAAAAGCGGCGCCTTGACGCAATAGTGCAGGCTTACGTTCAAGAGAGCACGAATTCGGTGAAAACAGGTCTCTTCTTCCCATTCGTGATCACCACGGACAAGGCACCTACCGGATGGGCACAGACCAAAGCGAAGGGGCTGATCAGCTCCTGGGAAAAAGACTTTGGAGCCGAAGCCTACGTGAGCATTTCAGACTCCGCAAAATCCCGCCTCTCCGGCCTGAAAGAAAACCTGGAGCGCATGAAAAAAGCACCCGAGGATTTCGAGAAAATCAGCAGTGCAAACAAGGCTGAGAAGGACCGCTTCGATGATGATATGAAGGGCTTCAAGTATGTCGTCAGCGTGCAGCAGCAGAACAAATGGAAGACGGCGAATGGCAGCAACATTTACGATATTCCGCTTGGCTCGTTTGTTCACGTGGGAAGCTTTTCCTACGGAGGAAGTCTCAGCATCGGCCTCTCCGATCCAGCCACCAATGCGAGAGGCGGCGTGAAGGTGGACAGCGGTGACGTCGGGACAAAATCCAGCTCGGGCGTGACTGTTCGTGTGGAGGCGCAGGGCACGCGGCCAAAGCCCCCACAGTACAAAAAATTCGAGCCACCGGATTTCTCCGCGCCGAGCAAATCGGAAATCCTCCAGAAGCTCCAGAGTTCCGGCAATTAACCACTTCAAAAATGGCGGGCTGGCTCTCCTCATTCACGTCGAAACTTTCCGACCTCCTCGGAAGCAAGACGCCGTCCGCACATGTCGGCGTGTTCGGGAAACATCTCGGATGGAACGATCACATCGACGACTTGGGGCTCGATTCCGAGGCACTCGTCGCCGCAAAGGAATCGCTCTACGTCCATGGAATCGGAGGCGTCGTTGATTCCGGAAAATGGGAGGCGGGCTCCACCGAAGAGCCCCTTATCGCGTTCCGCCACGTCTTCCTTTGGAACGATCTCGTCAATACCCTGCTCGGACGGATGTGGGATTCCAGCGATGGAAAGGGCCGCACCAAGTATCCGATGGTCGTATGCGTCCACCTCAGCGCCCGCACCGCTCCAGGCTTGCCGGACGTTCGCTCGTATCTGGACGACTTGGAGGCTGATTGCAGAAGGGCCGAGACTGCGGATGAAGTGCATCGTATCGTGGCCACGGCCCGGGAGCGGGCTGCTTCTTTCCTCGCATCCCCCGCCCCGACGAACATCGCTCCCTCCGATTTCGCCCGGAAACTCGGACTCACGGCCACGTCCGAAGAAGCCTGCCGGATTGCCTATGCCGTCGAAAGCAGTTTCGAGGGGCTAAAAAATGGCGCAGCCGCTGAGATCGACCTCAAGCTCTCGCGCTCGAAAGTCCAACCCCAGCATCTCCGCGTGCCCTCCGACCCCGCGCAGCCCTT